>NZ_JAPYKQ010000016.1:0-123189 GCF_037179625.1 Mesorhizobium sp. Cs1299R1N3 | reverse complement strand
CATAACCTGAAGGTCACAGGTTCAAATCCTGTCCCCGCAACCAAACTTACCAAAACGGCCCGCCAGGCTCAAAGCCGGCGGGCCGCTTCGCGTTCGGATAAGCCCTTGGATCCGGCCTGGCCGCCCCAAGCACCAGGCCGGTCGTTTCCAGCGAACGATGGCCGGGCCGAGGTTCGATGGGTCGTCAAACTTGTGCGGCTCCGCCGTCAACGAAGACCTCACTACCGGTCATGAAGCTGCTTTCGTCCGAGGCAAGGAAGAGCGCCACAGCCGCAGTCTCCTCGGGGTGCCCGACACGGCCGAGCGGTATCTGCATGGCAAGGCCCTTCAGCAAGGCATCCTCCTCTCCAGCCTCTGCTAGACCCTTGAGGCCGGGTGTCTCAGTGGCGCCGGGAGAGAGCACGTTCACACGGATGCCTGCCCCCTTCAGGTCCAGCGCCCAGCTTCGGGCGAAATTGCGGATTGCAGCCTTGGTCGCGCTGTAGACGCTGAATGCAGGCGTTCCCGTCGAGCCGGTGGTCGAGCCGGTGAGGATGATGGATCCACCGGCCCGCATAAGCGGCAGCGCCTTCTGCACCGTGAAGAGCGTGCCTTTGACGTTGACGTCGAACGTCAAATCGAATGACGCTTCATCGATGGCGCCAAGCGGAGCCAGCTTTCCGAGCCCGCATTGGCGAACAGAACGTCTATTCGTCCGCTCTTTGCACGCACTGCCGCGAACAGCCGATCAAGATCATCCAGACGCGAAACATCGCCGTGCACCGCTGTCACTGCGGAGCCGATCTCCTCGACCGCCCTGTCCAGTTCCTCCTGACGACGGCCGGTAATATAAATTTCTGCGCCTTCCGCCACAAACCGTTTGGCGGTAGCCAGACCGATGCCACTGTTGCCGCCAGTTATGACGACGATTTTACCTTCAAGCCTGCCCATCTCGATCTCCTAGAAAATGATGATCGCTTCGATCTAGGGGCTTGCTTTTCTTTCTTCCAGTATGCACATTTTGGTAAGTGCTATTTTAGCAAGAACTAATTGGAGCATACGAAATGGCAACACCTAGCTTTATCTGCGGGCTGGACGCTGCGTTGGCTGTCATCGGTGGCAAGTGGAAGCCTTTGATCCTGTTCCACCTTGCTCACGAAGCCCGACGCTATGGTGACCTGAGGCGCGCCATCGGCAATGTCAGTGACAAGATGCTCATCCAGCAACTCAAGGAACTGGAGGCTGATGGGATCGTCGACCGGCTCGACTTCAAGGAAATTCCGCCGAAAGTCGAGTATTCCCTCACTGCGTTTGGCCAGACCCTTGCCGGAGCCTTGAAGCCACTCTGCGCCTGGGGAACGGAACATATGATCGAAGTCGAGAAACTCATGTCACGCCGCGACGCTTCCGAGGTGGAGAAAGTCGCCTGAATTTCAGAATATCTCGCAGGCAAGCTATAGGGTCTCGCAGGCGGCTATAGCGTGAAAATTGTGTCCATCTGCATCTTCCCGGACGGCTGGACGATTTGAACCGTAGCGGCATTTCTCCAAATCAGACGTAAGTTCGCTTTCCTGCCATCGCTCTCCAGATGCGGACGATCCCCTTCCGTGAAGAGTTTCGGGCGCCGGCAGGCGTACGAAACTCCCCGAGGACGAAGCCGCTACCCGTGGCTCGCCGTCACCAGCGACAGGCCCGGCCGTGCGGACCGCCGGCGGAATTGCCGCCGCATTTCCAAGGGCAGGCTTGCGGCCTTCAGCCTGGAAACAGGAAGGCGGAAGCAGGATCGAAAAAGATCCGCCTGCCAGTGGCGCAATCCGCGCTATCCGGTTCCGCCGCGTCCGAAGTCGGCCTGACATCGATCTCATCGCCGCCGGCGGTACGCGCCACGACGCGCTTGCGGTCGCCGAAGAAAGCGGTATCGACGATTTCGACGGCGAGCGCTGCGCATGCAGGTCCGGGCGTGAGCCGGAAGGCTTCGGGGCGCACCATCAGCCGCGCCTTCTGGCCGCGATCGAAGGCCTGCGTCGTCTTCACGCCGCTCACGACCGAACCGTCGGCCAGGCGTACGGTCGACGCGCCATTGGCGGTTTCCAGATGCTCGGCGGGCAGGAAATTCGAATTGCCGATGAAGCCGGCGACGAACTCGCTGGCCGGCCTGAGATAAAGGTCCTCGCCGGTGCCGATCTGTTCGATGCGCCCTTCCTTGAACAGGGCGATGCGATCCGACAGATGGAGCGCCTCTTCCTGATCGTGGGTGACATAGAGGATGGTGACACCGGTCTCACGGTGGATGCGGCGGATCTCGGCCTGGATCTCCTGGCGCAGTTTCTTGTCGAGCGCCGACAGCGGCTCGTCCATCAGCAGGATCGGCGGATCGTAGGCGAGCGCACGGGCAAGCGCCACGCGCTGCTGCTGGCCGCCCGACAGCGCGCCGGGATAGCGGCCGGCGAAATTCTCCAGCCGCACCAGCGCCAGCATGTCGGCGACTTTCTTTTTCACTTCGGCGTCGGGGCGGCCGCGCACGCGCAGCGGGAAGGCGACGTTTTCGGCAACGCTCAGATGCGGAAATAGCGTGTAACGCTGGAACACCATGCCGATATTGCGCTTGTGCGACGGCACTGAAAGCAGCGACGTGTCCTCCAACAGGACGTCGCCGGAGGTCGGGTCCTGGAAACCGGCGATCGCATAGAGCGTCGTCGACTTGCCGGAGCCGGACGGCCCGAGGAAGGTCAGGAATTCGCCCTTGGGCACATCGATGGTGACGTCGTGGACGGCGACGAAGGCGCCGAAGGTCTTCCTCACCGCGCGTATGGACAGGAATGGCCGGGTCATCTCGATAATTTTCTGCGAAGGAGTGCGGTCACGATCATCAGGCACAAGGTCAGGCCGACGAGCAGGCTGGAGGCAGCGGCGACGACCGGGCTGAGGTCGGCGCGCAAACTGCCCCAGATCTTCACCGGCAAGGTCTGCAAGGTCGGGCTCGCCATGAAGATCGCCACCACGACCTCGTCCCATGAGGCGAGGAAGGAAAAGATCGCCGCCGAGAAGATGCCGATCCGGATCGAGGGCAAGGTGATCCGCAACCGTGCCTGCAGCGGGCTGGCGCCGCAGACGATGGCCGCGTCCTCGATGGACTTGTCGAAACCCTCGAGCGCGGCGGTGATCGGAATGATGGCGAAGGGCAGTGCCAGGACGGTGTGCGCGATGACGAAGCCGATCGTGGTGCCGGCCAGCCCGATGCGCAGGAAGAAAGCGTAGACGGCGATGGCGAACACCACCACTGGCAGCACCATGGGCGTCAGCAGCAGCCCACGCAGGATCTGGCGCCCGCGAAATTCACCCCGGATCAAACCGAAGGATGCGAACAGGCCGATGATGACGGCGAGGATGGCGGCCATGGCGGCGATTTTTGCGCTGGTCAGCGCGGCATCGATCCAGGTCGGGTCCGCCAACAGCTGCTCGTACCATTTCAGCGTCCAGCCGGGCGGCGGGAAGGCAAGCCAGCGTGAGGAGCCGAACGACAACAGCACGATGAAAACCACCGGCAGCAGCAAAAAAGCCGCGACCAGCGCGGTAAAGCCGACAAGCGCCATGCGCAGCCATCCGAGCCTGTCATAGTCGAGCAGCATGTCAGAGCCCTCCAGCGGGGCGCTTGGCGCCGACCAGACGAAGCTGGAGCGCGTAGAGCGCCATGGTGACGACGAGCAGGACGAAGGCGGCCGCACTGCCGAGCCCCCAGTTGAGCAGCGACTGCACCGTCTGGGCGATCATCTCGGCCAGCATCATGTTGGACGTGCCGCCGAGCAGGGCAGGCGTGACGAAGTAGCCAAGCGACATGACGAAAACCATCAGCCCGCCGGCGACGATGCCGGGGAGCGACAGCGGCAACAGGATGCGGCGGAAGGCCTGGTACGGGGTTGCCCCGCAAAGGGCGGCGGCGCGCAGCGTCATAGGGTCGATGGCGCGCAGCGTGCCGACCAGAGGCAGGATCATGAAGGGCAGCATGATGTAGACCATGCCGATGGTGACGCCGGTGAGATTGTTGATCAGCGGCAGAGGCTCCTGGATGACGCCCAGCCCCATCAGCGTCCTGTTGATCACCCCTGTGCGCTGCAGCAGGACCATCCAGGCATAGGTTCGGGTGAGGAGGTTGGTCCACATCGACAGGATGATGATGCCGAAGACGAGCGAGCCGAAGGCCGGCGGCATGATCGCCAGCATCCAGGCCACCGGAAACGCCACCAGGATGGTGACGGCGGTGACGACGGCGGCGACGAGGAAGGTGTTCAGAAACACCCGCACATAGGTGCCGCTGCCGAACAGCGCGGCGTAGTTCTGCAGACCGGGCTCGGGATCGGTGACGCTGCGCAGCAAAAGGGCGACGACCGGCACGACGAAGAACAGGCCGACCAGAACGACGGCCGGCAAGGCGCCGCCGCTGCCGGCCGGCAGGCCGGCAATGGCGCCGCGTCTGAGAAAATTTCCTTGCATCGGCCGGTTCCCGTTATCCAAACGGGGCGCGGCTCCGCGCCCCGCCGGTTTCTGTGGCGCTACTTGGTCTGCCAGGCGTACCAGCGCGTGGCGATCTCGTCGCGATGCTCGGCCCAGTAGTTCATGTCGAGGTTGATCTGGCCGTCGACATGAGCGTCGGGCAGGGCCTTGACCGCATCGGCCGGCATCTCGGCCTTGGCCTTGGTATTGATCGGCGCATAGCCGCTGGCCTCGGCGAATTTCGCCTGGCCGGCCGGGCTGGTGGCGGCGGCCAGGAACTTCATGGCGCTATCCTTGTTCTTCGCCCCTTTCGGTACGACCAGAACGTCGGCGGCGGTTAGGTTCTGCTTCCAGGAGACGCCGACATCGGTTCCGTCCTGCTGCAACGCGAAGACGCGGCCGTTCCAGAGCTGGCCGAAGGCGGCCTCGCCGGAGGCGATCAGCTGCTGCGACTCCGCGCCACCGCTCCACCAGACAATATCCGACTTGATGGTGTCGAGCTTCTTGAAGGCGCGGTCGAGATCGAGCGGATAGAGCTTGTCCGCCGGCACGCCGTCGGCGAGCAATGCGATCTCGATGACGCCCGGCGCCGACCATTTGTAGAAGGTCCGTTTGCCGGGGAACTTCTTGGTGTCGAACATGTCGGCCCAGCTCGCCGTGTCACCGGAGACCGCGCCTTTGTTCCAGGCGAGCACGAAGGAATAGTAGAAGCTGCCGACGGCATGCTCATTGCTGAAGCGGGGGTCGAGATCGGCCTTGGGCACGATCGCATAGTCAATAGGCTCCAGCAGACCATCCTTGGCGGCCTTGATGGCGAAGTCCATCTCGACGTCGACGACATCCCAGGTGACGTTGCCGGCGTCGACCATGGCCTTGAGCTTGCCGTAATCGGTCGGCCCGTCCTGGAGGACCTTGATGCCGGAGCTGGCTTCGAAGGGCGCTGCCCAGGATTTGGTCTGTGCTTCCTGCGTTGTGCCACCCCAGCTGGTGAACGCCATTTCATCTGCCTTGGCGGCGGTCGCCGCGAGCAGTCCGGCCAGAATGCCGGTCAAAATCAGTTTCATTTTGTTCTCCTCTGTTGGTCTGTTCTTGTTTTTCTCAGTGCACCTGCGCCACACGCTGTTCAGCGCATGACGAAGGGATCGGGGATCGGCTCGTCCGAGGTCTTGATCCAGACGGATTTGGAGCGCGTATAGTCTCTGATGGCATCGAGGCCGCCCTCGCGGCCGAGCCCGGAATGGCCGTAACCGCCGAAGGGAACGAGCGGCGACACGGCGCGGTAGGTGTTGACCCAGACGACGCCGGCATGGATGTCGCGCGCCATGCGGTGCGCCTTGCCGAGATTGCTGGTGAACACGCCGGATGCCAGGCCGAAGGGGGTGTCGTTGGCGAGCGCCAGCGCTTGTGCTTCGGTGTCGAAGGCAAGCACGCTGAGCACAGGCCCGAACAATTCCTCGCGCACGCATGCCAGATTGCCGTCGCCGGCATCGATGATGGTGGGCGCGTAGTAGAAGCCGGGGCCGCCGGGGCGTGTCCCTCCGGTGATCAGCGTGCCGCCCTTGGCGAGGCTTTCCGCGACGATCTTTTCGATCCAGTCGCGCTGACGCTGCGTGGCGAGCGGACCCATTTCGGTGGCCGGGTCCTGCGGATCGCCGATCCTGATCGCCTCGGCCTTGAGCTTCAGCCGGTCGAGGAATTCATCCTTCACCGAGCGCTCGACAAGCAGCCGCGAGCCGGCGACGCAGCTTTGGCCGGTCGCGGCAAAAATGCCGGCGACGACCGCGTTGGCGGCGCTGTCGAGATCGGCATCGGCGAAGACGACGACCGGGCTCTTGCCGCCGAGCTCGAGCGTCGTATAGGCGAGATTTTCCGCCGTGTTCCTGACGATCGCACGCGCAGTGGACGGGCCGCCGGTGAAGGCGACGCGCGAGACCAGCGGATGGCTGGTCAGGCGGCGGCCGCAATCCTGGCCGAAGCCGGTGAGAATGTTGACGGTGCCTTCGGGAAAGCCGGCCTGCTGGACGAGTTCGGCGAAGGCGAGCAACGGCGCCGGGCCGTCCTCGGAGGCCTTGAGCACGACCGTGCAGCCGGCGGCCAGCGCCGGGCCGAGCTTGACGGCGGACAGGAAGAGCTGCGAATTCCATGGCACGACCGCGGCAACGACGCCGATAGGCTCGCGGCGGATGGTGACGTCGAGATCCGCCTTGTCGATCGGCACATGCGCGCCTTCATGCTTGTCGGCGAGCCCGCCATAGTAGCGGTAGTAGTCGCCGACATAGGCGATCTGGGCACGGGTCTCGCGGATGATCTTGCCGGTGTCGCGCGTCTCGAGTTCGGCAAGACGCCCGGCGTTGGCGGCGACGAGATCGCCGAGCTTGACCAGCAGTTTGCCGCGCGCGGTGGCGGTCATCGCCGTCCACGGGCCCGAACGCAGCGCCCGGTGCGCCCCCTCGACGGCACGGTCGACATCGGCTTCGCTCGCCGCCGGCATCCTGGCCCATGGCGCGCCGGTCGACGGATCGATGCTGTCGAAGGTCGCGGATGGCTCGTCGAAGCGGCCGTCGATGAAGTTCCTGAAAAGAGCGTCGGTCATGGGCTCGCTATCAGAGGAAGGCCGGCATCACCCGGTCGATGAACAGTTGCAGCGATTTCTTCTTGCGTTCGTGCGAGAGCCCGCTGTCGATCCAGATCGAGTACTGGTCGTAACCGAGTGCCTCATAGGCCTTCAGCCGGGCAATGACTTCGTCGGCTTCGCCGATCACCAGATTCTGCCTGATCTTGTCCGGCGCATATTGCGGCATCGCGGCGATCTCATCCTCTGTGAGCGGCTCCAATACGCCTTGATGCACCGGCTTCTTGTTCTGGAACCAGGCGCCGAACTGGCAGTAGAAATTCGACAGGTCCCGGGCGAGCCGATCGGCGTCGGCCGCATCCTCGGCAACGAATGTGTGCATCAAGAGCATGATTTCCGGCCGGGCGATGTCGGGATGCGCGTCGCAAGCAGCGTTGAAGCGCTGCATCAGGCTCGACACCTCGTCGTCGCCTGAAGCCAGCGGCGTTACCTGGACCTTGCAGTGGTTGACGACCGCAAAATCGTGCGAGTTCGGGTCGCGCGCCGCTACCCAGATCGGCGGATATGGTTTCTGCAAGGGCTTGGGCGAGGAAGTGGTCGGCGGGAACGACCAGAACTCGCCGGAGAGTTCGAAATCGCCGTCCCATAGGCCACGGATCGCCGGCACCATCTCACGCATGCGCTGGCCCGCGCCCCAGGCGTCGAGACCGGGGAAGAGACGTTGATATTCGTAACTGTAGGCGCCGCGCGCGATGCCGATGTCGAGCCGGCCGCCGCTGATGACGTCGGCCATCGCCGCTTCGCCGGCGAGCTTGATCGGATGCCAGAATGGCGCAACGATCGTGCCAGTGCCGAGACGGATGCGGCTGGTTTTGGCCGCCAGATAAGCGATGTTGACGAACGGGTTCGGCGAGATGGTGAATTCCATGCCGTGATGCTCGCCGATCCAGGCCGTCTCGAAGCCGGCCTGCTCCGCTTGCAGGACCAATTCCTCGAGCTCGCTCACCAGCTCCGAATGCGGCTTGGCGAGATCCGACCGTTCCATATGCACGAAGAGCGAGAACTTCATCTGTGGTCACCTGTATAGGCGGCAGCGGACGTGGGCGCTTTGCCCAGCGGCCTGACTTCGCCTTCCATCTCATTGCCGACATAGACGCCAAAGGCGTCCTGCGTGCATTCCCTGACATAGCGGGTAAGCATCGAGCGGACCGCCGGATCGACGATCTTCAAGTCGCTGATCGCGTCGATGTCGACCAGCCGGATGCCACGATCGCTGGAGGCGGGCACGTCGAACGTGCCGCGATAATAAACATGCGTGCGCGACGAATTGCCAGCGTCGTCCCAGACGGCGAAAAGGAAGCCGAGCTGGGCCTCGATAGCCTTGGCGGCAAGCAGGCCCCGGAGGCTCGTGCCATCGCCGGCCGAGCCCAGTCCCCGGCCGCGTGGCAGTTCGAAGCCATCTGCCGTTTCCAGGAATAGGATCCTGCCGCCATTTTCGAGAATGGCGCCGACATCGGTGCCGGGCTGGGCGGCGGCAAGCGCCTCCTGGCTGAGGCCGGGTGCGATATAGGCGCCGCGGCAGTAGCCGAGAGGCTGCGAGGAGTTGTGCTCGAAATCGCGTACGCGGCCAATAAGGATCGAATGGTCGCCCGCGTCGACCAGCCGCTCCATGTCGCAGTCGAAGGACGCGACCGAGCCGTCCAGCAACGGGCTGCCGGTCTGTCCTGGACGCCAGGCCACGGAGGCGAATTTGTCGGCCGCTTTCGAGGCGAAGATGCCGGACGCCGCCTTCTGATCCTCGTTGAGGATGTTGATGGCGAAGCTCTTCGAGGTGACGAAGACGGGATGGCCCAAGGCCTTATGGGCAATACAGACGAGTATCAGCGGCGGATCGAGCGACACCGAGGTGAAGGAGTTGGCTGTGAAGCCGCGCGGCTCGCCTTCGGGCCCGATCGTGGTGACGATGGTGACGCCGGTAAGGAAGGAGCCGAGCGCGCGGCGGAAGTCGCCGCTGTCGAAACCGGAAGGCACCGTCCCATCCCCTTGCTCCGCCGCCTCGAGGAAGCCGACGATGCGGCGCGTGGTGAGGTCCGGTGCGGCCACCGCCATCATGTGACGTTCGCCGGCAAGCACGATGCAGCGGCCGTGCGGCGCCAGCCGCGCCATGGCGGCCGACATTGCCGGCGAGGAGTTTCTGTCCTCGGATCCGGTCATGAACAGGGCCGGGACGGCAAGCGTTTGCAGGCGCTCGGCGTGGTCGCCGTCGGCACGGGCGAACAGGCGATAGGTGCGGGCGTAGCCTTCCGGGTCGACCGCGCTGAGCGCGGATGCCGTCTTGCCCGCCGCCGCCTCGAGTTCGGCGGGCACCGGGTCCCCGAACCAGCGGGCAATGGTCTGTGCCGTGCCAGTCGCGTCGCTCTGGCCGGTGAGGGCGGCCGCGCGCTGGCGGACGGCCTCGGCCAATTCGGGTGGGCGCCGGAAGACGGCATTCAGCGATACGATGCCGCGAACGCGCTGGGGTGCCCGTAACGCAAGCTCCTGGGCGACGAGCGCGCCCATCGAGTGGCCGACGACCGACACCTTGTCGAGGCCGAGATGATCGAGCAAGCGAATGGCCTGATCGGCATAGTCGGCCAGTTCCGGGCTCGGTGGCGGGAGCGGCGACCGGCCATGGCCGAGCATGTCGATGGCGATCACATCCCAACTGCCGGCCATCCGGTCGATCTGCGGCTGCCAGATCGCGGCATTCATGCCAACGCCATGGATGAACAGTACCGGCGCGCCCGAGCCGGCTCGAATGAAGCCGGTGCCATCAGGCGCCGTACCCTGTCGAGCCCATGCCGATGCGGGTGCGTCAGCCATGCAGGTCGCCCACGTCCTTGAGGTCCTGGTAGCGGTCGCCGATACGATGGTGCGGCCGGCCGCCGATCGAGGCGCCGAGCGCCACCACCAACTCGTCCGGCGCCGGCGCGTCGCCGATCTGGAAATGCACTGTCAGGTAGTGCGAGCGCCTACCCTCGTCGTTCTTGTCCATCAGCGGGATCATGATCGGTGTGTTCGGGCCGCCGCGCAGATTGGTGAAGGCGAGATAGGTCTTGGCGCCCACGGCACGGCGGTAGTAATTGCCGAAATGCAGCGTGTGGATCAGTGCCGAAGCGTGTTCGATCTCGCCCGACGTACCGCAGATCGCGGCCTTGCCGTAGCCCTCGATGGCGTCGCCCGAACCGGCGATGGCGATGATTTCCCGGGTCAGCGTCTCTCCCAGCACTGGCGCACAGGCGCGGATTTCGGGCGACAGATCGTCGGTGAAGCCGCGTCCGGCCCACGGATTGGCAAGCACTGCCGCGACGCCGATCAGGCGCAGCGGCCGAGGCGCTGCCTTGCCGCCCTCAATCAGCGTGTTTTCGGTGTAGGTGACGATCTTGCGAATGACGGGCTGCATGAAGTCCTCGGTCGTCGATGCCATATCATCTTATGGTATACCATGGTATGGAGCGCCAAGAAACTTGTCAACCGGCCATGGAATCTGTTTTCGTGGCGAGGCAGGAGACCGCCCATGTCAGACGACACGCTTCGCATCGACCGCAGCGCCAAGACCTTGAGAACATTGGCGCTGGAGCGCATGCGCGAGGCGATCATGGATTTCCATTTCCAGCCCGGCGAAAGACTGGTCGAGCGGCCGCTTTGCGACCAGCTCGGCGTCAGCCGTTCGGTAGTACGCGAGGTCTTGCGGCAACTAGAGGCTGAAGGCCTGGTGCAGATGATACCGGGGCACGGGCCGGCGGTGGCCAAGCCGGACCTTGGCCGAACCGACGAGATCTATGAGCTCAGGGCCCTGCTCGAAGGCATAGCCGCGCGTGCCTGCGCCATGTCGGCGACGAATGCGCAACTGACCCTGCTCGACAGTGCGCTCGCCAATCTTTTCGAAGCCTGGGCATCCAGCAAGCCGGCCGAGGTGATGCGGGCGACGACAAAGTTTTACGAAGTGCTTTTCGAGGCAGCCGACAAGCGCGTCGCCTGGGAGATCGTGACCGGGCTCAATGTGCGCATCAATCAGCTGCGTTCCATGACCATTCTTTCCGCTAACCGTCGCGGACCGGCGATTGCCGAGATGACCGAGATCATGGATGCCATCAGATCGCGCAGGCCCGACGAGGCTGAAGCGGCGGCGCGGCGGCATGTCAAATCCGCCTGGCAGATCGCCCGCGCGACGCTTCGGCTGCCACCGGCATAACCGGCGCTGGCACCGGAAGCGGCTCAGGCGTCGCTGGCCAGGGTCGCGCGCAGCCATGCGGCGATGGCATCGAAGTCGATCGGCTGCGTCGTATCGACGTCGAACAGCGGCCCGCGCCGCAGCGGTTCGGCGCGCTTGGCCAGTTCAATCAGTTCAGGGATATAGGCGGCGCCGGGATGGCCGGGTAGGCGCTGACCGAGCCGGGCGCCATAACGTTCGGCCAGAACCTCGCCGGGCGCGTGGCACCAGATTTCGACTGTGTGTTCGACGCCGGCCTTGCGCAGATGATCTTCGAGCACTTGCCGCGGCTGGAAACCGAACCAGGCATCGACGATGAAGGTGCTGCCTGCAGGGGCGTCGCCGACGAGCGACCAGATTGCCTGGTAGCTGGCGCGGCCGAGCGTGCGATTGAATTCGCGGTCGGCGCCGCCGAGCACTTCGAGGAACGGATTCTTGACGGTATCGAGTGCAAGCAGCGGCCATCCCATGCGATCGGCGATGCCGCGTGACACCGTGCTCTTGCCGCTGGCCGGGATGCCGTTGACGAGCACGGCGCGTCTGGCGCGGCCAGGCTGAACGGAAGGCGATGTCGACGCCGTCGCCGAAAGCGCCTGCAGCGCGGCGCCGATCACACCGGCATCGTCGCCGAGCTGCGCCGGCGCTACCGGGCATTGGTACCATGGCGCCAGCGCCGGCGCGTGGCCGAGCGCTCTGTGTGCCGCCAGGCCAAGCCCACCGCCAAGCAGGACGAGATCGGGGTCGAACATGGCGACGGTGGTATCGATCGCCGCGCGCAGCGGCCTTGCCCAGGTCTCCAGTATGCCGCGCGCCTTGATGTCGCCGGCCGCGTCGCGGGCAAAGAGCTGGTCGACCGAAACGTTGGGGCCAAAGCCGGCGAGCGCGATATGGCGGCCAAGTGCCGTGCCGGAACTGGTGGTTTCGACACAGCCGCGACGCCCGCAGGCGCAGACCTCGCCGTTGACGTCGACGGTGATGTGGCCAAGTTGCCCCGCCGTTGCCCGGCCGCGCATGATCCGTCGGTTCTGGACGACGGCGCCGCCGATGCCTGTGCCGATGGTGAACATGGCGATGTTGTCGTGGCCTTGGCCGGCGCCAAGGACCATCTCGGCGGCCAGCGCCATATTGCAGTCATTGTCGAGGATAACAGGCTTGCCGGTCATGCTTTCCAGCCGCTGCGCGAGCGCGACCGAGGCAAGGTTGACGTAGCCTCCCGACAGGACCGCGCCGCGGCGCGCATCGACGCGGCCGGGAACACCGACGCCGATGGCCACCACATCAGGCGTATCGAGAAGGCGCACCATGTCGGCGATGCGGCCAAGCACCAGTTCCGGATCGGGCGCGCTCTTCTCGGAGAGGCGTTTGAGGATTTCACCGGTGCCGGAGATGCGGGCGGCACGCAAATTGGTGCCGCCGATATCGATCCCTATGGCCATCGACTTTTGTGGCATGACATCCTGCACGTGTCGGTGATCCAACAGGATATCAGGCGGCGGCCTTCTGCCGATAGTGCCCGATCACCGCCTGGATCTCGCGCAGTCGCGGCACCGCGATGGTCTCAAGCCTTTCGCGTTGAATGTCACGGTCGAGCGAGATGCAGTCCTTCCACAGTGAACGGCCGGCGATCACACCGGAGGCGCCGTTTTGCATGGCGATCTCGACCTGGCCGAGAAAGGTGGCGTGGTTGACGCCAGCCGAAAGCACGGCCCACGGCACTTCGCCGGCCATTTTTGTGATGTTGGCGCAGGCTTCCGGTGTTCCGGGGTAGGGAAGCTTCAGCACCTTCGCGCCGCATTCCAGCGAGATCCTTGTACCCTCCTCGATCAGCCAGGGTGTCTTGGCCGCATAGTCCTCGGGGCTTTCACCTTCAAGCTGATAGGTCAGGAATTCGACCACGAGCAGCAGGTCCTCCTTGCCGAAATCGGTGATGCATTGGCGCAGGATGGCGATGTTGTGTTCGTTGGCCTGCGGCTTGTCGGCCCGCAGATACACCATGATCTTGCCGCCCGTGCCGCCGAGTTCGCGCACGCGCCGCGCATCGATGCCGGGAACCAGCCGAGACAGGCGGTAGCCTTCTGGCGAGACGTCGAAACCGGAGGCGTCGAGGCCGATGAGGAGTGCGGTATCCCGGTTCAGCACGCCTTCATCGACAACCCGCGGCACCGCGCAGAGCGGATCGAGCAGCACGCAGGAGGCCGCACTTGCCAGGTAGCGCGTGATGTCGGCCTTGGTGTCGCCGAGCATGTCGTTGGTGATCCTGGCCTGGTCCGCGGGGTCCGACGCCAGCAAGGTGCGCATGCCGCCGCGCTGGTCGCAGGCGATGGCCACCATGGCTCCGTCCTTGCCGCATATCTGCTGGTAGCCGCGCCGTTCCGCGGTGGTCATCTTCGTCATGGTCTTCTGTCCGATGTTGGCGCTCTCTCGTCGAGGGCGCTGATCCCGTGGATACAATGGTCAGTTTGCCCGCCTGCCGGCAGGAAGATTTTTGCCGCCTGAGGCATCGCCGGCCGCTGGGATAAGCAGCCTTGCCGGCGCTTGGCCTGGTATGGCCCTCAAGTTGCGAGTTCGCCGGATTTGCGCGATAACTCCCATCGGCGTACACGTGTGTAACACGTTGCTGAAAGGAATTGCAAGCTGTCTGTTCCCTCCGTCCAGGACGCGACCGCATCGCGCACCATGCTGCACACGGTTGCCAAGCTGCACTATGTGGAGGAGATGTCGCAGGTCGACATAGCGCGGCAGCTCGGTGTCTCCACCGCGACGATTTCGCGCCTGCTGCAGCGGGCGCGGGCCGAGGGCATCGTGCGCATCGAGGTCATCGACCTGGCGACGCCGGAAGATATCACCAGGCAACTTGTCGACGGATTGAAATTGCGGGACGCCGCCATTGTCGAGACGCCGGCGGCGGGCGCGCTGACGGCGCTTTCCGCCCCGCTTGGCGCTTTGCTCAGGCAGGCGCAGCTGGTGGCCGGCTCTGTGGTCGCCATCGGCTGGGGGCGCGCGGTGCGCGAGGTCATTCGAGCCGGCCTGCCGCGCATGCCAGGCGTGCTGACGGTGGCCGCAACCGGCGGCATGCAGCAGCACGCGGCGCATTTCCAGGTCAACGAATTCGTGCGGCTTGCCGCGGAGGAGTTCGGCGGCACGCCACACTTCATCCACGCCCCCTATCTGCCGTCGAGCGAGTTGCGCGAGGTCTTCCTCGGAGACGCCACCATCCGCGATGCCGTCGCGCTGTGGGACAGGACTGATGTGGCGATCGTCGGCATTGGCCTGCCGCATGCCATCAACGCGCCCGAGGCGAGTGCCGCCACGCCGAGCGAGCAGGCGCTGGTCCACGCGGCCGGCGATGTCCTTCGGCATTATTTCGATGCCGATGGCGTGCCGATAGCCTGGGACGGAGAGGGCCGGATGATCGCCATGTCGCCGGCGCAACTTCGGGCCGTGCCCTTGGTGATCGGTATCGCCGCGACGCCGGAAAAAGCGACGGCCATCATTGGCGCCGCTCGCGCCCGGCTGATCAACGCGCTGGTAACGGATACCAAGACTGCGCAGGCCATCCTCGCGGTTCTTGCAACGCGATAGCTGCCGCTCGCTGTCGGCGCGGAGAGAAGCTGTTGCGAAATCGATTGTGTCGCCGGGGAGTCGGGACGATAGTTCGCCGGGGGCTCCGAGGAGCAGTCAGATGGTGTCTGGGAAAGCCGGCGTTGTGGCCTCGGAAAAAACCGTGTTGCAATTTATTTCTGCAAAGTGTTACAAACTGCGAACCCGGCGTGCAGGCATGCCGGGCGCGGTGGTTCCCTGACTTCGCGGAGGCGACGAAAGCGAGCACGGCGATTGTGCCGGTGGGCTGGACCGGCTGACATTTAGACTGGAGGGCGCTTGGGAGGAGCTGCCCGCGAAAGGCAACAGGCGTTCCCGGCCGTCGGCATCCTGCCTCCGCGCGGATGACGGCCATTCCAATGTCACCGAAAACGGCAGAACTGCCAACAATGAGGAGGATGTCATGAAGAAGATCGTTGCCGCGCTCGCGGCACTTGCCGTCAGCGCGACGGTGCTGATGGCGCCCGCGCAGGCGCAGGACAAGAAATACACCATTGCGCTCATTCCCGGCCTCACCACCGACGGCTTCTACATCACCATGCGCAAGGGTGCCCAGGCGGCGGCCGATGCGCTCGGCGTGAACCTGGTCTTCCAGGGCGCTCCGGACTTCAACCCGGTCACCCAGGTGCCGGTGCTCGACGCGGTCATCGCCAAGAAGCCGGATGCGATCCTGATCGCGCCGACCGATAAGGTTCAGCTGGTCGAGCCGCTGCGCAAGGCCAATGACGCCGGCATCCCGGTCATAACAGTCGATACTTTCATCGGCAGCGGCGTCTACCAGACGGGTGCAGGCGATGCCGATTTCCCGCTGGCCTACATTGCCTCGGACAATGTGCTGGGAGGCGAGATCGCCGCGCGCGCGCTGGCCACCGCCATCGGCGACAAGGGCAAGGTCTATGTGTCGAACGTCAAGCCCGGCATTTCGACCACCGACCAGCGCGAAGAGGGGTTCAAGAAGGAGATGGCCAAGCATACGGGCATCACCGTGCTGGAGACCCAATTCAATGATGACGACGCCAACAAGGCGGCCTCGCAGCTGCAGGCTGTCTTCGCGCGCAATCCCGATCTCGTCGGCGTGTTCGGCGCCAATCTGTTCTCGGCCCTGGGTGCCGCCAACGGCGTCAAGCAGGCGGGCCAGACGGGCACCGTCAAGGTCGTTGCCTTCGATGCACCGACCAGCATCGTCGACAACATCAATACCGGCCTCGTGGATGTGGCAATCGCCCAGCATCCCGCCGAGATCGGTTATTTCGGGGTCGTTTCGGCCTATGCCCATCTGACCGGCCAGTCGATCCCGGTCGCGATCGGCACCGGCTTCACGATCATGGACAAGTCCAACATCGCGGACCCGAAGATATCGAAGTATCTCTACTCCGAGTAAGTCCAGACGAGCTTGGCTCCTCCCGGTATCGCCGGGGGGAGCTCGTGCCGGGTCCCGCAAAAGGCGGGGCCTGTTTGAAGACAGCCGCGCCGCGGAGTATTCATGACCTCGACATCACCAGCCCAACCGGCCGAGAAGCATGTCGCCCCCCAGGCCGATCATGGCGATCCGGCCAGGACCCTGATCGGACGCATCGCCGAAGGGCGCGCCTGGTTGTTCCTCGCCGGCCTGATCATCTGTTTCGAGATATGGTCGAGGTTCGCCTTCGGCGCGACGTTCGTGCTCAACCCGTTCAACTTGCAGTCCATCGCGATCTTCGCGATAGCGCCGCTGCTGCTTGCGACCGGACAGACGTTCGTCATCATTTCGGGCGGCATAGACCTGTCGCTCGGCTTCATCATGGGGCTTGCCGCAGTCGTTGCCGCACATGCCACCAATCTGGCGGGCGCCGCCGCCATTCCCTTGCCGCTGGCCATGCTGGCTGGCATCCTTGCGGCGGTGATCGTCGCCAGCTTGCCCGGCATCATCAATGGCCTCCTAATCTCGCGCCTCAGGGTGCCGCCGTTCATCGGTACGCTCGGCATGTTCGGCGTGGCGCGCGGTGTCGCCTTCCTGCTTGCCGGCGGCACGACTGTGCCGGTGCAGAATTCCTGGTTCGCGCTGCTCGGCAATGGCAAGTTCCACGGCGTGCCTTATCTGGTCATGATCGCTGCCGTTTTCGTCATCGCGATGCATTATCTGCTCGGCCAGACGCGGTTCGGCCAGCACAATTATGCCATCGGCGCCAATGTGCAGGCGGCGCGGCGTGCCGGTATCGACATCAAGGGCCACATATTGCGGCTCTATGTGCTGTCTGCGATGTGCGCCGGCCTTGGCGGGGCGCTCTACGCGGCGCGCTTCACCGCCGGCGCGGCACAGGCCGGCGAGCCGTTGCTGCTCGACAGCGTCGCTGCGGTGGTGATCGGCGGCGCCAGCCTGTTCGGAGGCTCCGGCACGATCCTGGGCACGGTCGCCGGCGCGCTGGTGATCGCGGTGATCCAGTACGGGCTTGTCTTCGTCAATGTCGAGCCGTTCTGGCAGTTCATCGCCGTCGGCGTCGTCATCATCATTTCCGTGCTCATAGACCAGGCGCAGCGCCGGTTCAGTGGAGGCCGCCAGGATGAATAACACCAACCCGAACACCCCCTTGCTCGAAGTCCGCAACCTGTCCAAGCATTTCGGCGCCGTGCGTGCGCTCAGCGATTTCTCCATGGCCGTGCGGGCGGGCGAAGTGGTGGCGCTTGCCGGCGACAATGGTGCAGGCAAGACGACGCTGATCAAGGCGATCTCGGGCGTGTTCCAGCCGACAGGCGGCGAAATTCTGCTCGGTGGCCAGCCGGTGGCATTCGCGACGCCGCAGGAGGCGCGCGAAAAGGGCATCGAGACGATCTACCAGGATCTGGCCCTGGCCGACAACCTATCGATCGGCGCCAACATCTTTCTTGGCCGCGAACCGATGCGCAAGGCGTTCGGCTTTCTGCCGGTGCTCGACCGCAAGGCGATGGCCGACGCGGCCAGGGAGACGATGAGGCGGCTGGATTTCCACGTCAGCCGGATGAACGCCCCGGTCAGCAATTTCTCCGGCGGCCAGCGCCAGGCCGTCGCCATCGGCCGCGCTGTCTACTGGGACGCGCAGATCCTCATCATGGACGAACCGACGGCGGCATTGGGCGTGCCGGAGCAGCGCAAGGTGATTTCGCTGATCCACCAGCTCAAGGCGCAAGGACGCGGCGTGATCTTCATCTCGCACAATCTGCAGGATATCTTTGCGGTCTCGGACCGCATCGTCGTCCTGCGGCGCGGCGTCCAGGCCGGCGAGCGCAAGATTTCCGAGACCAATCATGATGAGGTCGTCCGGTTGATGGTCGGGGGTTAAGGCGTGTTGATATTCAGCAGGCCTGCAAACGCCTGACACATGCGCTTCCGGTGCTTACGCACCTTAAATACGCTCCGCTCCGGTTCGCGACGTCAGCCGTTTTCGGCTCGGCCTGACCTGAACCTCGACACACCTTAAACCGTCGGCTTAGCCAGCATCCTGGTTGGTCAGCGCGATGTGGCAACAGTCGGAGCCGTGACCCGGCGTCCAGGTGACATTGTCGAAACGCACGCCGGTCGCCTCGAAGAGGCCGCGGTCGAAGGCGCCGGCGATGCGGCAGAGGGTCGCGAGCTTGTCGTCGCCGACACCAGCCTCGACCCAGGCATCCTTCAGGGGGCAGCGCTTGACCTTGAAAGCGATGCGGTCGTCACTGCGTTCGATATCGGTCGGGTACATCAGGCCGCTATCCGGGCTGACAGCCAGAAACGCCTCGCCGATTGCTGGCGCATCGTTGGGGCCGAAGGCGGCAAAAGCGGCCGCTGCAACCTCCCTACCACGCTGTTCTATGGTGCGGATCATGATCGCCTCGGCCTTTTCGGCGCCCAGCTCCTCGGTCAATTCGTCGAGAAAAAGGCGATAGAGATCGGCGCGGTTGCGGAAGGCGGAATCGAGCTCGCGCGACAGTTTCTCTGCTCTGGCTTCGGGATCGGTCATGATGCGTCCTGTGTGGTCCTGTGTAATCTCGGGGCGGCTGCCACCAGCGCCTGGCCGATGGCCGATTGCGGTGCACCGATGACGGTTCGGGCATCACCGTTCTCGGCGATCCGACCGGCATCGAGAAGGATGACACGGTGGGCGACCGCCCGGACGACGCCGAGATCATGCGAAATGAAGAGATAGGCGATCCGTTCCTCGCGCTGCAGGTCGAGCAGCAGATTGAGGATCTGGCCGCGCACTGAAACATCGAGAGCCGATACTGCTTCGTCAAGCACGATCAGCGACGGTTTGGTGGCGATGGCGCGGGCAATCGCCACGCGCTGCCGCTGACCGCCGGAGATTTCGTGGATGGCGCGGGGCGCGAGATCGGCCGCCAGGCCGACCCGTTCCAGCAAGGCAGCGATGCGGCGCGGGCGCTCGGATCGCGAGGCGACGCCGTGGATGCGCAAGGGGTCGTCGAGGACGCGCGCCACCGTGGCGCGCGGATTGAAGGCGGCGAGCGGATCCTGGAACACCATCTGCAGGCGGGCGCGGCGCGCACGCAAGGCCGCGCCGCGCAAGGCAAGGAAATTATCGCCTTCGAATTCGATGCGTCCGCCATCCGGCTCGATCAGTCGCAGCACCAGCCGCGCGATTGTCGACTTGCCGCTGCCGGAAGGGCCTGCCAGCGCCAGCGTTTCGCCTGGCTCGATATGGAAGGAGACATCGTCCACCGCGGCGAGTGTCTTGCCGCCGCGACTATAGCTTTTGATGAGATTGGATACCGTCAGCAGGTTCATGGATTCAGCCGCTTCGGTTCAGCAAGGGCTCGGCGTCGAGGCCGATATGGGCGTCGAGCAGCGCGCGTGTATAGGCTTGCGTCGGTGCGTTGACGATTTGCCCAGTGCCGCCGATTTCGATCAGTTCGCCATGACGAAATACGGCGATGCGTTCGGCAAGCTCGGCGGCGAGCGCAATGTCATGGCTGATAAACAGCAGCGTCATGCCGTCCTCGGCCACCAGCCGTCGGATCAGCGCGACGATCTCGGCCTGCACGATGGTGTCGAGCGCGCTGGTCGCCTCGTCGGCGATCAGCAGTTTCGGCCCGGCGGCAATCGCGGCGGCAATCGCCACACGCTGCTTTTGACCGCCGGAGAGCTGGTGCGGGAAGGCGTGAATGGTGGAGTCAGGGTCTGGCAGGTGGACGCGTTCGAGCAGTGTCTTTGCCCTGGCATAAGATGCTGGCCAGCCGAGACCAAGATGGGTGCGCACCACTTCCGCGATTTGTTTGCCGACGGTCATCACCGGGTCGAGGCTGGCTGATGGGTCCTGGAAGACGAAGCCAATGTCGCGGCCGCCGAGGGGGGTATGGTCTGGCATGGAGGCAGACTTTTGCCCCCTGCGCCCTACGAGGCCCCCCTCCGGCAGGACAGAGGGGGGTGCCTTGGCAGCCAACGATGAAAGGGAGAACCACTCGATGCTCCCTTCTGCCCTGGCGGACTGCGGCAACAACCGCGCGATCGCCAGAGCCAGCGTGCTCTTGCCCGAACCACTCTCGCCGATGATCGCCAGCCGTTCGCCTGCCTGGAGATCGAGAGTAATGTTCTTCAGCGCCGCGACGTCGCTGCCATCGCGGCGGTAGGTCACCGTCAGATCGCGGATCGACACCAGCACCGTCACGACAGGCCCCTGCGCACGGCCGTCGTCTCGACGATGCCTTCGCCGGCGAGATAGACGCCCAATACCGTCAGCACCAGCGCAATGCCCGGGACGATCGACAGGAACGGCGCGGTGCGCAGGACAGTGCGGCCTTCCGCGATCATATCGCCCCAGGTGACGCGGTTGGGATCGCCGAGGCCAAGGAAGGACAGGGCCGCTTCAGTGAGGATCGCGGCGGCGACGATGACCGACGACATCGCCAGCACCGGCGGCAAGGCATTGGGCAGCACTTCGCGAAAGGCGATCTCCAGCGGACGCATGCCGATGACGCGGGCACCGGCGACATAGTCGCGCTCACGGATCGACAGCACTTCCGCGCGCGCAATGCGCGCTGGCCCGGTCCAGGTGCCGAGCGCTATCGCCACGACGACGACGCCGAGCGAGGGGCCAACCACGCTGACCAAGGCCAGTGCCAGCAGGAAGCCAGGTACGGTCTGGAACGCGTCGGTGATGCGCATCAGCACCTCGTCGACGAGGCCGCCGGCAAAGCCGGCCAGCGTGCCGACGATCGCGCCGATGACGAGGGCCGCGGCGGCCGCGGCAAGGCCGACAGCAAGCGAGGTGCGGGCGCCGTGAAACAGTTCGGCCAGTACGTCGCGGCCGAGCCGGTCGGTGCCGAGCGGCAGCGACCAATCCTGGAATGGCGGCAGCAGCGCGGGGCCGGCAATGGCCTGTGGGTCCCCGGGAAACAGCAGCGAGGCCGACAGCGCCATGGCAAACAGCACCGTCAAAAGGATAGTGCCGGCAACTGCCTCGGGCGTGCGCAGGAAGCGGCGCAGACGTTTCATGCGCCCGCCTCACTGGCGCCGACGCGCGGGTCAAGGAAGGCATAGGCGATGTCGACAAGAAGGTTGATGAGGATGACCAGCACCGCGCTTGTGAGGATGATGCCAAGCAGCAAGGGGGTGTCGCGCGCGGCCACCGCTTCCTGCGCCAGCCGGCCGAGGCCGGGCACGGCAAAGACGCTCTCGATGACGACGCTGCCGCCCAGCATCTGCGCCGATTGCAGGCCGAGCATGGTGACCAGCGGCAGCAGTGCGTTGCGGGCGACATGGGCGAGCACGATGCGGCGGCGCGATAGCCCCCTGGCGCGGGCGGCCAGCACAAAATCCTGGCGCCAGACCTCGGCCATGCCGGCGCGCATCATGCGCAGATAGAGCGCCAGATAAATGAAGCCGAGTGCTGAAACCGGCAGCACCAGATGGATAGCTATGTCGGCGGCGCTGTTGAGACCGGTCTTGTCCGAGGCCAGCGTCTCGACGCCGCCGATCGGCAGCCAGCGCAGGTCGACGGCGAAGATTACGATCAGCACCAGGCCGAGCCAGAAGCCGGGCACCGCGTAGAGCGCCAGCGAGGCGACAGAGAGAAAACGGTCGCGCAAACCGCCGGGCCTTGCGCCGGCATAGATGCCGAGCGTCGAGCCGAGGCCGAAGGAGAGCGCGGTGGCGCTGACCATCAGGATGAGCGTGGTCGGCAAGCGCTCGAGGATGACGTCGCGGATCGGCCTGGAGAAGGTGACGGACTGGCCGAGGTCGAGATGCAGCAATGCCCAGAGATAATTGGCGAGCCGCGTCAACTCCGACTGGTCAAGGCCCCAGCGGTGGCGCAAGAGCTCGATCATGCCGGCATCGCCGCCGGTCGAGACGATGTAGGCGTCGACTGCATCACCCGGGGCGGCTTCGAGCAAAAGGAAAGTGCCGATGACGACGATCAGCAGTACGAAAATGCTGCCGACGAGGCGACGGCGGAGGAGGACCAGGGCACGGGTCATGCGCGCGTCGGAGGTTTGGCGCGGGGCTGCCTACGAGAAATGCCGAGCCAAGGCGCCCCCCTCTGTCCTGCCGGACATCTCCCCCTCAAGGGGGGAGATTGGCTTGCCCTAGCACCACCTCTTTTTTCTGCGACATTTGCGATTGGCACCGAGGCCGATGACATCCAATCTCCCCCCTTGAGGGGGAGATGTCCGGCAGGACAGAGGGGGGTATCGTAGGGCTCGACCTCCGTCATTGCGCCTACGACTTTTTCGCCGCGAATTCTCATCCGGGTGAGTGTGTCACGATTCCAAATATGTGTCCGCCCAGTTCGAAACCGCCCAGCGCGGGTTGTTGGCGATGTTGCCGACCTTGTCACTGGCGACGCTGATAAAACTCCATTCGGCGACGTTGATCAGCGGCAGGTCGGCCGCGACCTGCTTCTGGAACTCCTTGTAGAGGTCGGTGCGCGCCGTGGTGTCGAGCGTTTCGGAGGCCTTGGTGATCAGCGCGTCGAGCGCGTCGTTCTTGTAGCCGCCTTGATTGGAGAACGGCACGCCATCGGGAATGCCGCTCTGCACCAGGATGGTGGTCGAGATCGCCGGGTCGCCGCGGAACACCGGCGGGCCGACGGCAAGATCGAAAGCGTGATCGGTATAGACCGCCCTGATGTGCGCGGCCGAGTCGTTGTTGACCAGCTGCGCGTCGATGCCTATTGCCGCGAGCGCCTGGCGCAGATAGTCGCCGAACTGTTTTGTCTCGTTGAAATAGGGGGCCGGCAAGAGCTTGAGCGAGAAGCGGTTGCCGTCGGCGCCTTTCTTATGACCGGCTTCATCGAGCAGGGCGTTGGCCTTGGCGACGTCGAAGGCGTAGGTCGGCACGTCGGCGGTGTAGAATTGCGGATCGTTCTTCGGCACCGGGCCGGTGGCGGTGGCGGCATAGCCGAGGAACACCGTCTTGACGACGAAATCCTTGTCGATGGCATGCGCGATGGCCTGGCGCACCTTGAGGTCGGCCAGTTCCTTGCGGCGATGGTTGATTTCGACCACGAGTTGGTAGGTCAGGCCCTCATAACCCTTGGTGATGACCTTCAGGCCGGGAACCTTGGAGATGCGGTCGAGGTCGGCCAGTGGCACGGCGGAGAAAGCCGCGAGCTGGATTTCCTCGGCCTCGAGCGCGGCAACGGCCGAGGTACGGTCGGGCAGGACCTGATAAATGATTTCGTCGAGATAGGGCTCGTCCTTGCCCCAGTAGTCGCTGTTCTTCGTCAGCCGGTAATACTGGCCGGCCTTGTACTCGCCGAACTTGAACGGCCCGGTGCCGATGGGGGCGTTGTTGGCCGGGTTGTCCTCGATCTTGCCGACTTCGTAGACGTGCTTCGGCACGACGCTCGACAGTGCCGGCAAGGCGTTTCGGATCAGCTGGAACGGCGTCGGCTTGGCGAATTTGAACACTGCGGTCAGATCGTCTGGTGTGTCGACCGCGCTGAGGTCCTTGAACACCGTGCGGCCGAGATTCTGCAGCGGCTTCCAGATATGCAGCGCCGAGAAGGCGACGTCGGCCGAGGTGAACGGCTTGCCGTCATGCCATTTGACTCCTTCGCGCAGCTTGAACGTCGCCGACAACCCGTCGGCGGCCCCTTCCCAGCTCACCGCCAGCCGAGGTGCAAGCCCATCCTTGCCGTCGAAGGAAGCTTCAGCCAGCGTCTCGACGATCTTGCTGGAGATGAAGAAGACGCCGTTGGAGGCGACGATCGCCGGATTGAGATTGCGTGGCTCGGAATCGGCGGCAAGCACGAGCCGGCCGCCCTTCTTCGGCGTCTGTGCCCAGACCGGTGCCGGCATGGCCGTGGAGGCCAGCAGCATTGCCGAGCCGGTAAGCATGGTGCGCCTGGAAATGGTGAAACCTGACATGATCGAACTCCGTCCTCTCCGCGACCGGGCGCGACAACACCCCTCGAACGCCGGCGCTTGCATCGGCAGCCTTGCGGCGGGGATTATGAGCCTTGCCGAGGGTTTCGCCAGAGACGGAATTGGCGCATCCTTGCTTGGCTTTGAAATTTTCGTCCGCTGGACCAGTTAGCACAAGTCCATTCAATTCGGCTGGCTGGTAGGACCAGATCTGCGGATATATGGACAAATGACGCTTGGTGACCGTCCGGGCGTTGCGTCGTAAACATTCTGGCTAGACCACAGTGAGAAAAATGGTGCAGATTTGATCGCGAGCCGGCGTATCGAGTGCGAAACAGCACCGATCCCGGGCAATTCAGGGAGAGAGTGATGAACATTGCACCGGGCAAGAGTGCCGTCAGCAATATCCCGTTCGACCAGGCGAGGGTCGACCGGCTGATGGAGGAGGCCGGCATCGACGTGCTGCTTGCGACCTCCAAGCACAACACGCAATATCTGTTGGGCGGCTACAAGTTCATCTTCTTCGCCGCCATGGATGCGATCGGCCACAGCCGCTACCTGCCAATCGTCGTCTACGAGAAGGGCGGGCCGGACCATGCGGCCTATATCGGCAACCGCATGGAGGGCGGCGAGCACCAGAACCATCCGTTCTGGACGCCGACGCTGCATGCCGCCTGCTGGGGCACGCTCGACGCCGCCAATCTCGCGGTCGAGCATGTCAGGAAGATCGGCAAGGACGGTGCCCGCATCGGCATCGAACCCGGCTTCCTGCCGTCGGACGCCTATGCGCTGATCCGCAAGGCATTGCCCGACGCGAAATTGATCGACGCGACCGACATGCTGGAACGCATGCGCGCCATCAAGACGGACGCGGAGCTCGAAAAGCTGCGCACCGCCTCCGAACTGATCACGGATTCCATGCTGGCGACCATCGCCTGGGCGCACGAGGGCACGACAAAGAGCGAGATCATCGAGCAGCTCCGGCGCGAGGAGACCAATCGCGGCGCGCATTTCGAATATTGCCTGCTTACGCTGGGCTCCAGCCACAACCGCGCTTCGTCAAGCCAGGCGTGGAAGAACGGCGAGGTGCTGTCGATCGATTCCGGCGGCAATTATCACGGCTATATAGGCGACCTCTGCAGGATGGGCATTCTGGGCGAACCGGACGCAGAGCTGGAAGATCTGCTGGCCGAGGTCGAGGCCGTGCAGCAGGCGGCATTTTCGAAGGTGAGGGCAGGTGTGCTGGGCGGCGACATGATTGCTTACGCCGAGGGTGTGCTGAAGACGTCCAAGGTCGCGCCCTACACGGATTTCTTCGCCCACGGCATGGGCCTGATCACGCATGAGGCGCCATTCCTGATGACCAACCATCCGGTGACTTATGAAGGCACTTATGCCGCCAAGCCGCTGGAGAAAAACATGGTGCTGTCGGTGGAGACCACCATGCTTCACCCGACGCGCGGCTTCATCAAGCTGGAGGATACGCTTGCCGTGACCGAGAGTGGTTATGTGATGTTCGGTGATCGGGGCAGGGGCTGGAACAGGGGTGGTACGGCCTGATTGGATTGAGGGTGCGCTGCCCCTCGACCGGCTGCCGCCACCTTCTCCCGTATAGAGACGGGTAGAAGGGAGCTGTCGCAACCTCGGCGCTCGTCCTGCACCGTTGAAAATTGACGAAAGCATCGGTGATAGCGTCTTTCTCGCCGTCACTATACGGGGAGAAATGTCCGGCAGGACAATGAGGGGCGCCGCCGCCTCGAGCAGATCATCACTGTCCCGCCGGGATCAGCCTGAAATCCGGCAATTCACGCAACCCAAGCTCCGGTCCCGCCGGCGAATAAACCACGAAGAGTTGCATAGGCCCGTCACCAGTATTGAGCGTCGAGTGGAACCGGCTTTCCGGCACGTAGATGGTGCAGCCGGGGCCGACATTCTCGACCACCGGGTTGCCCTTCTCGTCCTCGACCATCTGTTCGCCATGGCCCGAGATGACGAAGATGATTTCCTCGGCGCCCAGATGGTTATGGCGGGTATGGCCCTTGCCCGAGGGCAGGTCCACGACGCCGCCGGAAAAGCGGGTCGCGCCATTCACTTCGGGCGCAACGGTCAGGGACAATTTCCCCCAGTCGAAACCGAAGGCGCTGACGTCCTTCGGGTAGACAAACACCTTGCTCTTGTCGGCCATCTCTCATCATCCCTTCTTTTTCTTGGCGGTCTTCTCGCCGCCGAGCGCCTTGAAATCCGCTGTCTGCCTGGCGATCGCGGCTTCCGCGGGCAGCCGTTCCATCGAGCTCGCGCCATAAAAGCCGTGCAGGCCTTTGGCATGGGAGAGGATGTAGCGCGCATCGTCGGGCATTGAGATTGGGCCGCCATGGCAAAGCAGGATGACATCCTTGCGTACCGAGCGCGCGGCCTCGGCAATGGCGTCGATGGCAGCGACGCAGTCGTCGAGCGACTTGGCCGAGGTGGCGCCGATCGAGCCGCCAGTCGTCACACCCATATGGGCAACGACGATGTCGGCTCCGGCCTTGGTCATGGCGCGCGCTTCCTCGGGGGTGAAGACATAGGGCGTGGTCAAGAGGTCGAGCTTGTGCGCCTCGGCGATCATGTCGACCTCGAGGCCGAAGCCCATGCCGGTCTCCTCGAAGCTCTGCCGCATGGTGCCGTCGAAGAGACCGATGGTCGGGAAATTCTGCACGCCGGAAAAGCCCATCGTCTTCAGTTCCGCCAGCAGCAGCGGCATGATGACGAAGGGATCGGTGCCGTTGACGCCGGCCAGCACGGGCGTGCGTCTGACCACCGGCAAGACCTCATAGGCCATCTCCTTGACGATCTCATTGGCATTGCCATAGGCGAGCAGGCCCGCGGCCGAGCCGCGTCCGGCCATGCGGTAGCGGCCGGAATTATAGATGATGATGAGGTCGATGCCGCCGGCTTCCTCTGCCTTGGCCGACAGGCCGGTGCCGGCACCGCCTCCGACGATCGGCACGCCCTTGTCGATCATTCCCCGGAATTTCTTCAATATGTCCTTGCGCGGTATGGCTGGCATGTCTGGGTCTCACTGTCTGGCGATATCGAGAAAGGCAGCGACCGCGGCCCTGGCGAATTCGGGATCGTTGATGTGCAGCGGCAGGCGGGTGACGCGGCGCGTCGCACCCGGCCTGATGGTGCGCTCGATGGCGTCGAACAGGACGGCATCGGCTTCCGGATCGAAGAAGGCGCCGCCTTCGATATCGAGTGCGGAGACGCCTTTTTCCGGGATCAGGAAATGCACTGGACCTTCGCAATGGGCGAGCCTGGTACCAATCCATTCGCCGATCGCGCGGCATTCCTGTGCGGTCGTACGCATCAGGGTGACGTTCGGGTTGTGCTCATAGAACAGCCGGCCGCGATAGCGCTCCGGAATGGTCGAAGACGCCCAGAAGTTGACCATGTCGAGCGCGCCCACCGAACCGACATAGGGCAGGCCGGTGCGGGCAATGGCACCGAAACGATCCTGCGTCGCCGGCAGCACGCCATTGAACAGCAGGTCGCAGACCTCCGTCGTGGTGATGTCGATGACGCCCGACAGCAGGCCACTGTCGGCCAATTTCTCCATGCTGCGGCCGCCGGTGCCGGTGGCATGGAAGACCATGCAGTCGTAGATGTCGCGCAATTGATCGGCGATTGCGGTCACGCAAGGCGTGGTGACGCCGAACATGGTGAGGCCGATCGATGCCTTGCCGTCCGCTGCCGGCGCCGGATTGCCTGCCATGCCCGCTATCGCCTGGGCGGCGTTGTGCAGGACGACACGAGACAGCCGGTTGAGGCCAGCCATGTCGGTCACCGATGGCATCATGATGATGTCGGATACGTCCACATAGGGAGCGGTGTCGCCCGAAGCGAGCGTCGAGACCATGATCTTGGGCAGGCCGAGCGGCAGCGCGCGCATGCCCGCGGTGACGATCGAGGTGCCGCCGCCGCCGCCAATGCCGATCACACCTGATATGTCGGTGCACGACTGGACAAAGCGCGTGAATGCCCCAGCCATCGCCGCAACCGATCTGCCGCGGTCGTCGATGCCGAGCACCGCACCGCGGCCATCGGGATGACAGGCGGCGACCTCCCCAGCCGAGACGTCGACCGGCACGGTCGCGCCTCGCGTGCCGACATCGACACGGCAAACGACGGCGCCCGTGGCAGCGATCGCATCTGCAAGGAAGCCGAGTTCCTCGCCCTTGGTATCGGCCGTGCCCACCACATAGACGCGCTTCATCTGCGCCCCCCTGTGCTGGATGGCCCAAAGGTGGTGATGCTCAGCAGATGAAAGCTTTGTGCGCCATAAAGCGTCAACATAGCCACTCCAGGATAAGGGGCTGCCATTGCAATTTTTTGAGACGCGCGTATCGTATTGGTATGGATGTCTCACGTCAACAACCCGCAACGAACGAAGACACCGGTAACAGAGCCGAACGCGGACCCCGCGCGCGTACGAAACGGCTGATGCTGGAGACGGCGACAAGGCTGATGCAGGCGGGGGCGACGCCCTCTGTCAGCGAGGTGGCGGAGGCGGCCGAGGTTTCCCGCGCCACCGCCTATCGCTATTTCCCGAGCCAGGCAGCCTTGGTGCAGGCGGTCGTCGACGAGGGGCTCGGGCCGATCCTCACCTGGAAATCCACCGCCGCCGATGCCGAGCGCCGGGTCGCAGACCTGTTCGATACGGCCATGCCGCGCATCGAGGCCTTCGAGGCGACATTCAAGGCAGCGTTGAAGCTGTCGCTGGATCAATGGGCGCGACGCCAGGCGGGTACGCTGGGCGGCGAGCCTGCCTTCACGCGCGGCCATCGCGTCGAATTGCTGAAAGAGGCGCTCGCGCCGCTCAAGGGCCGCTTGCCGCCGCGCGATTTCAAGCGGCTGGCGCAGGCGCTGTCGCTCATCTTCGGCGTGGAGGTGCTGATCGTGCTCAAGGATATATGGGGGCTGGACAGCCGCCGGACGATGTCGGTCGCGCAATGGGCGGCCAGTGCGCTGGTGCGCGCGGCGATCGCGGAGTCGGCCACCGATACGGCTGGATTGACGCTGGCGACGACATAGGAATAGCGCTAATCTGGTTCTACCAGATTAGCGCGTCGACCACTGATAATACCCGCGATGCAAAAGTCCGCACAAGGCCAAAGCATATCAATGAGTAGGAAAATACAGAGAAAACAGTTGGATAAGTCTGAAATTCGACGGCTTTGGCAGGCATCGTGCGCAAGAAAGGGCTTGACGGGCATTCATAATTGGTAATACCAGATTTGGAAAGAAAAGCGGATCGAAAGTGAGGGCTGCGACCCATTTCCGGACAGAGCGAGGAGGCTCCGAATTTCGGAAAGCGCGACCACCGGAGGAACTACCAGGGCCAGCTCCGTCGCCGGCTCGCAAGACAAGGTAGAATGCGCACAAGGGAGGAAATCATTATGCGCAAGTTAGTGACCAGCGTGCTTGCTGGTATCGGCTTAACGCTTGCCTGCGGAACATCCGTCTACGCGCAGGAAAAGTCGCTCACCATCTTCTGGGCGGAGTGGGATCCGGCCAATTACCTGCAGGAACTCGGCAACGAGTACGAGAAGGAAACCGGCGTCAAGATCACGGTGGAGACCACGCCCTGGTCCGACTTCCAGACCAAGGCCTTCACCGAGTTCAACGCCCATGGCGACGCCTATGACCTGGTCGTTGGCGACTCGCAGTGGCTCGGCGCCGGCTCCACCGGCGGCCACTACGTCGACCTGACCGACTTCTTCAAGAAGCATGATCTCGGCAACGTCATGGCACCGGCGACGGTGAAATACTATGCCGAGTATCCCGGCAACAGCGGCAAATACTGGGCGATCCCGCTCGAGGGCGATGCCGTCGGCTGGTCCTACCGCAAGGACTGGTTCGAGGATCCGAAGGAAAAGGAAGCCTTCAAGGCCAAGTACGGCTACGACCTCGACGTGCCGAAGGACTTCAAGGCGCTGCGCGACATCGCCGAGTTCTTCCACCGGCCGGATCAGAAGAGATACGGCATCGCCATCTACACCGACAATTCCTACGACGCGATGGCGATGGGCTTCGAGAACGCGCTGTTCTCCTATGGCGGTGAGTTGGGCGACTACACGACCTACAAGGTTGATGGTCACATCAACTCCGACAAGGCGGTGGCCGCGCTCGATGCCTATAAGGAACTCTACAAGTTCACGCCTCCGGGCTGGGCCAAATCGTTCTTCGTCGAGGACAACCAGGCAATCACGGAAAACCTGGCCGCGATGAGCATGAACTTCTTCGCGTTCTTCCCCTCGCTGATCAACGAAGCGTCGAACCCGAATGCCAAGAACACCGGCTTCTTCGCCAACCCTCCCGGTCCCAATGGCGACCAGTTCGCCGCGCTCGGCGGGCAAGGCATCTCCGTCATCTCGTACTCGCAGAAGCAGGAAGAGGCGATGAAGTTCCTCGAATGGTTCATCAAGGACGAGACCCAGAAGAAGTGGGCGGCCCTTGGCGGCTATACCTGCAGCCAGGCAGTGCTCAAGTCGCCTGAGTTCCAGAACGCCACGCCCTACAACAAGGCCTTCTACGAGACCATGTTCAAGGTGAAGGACTTCTGGGCGGTGCCGGAATATGCCGAACTGCTGCAGCAGCTGAACCAGCGCGTCTATCCCTACATAATCGGCGGCAGTGGCACCGCCAAGGAAACGCTGGACGCTTTGGCTGGAGACTGGAACGCGACCTTCAAGAAATACGGCCGCGGCCAATAATCATTCATGTCCCGCGGAGGGGGCGGTGTCGCCTCCTCCGTTTCTTTTTCTTGAACCGGGAGCAGGGTCTTGGCGACCACGATGATCACCACCCTCGACAGATCCTCGCGTGCCGCGGCGCGCGGCCTGAGCGATATTTCCATCCGCAATCTCTTCATCATCCCGACGGTTCTGTTCCTGATCGTCTTCAACATTTTTCCGCTGATCTATTCGCTCGGCTATTCCTTCACCGACTTCCGCGCGTCGACCAACGCGCCGGCGAATTTCGTCGGGCTGCAGAACTATCGCGACCTGCTCAACGACCCCTATGTCTGGTCGAACTTCGCCATCACGGCGAAATACGTGATTGTCTCGGTCGTCGGACAGCTGCTCGTCGGCTTCGGCGTGGCGATGCTGCTCAACCGGGATATTCCGCTCAAGGGTCTTATCACCACGCTGCTGCTGCTGCCGATGATGCTGTCGATGGCGGTCGTCGGGCTGTTCTGGAAATTGCTTTACGACCCGTCATGGGGGGTCATCAACTATGCGCTCGGGCTCGGCAATTTCGAGTGGCTGGCCGACCCCAAGATGGCGCTTTACGCCGTCGCGCTGACCGACATCTGGATGTGGTCACCCTTCGTCATGCTGCTGTCGCTGGCCGGCCTGTCCGCGGTGCCGAAGCATCTCTACGAAGCCGCCGCGATCGACCGCGCCGGGCCGTTCTACACCTTCTTCCGTATCACGCTGCCGCTGGTCGCGCCGATCCTGATGATCGCGGTCATTTTCCGCACCATGGAAGCGTTCAAGACCTTCGACCTTGCCTACATCCTGACCAGCCAGCCGACGGCCGAGCTGATCTCGATCCGGCTCTACAAAATGGCGTTCCAGGAATGGCAGACCGGGCGCTCCTGCGCGATGGCCTACATCGTGCTGATCATGGTGCTGGCAATCACCAACATCTACGTCAAATACCTCAACAAGGTGAAGGAGCGCTGAGATGGCCGCCGTCCGCACTTCTTCCGAGATCACCTTCAACCGCGTCGCCATCGTCGCCGTGCTGCTGGTGACGATAATATTCCTGGCGCCGATCTACTGGATCGCATCAACGGCGTTCAAGCCGCGCAATCTTGCCACCACCATCCCGCCGACCGTCGTCTTTCAGCCGGAGATATCGCCGTTCGTGAAGCTGTTCACCAAGCGATCTCAATTGCGCAATCCGCCGTCGCCGGAAGAGTACGCGGCGGCCCCGTGGTGGGAGCGCGTCGTCTTCGACGGTGGCGAAAAGATCGTGCGCGACGGCAAGGGCCAGGTGCAGTGGTCGGGCTATCCGAGCCGCTTTCTGAACTCGCTGATCATCGCCATCACTTCGACGGTGCTGGCGGTCGGCATGGGCACGTTCACCGCCTATGGGTTCTCGCGCTTCAAGGTGAAGGGAGAGGCGGACCTGCTCTTCTTCATCCTGTCGACACGCATGCTGCCGCCCGTGGTGGTGGCGATCCCGATGTTCCTGATGTACCGCGCGGTCGGCCTCAACGATACCCACATCGGGCTGATCATCCTCTACACCGCTTTCAACCTGTCCTTCTCGGTGTGGCTGATGAAGGGTTTCATGGATGAAATCCCGAAGGAGTATGAGGAGGCGGCCCTGGTCGATGGTTACACCCGCATGGAAGCCTTCTTCAAGATCGTGCTGCCGGAGGCCGCCACCGGCATCGCCGCCACCGCCGTCTTCTGCTTCATCACGGCGTGGAACGAATATGCCTTCGCCCTGATCATGACCAACCGCCGCGCCCAGACCGCACCGCCGTTCATTCCCAGCCAGGTCGGCTCCGGCCTGCCGGACTGGACGGTGATCGCCGCCGGAACCTTCCTGTTCCTGCTGCCGGTCGCCATCTTCACCTTCCTGCTCCGCAATCATCTCTTGCGCGGCATGTCCTTCGGAGCAATCCGCAAATGAGCTTTCGCGCCATCAATCAGAAATATCTGGAACCGGGTTCGCAAATACTCATGGTGCTCGGCATCGTGGCCCTCTGCCAGCCCTGGAACATGCTGCTGCACGCCTATGGCCTGACCATCATCCTGATCGGGCTGATCGGCTTCAACATCACCTCGAAGATCGCACCCGAGGAACAGGCCGGCACCGGCCATGGCGCGGACGCGCGAAATCCGGGAGCACAGCATTGACCCAGATCGAGCTTCGCGGCGTCCAGAAATTCTTCGGTGCCGTCCAGGTCATCAAGGACCTCAACCTCAAGATCGCGGACAATGAGTTCATCGTGCTGCTCGGCCAGTCCGGCTGCGGCAAGACGACGACGTTGCGCGCCATCGCCGGGCTGGAAACCATCGATGAGGGCGATATCCTCATCGACGGCAAGCCGGTCCAGCATCTGAAGGCGGCCGACCGCGATATCGCCATGGTGTTCCAGTCGTTTTCGCTCTACCCGCATATGAGCGTCTACGAGAACATCGCCTTTCCACTCCGCGCCACGCGCAAAAGCAAAAGCGAGATCGATCAGGAAGTACGTTCGGTCGCCAAAACGCTGCAAATCCTGGACCTGCTGGCCAAGAAACCGTCGGCGCTCTCAGGCGGTGACATGCAGCGGGTCGCCATCGGCCGGGCGCTGGTGCGGCGGCCGAAGGCGATGCTGATGGATGAGCCGATCGGTGCGCTCGACGCCAAGCTGCGCGAGGAGATGCGGGCCGAGATCAAGCGGCTGCACATCAAGCAGGGCTCGACCACCATCTATGTCACGCACGATCAGATCGAGGCGATGAGCCTGGCGGACCGCATCGTCATCATGCATGAGGGGGTGCTGCAGCAGGTGGGAACGCCCGACGAGGTCTATTCATGTCCGGCCAACCTGTTCGTGGCGCAATTCGTCGGCAGCCCGGTGATGAACGTCGCCGACGCGGCGGTCGCCGAGACGGCGTCTTCCGTTTCGGTCTCGGTCGGTGGAGCGGCTTCCGGCTTCGAGTTTCCCCGCGCATTGCTGTCGAAGCTCAATGGCCATGCCGGTGGCAGCCTGGCGCTCGGCATTCGGCCCGAAGGGGTGCTCATTCGCCGTGACCCGGCCGATGGCTTCATGGCCGTCGAGACGCAGATCGTCGAACCGCTCGGCTCCTTTGACATCGTCGACCTCAAGGTCGGCTCCAAGATGCTGCGTGCCCGCACCAAGAGCGGCTACATTTCAGGCCCCGGCGAAAAGGTCTTTGCCAGGATCGATCCGACGCAGGCGCATTTCTTCGACAAGGCAAGCGGCAAGTCGCTTGAGGTGAGGCTCTGATGGCCCATATCCAGCTCAAGAACATTTCCAAGAGTTTCGGCAACCACACGGCCTTGACCGGACTGGACCTCGACATCGCCGATGGCGAATTCTTTGTCCTGCTCGGCGAAACGGGTGCCGGCAAGACGACGACGCTGCGGCTGATCGCCGGGCTGGAGAAACCGAGCGAGGGGCAGGTCTTCATCGACGGGGTCGACGTTGCCGACTGGGGCGCGGCCGAGCGCGACGTGGCGCTGGTGCTGCAGCAATACTCGCTTTATCCGCGTTACACGGTGCGCGAGAATCTCGAATTTCCGCTGAAGCCGAAGATCCGCCGTCTGCCGGACGCCGAGATCAAGGACCGCGTCGACCGCGCCGCCCGCACGCTGCGGATCGAGCACCTGCTCGACCGCAAGACCGACCGGCTATCCGGCGGCGAGATGCAGCGCGTCTCCATCGGCCGCGCCATCGTGCGCAAGCCGCGCGTGTTCCTGATGGACGAGCCGCTGTCGGCGCTGGACGCCAAATTGCGCGAGGCGCTGCGCACCGAGTTGAAGAACCTGCAGATACAGCTCGGCGCCACCTTCCTGTTCGTGACCCACGACCAGATCGAGGCGATGTCGATGGGCGACAAAGTCGGCGTGCTCAACCACGGCCGCATCATCCAGACCGGCACGCCGCACGAGATCTACAACAATCCGCGCGACACCTATGTGGCGAGCTTCGTCGGCTCGCCGCCGATGAACCTGATCGACGGCAGGCTGGTGAACGGCCGCGCGGTGATGGCGCCGTTGAATTTCGAACTGCCCTTTGCGGGGGCGGCCAAAATCTTTGCGGGGGCTGGGGCGAGTGGGGCGACCGACGGTCGCCCGCTCGTCTTCGGCATCCGTCCGGAGGATGTCTATCTGGAAAGCGGCGCACCGGTCGAGGCGCGTGTCCACGACGTCGAGAACCACGGCGTGGAAAAGATCCTGACGCTGCGGGTCGGCGATACGACACTGCGCGCCACGGTGCCGGCCAGGACCGATGTCGCTATCGAGCAACCGGTGCGCTTTGCCTGGAACCCGGACAAGGTGGTGCTGTTCGACAAGGGCAGTGGGGTCAGCCTGCGGCACGCGTCATAGGGCGCGGCTATTTCGGCAGGTAGGTCTCGTAAGGCGTATCGTTGATCAACAGGATCACGCATTCCGTCTCCGAGAGGCAGGCGTCGTCATGCATCTCATTGGCCTTTTGTGTCCAGTAGGAACCAGGCGGCAGTTCGACCTTGGTCGCCTCACCGCCTTCCATCTGCCAGTGAGCCCACAGACCCTGGATGACCACGGCGCGATAGTCGGCGGTGTGCGCGTGAACAGGAGCACGCCAGTTGCCCGGGACTTTCAGCAAGGTGCCGGCAGGCCCCTTGGCCCTTTCGCCCCACAGTGGTCCCAGGCGCTGCGGCTGGTCCGGCGCCTCGGCGACGTAAGGGATCTTGCCTGCCGGCAGATAGCTATCCTCGAGGGCAAAGGCGCGTCCGGGAATGACCGACAGGACACCAAGCGCCAGCAGTGCGAAATGATTGGCCATGGGATTTCCTCCGCGGGCCAGATTATCCGCCGGAAGCCGGCCGGCAATGACGCTGCGTCCAAAAGACCTGGCAATTCCTCCAGCCGGGAAAGGATTGGAGCGGCTGCCTGACGTCAGGACGGGTCGTCGCCGGCACCAATGTGGCGCAGATGGCTCGGCGCCACGCCCATCACCCGCTTGAAGGCGCGGCTGAAGGATGCTTCCGAATCATAACCCAGTTTCGCCGCCGCCACCGATACCCTCATGCCATCGCGGGCCAACCATTGCCTGGCCTGGTGCATGCGCACGCGCAGCACATATTTGGCCGGCGTCTCTCCGACCACTGTGGCGAAGCGCTGGGCAAAGGCGGAGCGCGAGGCTCCCATCATCCGCGCTAGCGCCTCGACGCTCCAATCGCGATCCGGCTGCAGGTGGATGGCTGCCAACACTTTGCCGACGTCGGGATTGCGGACGGCGGCGATCCAGCCGGTGGCATCGCCACAGCCGTTCTCCACCCAGGAGCGGATGATCGTGGCGGCGAGCACATCGGCAAGGCGGGCAAGGATTCCGCCGGAGCCGACCCGGTCCATCGTCACCTCGCCGGCCATCGCGTCGAGCAGATGCTGAATACCCGGCGCATTCGCCATCAACTTATGCGCCTGCATCAGGTTTGGCATCATGTCGAGCAGCGGGTGCGAGCCGTCGAGATTGAAATGCATGCTGCCGCAAAACAGCAAGGTCTTGGGGCCGCCGCACTCGTTGGAGACGTCGTAAACATTCTCGCACACCGGTTCGATCGTGTAGCGGCCGATCGGCACCGGGGGCACGCCGGGCGCGCTGGCCAGGACATGCGCGTCGCCGCGCGGGATCAGAAGCGCGTCGCCTACGGAGAGTTCGATCCACTCCCTGGCCGGCGAAAACAGCCAGCAACCCTGCTGGCCGATGAAATGAAACCGCGCTGCCTTCTGTGCGGGGAAGGAAACGGCCCAGGGCTCGCCCAACACGCAGCGGCCATAGTCGACGCCATCGAGCCGTAGTCCGCGCAGCATGTCGGTCAGCGGATCACCAGAAGTCGGCAGCGTCATTTTGGACGAATTGTAATTCATTCTGGTGTTTCTAGCATGGAAACTCCAACCCGTCACTCCCATGTTGCGCTGCAGCCAAATGCTGCGCTGCAAACAAACCGAAGACCCGGCCGCATAGCCAAGCCATGGCGGCAAGGCGTGTAACGGTAGCCCGAGCCGGTTCTTTTCTATGTGGCGCTGCAAACATCGGAGACTGACCATGGCCGAACCCGCGACAGGCGCCATTGACGCCGCACTTCTGAATCCCGCAGAATCCGATGAACGAACCGAGCCCGCATGGGGCGCCGTGGTCTCGCTCGCCTTTGGCGTTTTCGGTCTGGTCACCGCCGAATTCCTGCCCGCCAGCCTTTTGACGCCGATGGCGCGCGATCTCAGCGTAAGCGAAGGCGTGGCAGGGCAGGCGGTGACGGCAACCGCCATCGTCGGCGCCATCGCCGCCCCCACCATGGCCATCATCACAAGGCGCATGGACCGCAGGCTGGTGATGTGGATGCTGACGATGTTCCTGATCCTGTCCAATCTTCTCGCCACCTTTGCCTCGTCGCTGCCCATGCTTCTGCTTGCCCGTGTCGTGCTTGGCGTGGCCCTTGGCGGCTTCTGGGCGATGTCGGCGGCCATGGCGTTGCGGCTGGTGCCGATGCGGCTGATGCCGCGCGCCATGTCGATCATCCTGACCGGCGTGTCGCTTGCCACCGTTACCGCAGCTCCGGTCGGCGCCTATGTCGGCGACGTCTGGGGCTGGCGCACGGCCTTCATGATTGCGACGATCGTCGGGGCGCTGGCGCTGCTGGTGCAATTGGCCACCATTCCGAAGCTGCCGCCGGTGGGGGTCGCGAGCTTCCGCACCTTGCTCGAGGTGCTGGAGCGGCCGTCGATCAGGGTTGCCCTGCTGGTGGTGCTGCTGGTCGCGTCCGGGCACTTTGCCGGCTTCACCTATGTCCGTCCCTTCCTCGAGAAGGTGCCGGTGCTCAACATCGAGACGATCTCGCTGGTGCTGCTGGCCTACGGCATAGGCGGTTTCTTCGGCAACATCGCCGGCGGCATCCTGGCCGAGCGCAACCTCAAGGCCGCGGTGGCGCTGGCGCCCCTGCTGATTGCATTGGCGGCCGCCTCGATGCTGATCCTTGGCACTTCGCCCATGATCGCCGCCGCCGCCGTCGCGGCCTGGGGCTTTGCCTTCGGCGCGGTGCCGGTCGGGTTGCAGAGCTGGCTGGTGCGGGCAGCGCCGGACCAGGCTGAAAGCGCCGGCGGCCTGATGGTGGCGACCTTCCAGGTGGCGATTGCGATGGGCGCCGTCTTTGGCGGTCTGCTGGTCGACCATGCCGGCGTCGCCAGCGCCTTTGCCTATTGCGGCGCGGCGACGTTGCTGGCGGCCATCGTGGTGTTTCTGCGCGGTCCGAAGCAGGCCGAATAGTCTCTCCCAACGGTCGTCCCTGGCAACGGCCCGAGAACCCTTACGGTTTTCGGGCCGCCGTTATTTTGAGGCAACGGTGAACGAATAGCGGGCGATGTGGGATACTGGGAAGCTTAGACTGCCCGCCCGTCGAAGTCGAAGATCGACAAGGCGGACGGGTCGAGACCGGTGACGCAATTGATGTTGACGTAAGCGCTGCGTTCGCCGCCTTCGCTGGTGTCCTCGGCAAAAGGATGGATGCCGCAGGTTCGGCAGAAGCGGTGCGCTATTCTCTCCTCGCCGAATGTGTAGCGGCCGAGGTCATCGCCCCAGGCGACGAGGGTAAGCCTGTCACGTGGCACGGCCCATAGCAGCGCACCCTTGCGGGCGCAGATCGAGCAATTGCAGCGCACGACGCCCTCAAGCTCGCCCTCCACCTCGAACGCAACCTTGCCGCAATGGCAGCTGCCTTTGTACAGCATCAGTATCTTCCTATCGCTGGCAGGTGCAAAGGCACGCTGGCCGGGTTATCCCTTCGGCAGGCTTAGCGGCTGCTTGCCCTAAGGACGTTTCTATCCTGGCGGAGTCCGACATCGACATGCAATCAATCCGCGACCGTCTCGAAAACATCCTGTCACGTCTTGCCAATCGTGCGGCCGACGAGAAGGTCTTCACGAAGCTCTATGCCGAAGCGGCGCGCGCTGCCGCTGATGCCAGCGACGCCCGCAAAAGAGTGGGCGTGACGCTCGGGCCGCTCGACGGCACCATTTTCTCGATCAAGGATTTGTTCGATGTCGCCGGCGAGCCGACCACGGCCGGTTCGCTGATGCGCAAGACCGCCGCGCCTGCTGTGCGCGATGCCACCATCGTCGGCAGGCTGCGCCAGGCCGGCGCCGTCATTATCGGCAAGACCAACATGACCGAATTCGCCTTCACCGCGATCGGCGATAACATGCATTATGGCACGCCAGGCAATGCAAGGGATGCCAGGTGCATCCCCGGCGGTTCGTCATCCGGGGCCGGCGTGTCTGTGGGCGAGGGCACCAGCGAAATTTCGATCGGCTCCGACACCGGTGGTTCGATCCGCATTCCGGCGGCGCTCAATGGTGTCGTCGGTTTCAAGCCGACAGCGCGGCGCGTGCCGCTCTCCGGCGCCTTTCCGCTTTCGGGAACGTTGGACTCGGTCGGACCGCTCGCCCGAACCGTCCCGCAATGCGCCGCCGCCGACGCGGTGATGGCCGGCGAGGAGCCGAACGAGTTGATGGCCATTCCACTCGCCGGGGTTCGCATCGGCATTCCGCGCGGCGTTCTCTTCGGCGACACGGAAGGCGAAATTGCCGCGGCTTTCGAGCATTGTCTTGGCAAGATCGAACAGGCTGGCGCACGCATCGCGGATCTGCCGATCGACGACATGATCGCGAATCTGCGCGCGGCCACCAAGCGCGGGTCGATCGCGGCGATGGAGGGCGCGGAAGTGCATGCCGACTGGCTGGCGACAGGCGCATCGGTGCCGGTGGATCCGCATGTCAGCGGGCCTCTGTCGCGCGCCGCACTGCTGCCGACGCCGGTTTATATCAGGGCGCTCCGCCGCCGTGCCGCGCTTGCTGCCGCCATGGATGAGCGGCTGGCGTCGATCGATGTGCTGGCCCTACCTACCGTGCCGGTGACGGCGCCGACCATCGCGGCATTGGCCGAGGATGCCGAACTGCGTGATCGTATCGAAGGACTGCTTTTGCGCAACACGCAGGTCGCCAACCAGTTCGACCTCTGCGCGATTTCGTTGCCGATGCCGGGTGCATCGCTGCCAATGGGATTGATGCTCGTGGCGCGCAATGGCCATGACAGTCGTCTGCTGAGGATCGCCGCGTCGGTGGAGAGGCTGCTGGGGTGATTGATCGGCGGTGGGCCGTAGATGACGGATCAGTGCGACGAACAGTGCTTCCGTTCGCCGTCCTTGGCGGTGCGCACGATGCGGGTCGCGGCCAGCCAGGGCAAGCTGTAATCCTTGCCGGTGATGGTCTGCGTGCGCTGCTCGATCGCGCCCCTGACCACGATCTTTCCGCTGTAAAGCACGTCGGACTGATCGGTTATCGCTTTGTCGGCCTGCGGCAATCCGCTGGTGTCGATCGACACACCCTTGATGATCGTGCCGGTGACGAGATCGAGCGCGCTGCTCGATTCACAGGGCGCCTTGAAGCAGCGCATCCCGTTGTCGCAATAGACATAGCTGCTCTCGGCCGCAGCGAGTGCCGGCAAGGTGCAGATGGAGGAAGTCGCGACAATCAGAGATGCAAGGCGAAGACCGGACATGGCCTCAACGTCGCGGAGAATTGGGGCGAAACCGCGATGCTATATCTGCGCCGGAAACCGTCGCCGGTAATGATCGACCACTTCCGGATTGCGCAGATTGACCGGCAGCTTGCCGGCCAGCACCAGCAAGACTTCGCTGGCCGCGCCGACGCCCATGCGCATCATCGATTCCTCGGTGATCCCCGCCATATGCGGGGTGACAATGACATTGTCGAAGCCGAAATAGGGATGATTTGGCGGTAGCGGCTGCGTCGAGAAAACGTCGAGCGCGGCGCCGCCGATGCGGCGCTCCCGCAAGGCCTCGATCAACGCGTCATCATCGACGACCGGCCCGCGCGACACGTTGATCAGCAGTGCGTTGGGCTTCATGCGGGCGATACGTTCGCGGCTGATCAGGCCGCGGGTCTCCGGCGTCAGCGGGCAGCAGAGCACGATGATGTCGCTCTGCTCGACCAGCGCGTCGATCGACAGGAAGCCGACTTTTTCCGGCGCCGGCTGCATGCTGCGCGTCGTTGCCACCACTTTCAGGTCGAAGCCGTGCGCGGCGATGTGGCCGACGGCCTGCCCGACGGCGCCGAGACCAACAATGCCAATGGTCTTGCCGGCGAGTTCGATGTTTGAATTGGCATGCTCGCGGCCGGCAAGCCAGCCTTTGGCACGCAGGTCGCGGTCGACCCTGCGGAACTGCCGCAGCAGTGCAAGCGCGGTGAACAGGACATGTTCGGCGACCGAGCGGGCATTGACCGCCGGCACGTTGGCCACGAGCACGCCGGCTGCCGCGGCCGCTTCCATCGGGATCATGTCGAGCCCGGCGCCATGGCGGATCGCGGCCCTCAGCTTCCAGGCTCCCTCGAACAATGCCGGCGGCAGAGGCGCCCGCACGATGACGATGTCGGCGTCCTTGGCCTCCCTGGTCAAGGTGGCGGCGTCGAGCGCGGAGGCAATGACGAGCTGACCGGCGCCGGCGAGCCTGGCCGTGGCGCGCGGGTGCAACGGATGGGTCGACAGGATCTTGGGCATGGCCTGGGTCACGGTCAGGCCTTTTCGAGTGTCGCGCCCGCGGGCACAGCCGCCATGCCGCCCTCGATCAGGCCCTTCCAATAGCTTTCCGCGCCCTGCAGGTGGGCGCTCATCAGCGCCTGGGCGAGATTGCCATCGCGGCGCAGCAGCGCCTCGTAGATCTGCACGTGCTCGGCATGCGAACGCAAGCTGCGTTCGGGGTCGTTGAAGTAGATCGGCAGGCGCTGCTCGCCCATCAGATAGTAGACGCTGCAGATGTTGTGGAAGACGCTGTTCTTGGTGGCGCGCACGATCTCCAGATGAAATTCGCGGTCCTCCTTGGCCAGGCCTTCGCCCGCGGCAATGCGGTCTTCCGACGCCTTGAGGATTTCGCGCAGGCGCTCGAAATTCTCCTCGGTGGCGCGCGAGCAGGCAAGCTCGGCGGCCTTGATCTCATGGATCTTGCGCAACTCGACCGTTTCATAAATCTGCAAGGGATCGAGCGGCAGGCCGGCGCGCGCAAACAGCGCCAGCGCCTCGACGCTTGCCTGCTTGGTGTCGATGTAGATGCCCGATTTGGCGCGGCGCTCGACGATGCGCATGGCTTCTAGGATGGCGAGCGCTTCGCGGATCTGGCCACGGCTGACGCCGAAATGCTCCGCCAGCTCGCGTTCCGACGGCGTGCGGCCGCTCTCCTTGTCCGAATGGGAGAACAGATAGGCGGCGAGTTCCGCGAGAAGGTTCTTTTCTTTCATCGTCAATTGCGTTGCGCGTGCGCCTCCAGGAATCGCTCCGAAATGGTGAATCCCAATCCAGGCTTTTCCGGGATCGCTATCATGCCGTCCCTTGCTTCGACAGTCTCTTCGACCAGATCGTGGATCATCGGGTTGGCGCCGAGCGAATATTCGACCGTGAAACTCGAAGGCGAGGCGGCGCAGACATGCAGCCCGGCGAAGAAGCATGGCGCACCGGCCCAAAGATGCGGCGCGAAGCGCAAATTGAAGGCGCTGGCGATGGTGCCGATCTTCATGGCCTCGCTGATGCCGCCGCAGAAGGCCGGGTCCGGCTGGAAGATGTCGGCGGCCTTGAGCACGGCGAGGTCGCGGAAGGCATAGCGCGTCGCTTCGCTCTCGCCGGTGGCGATCGGAACCGCGCCGGCGGCGCGCACTTCGGCCATGCCCGGCTTGTCGTCGGCGATCACAGGCTCCTCGAACCAGGCGAGATCGAGATCGCCGACGAGATGGATGAAGCGCTTGGCCTCCGCCACCGTATAGGTGCCGTGGGCATCGACCATCAGCTCGACGTCGGGGCCGAGCGCCTGGCGCGCGGCGCGCACACGGGCGGCGGAAATGTGTGCCGCGCCATCCATGGCGCCCACCCGCATCTTCAGCGCCTTGAAGCCGCCCCTGGCGACGTAGGATCTCAATTGCTCGCCGATGGCATCGGCGGAGGCCCAGCCGCCGGAGGCATAGGCCTGCATGCGATCGGCCTTGCGGCCGCCCAGCAATCGCCAGACCGGCTGGCCAAGCGACTTGCCAAGGATGTCCCAGAGCGCGATGTCGACGGCGCTGATAGCGGCGATGCTCATGCCGCGCCGCGCCAGTTGCGGCATGGCGTGGCCGGCATGGGCGGCGCTCTCATGGCGTACGCCGTTGTAGAGCATCTCCCAGATGACGCCGATATCGGCCGGATCGCGGCCGATCAATTGCGGGCCGATCTCGTGGTTCAGCATGTGGACGAGAGCGCCGTAGCTGCCGGCGCTGCCAGCTGCGTTCTTGCCTTCGCCCCAGCCGACCAGCCCGTCATCGGTTTCGATGCGCAGGATGGCGGCGTCGAAGGTCGTGACCTGGCCGAAGTCGCTACGATGCTGCTTCGCGGCTTCGATCGGCACGCGGACCCACCAGGCCTGGACTGTCTTGATGCGCATTTTGTTCCCCTGCCCGCCGCCGGTAGGGCGGAAGGGCAAATTCCAGGCGTCGACTACTTGATCAGCGGCAACAGCGTTTCGGCGGTGATGCGCATCTGGTCGGTGTAGAATTTCTCGGTGAGCACGCTGGAGCCGTGATCCTGGATGAACTTCAGCTGCTCGGGCGAGATATCGACCGGGTGGCGCTCGACCATTTCGGGATAGGGTGCTGCCGGCGTGCGGTCGACCGGGGCGACGAACTCATTGGTCAGCGCGCCGTCATAACCGACTTCCTTCAAGGTCGCGACGATCCTTGGCCAGTCGATCTGGCCGAGCCCGGCGGCGAAGCGATTGTTGTCGGCGACATGGAAGTCGAACAGGCGCTTTCCGACCTGCCGGATGGCGTCATGGACGTTAAATTCCTCCATGTGGATATGATAGGCGTCAAGGCAGACGCCGCATTCGGGGCTGACCGCATCGGCCAGCGCCAGCGCCTGGGCGCCGCGATTGAACAGATAGGTTTCGAAGCGGTTGAGCGGTTCGACAGCGATCTTGACGCCGACCTTCTTGGCGTGGGTGAAACATTCGCGGGTCGCATCGACGACCCACTTCCACTCCTCCTCCTCGGTGCCGTCCGGCACCACCTTGCCGACGGTTGCCGGAACCAGCGTGATGATCTCGCCGTCGAGTTCGCTGACCATCGTCAGCACGTCCTTGACGTATTGCACGGAGCGCTCACGCTGGCCCTGGTTCCTGGCGGCAAGGTTACGTTCACCCAGCATCAAGGTGACCGCGCCCCAGCAGCGGATGCCATGCTCCTTCAGCAGCGCCCGTGTCTCCTTGGTCTTGTACTGCGCGGGCTCGCCGGAAATCTCGATCGACTCATAGCCGAATTTCTTGATGCGCTTGAGCGTCGTCTCAAGGGGTTCCGCGCGCATCCAGTTGTGCGTCGAAAGATGCATGGCCTGTCCTTCCCAGATTCGTCCGTATGGTTTGCCTGCGACATGCATCGCCGAAAGACGACGCAAGGGTTCCTCCCCAAGGCATCCCCAGACTTTTCCTGCAAACTGGTTCGACCAATTGGGCCTGAAAAGAGGTCTACAGCAAATTCCTCGAGACGGCAACAACTGTGGTGGCGCAACTTTTGGGGTGGATTAGTTTGTTGATTACATTGCGATATGTGCCGTTATTTTGCGCGTCCGGAGCGCCTTTTCGGCGCATTCCGAGACTTGACCAAATTGCCTTATTTGGTCATACCAGAATGGCATTGTCGGCAGAGCGTCCGACGCGAAAAGACCAAAGTGACTGGCCCTGCTTTCATCAGGCGCTATGCTTGGCCGTGACAAAACGAGGAGGATGCCGATGCCGACGACAATGAAGGGCCCTGGACTGTTTCTGGCGCAGTTCGCGGGCGATGCCGCACCGTTCAATTCGCTGGCGTCGATCACCAAATGGGCCGCCAGTCTCGGCTACAAGGGCGTGCAGATCCCAACCTGGGACGCGCGCCTGTTCGACCTCGAGAAGGCGGCGTCCTCCAAGGCCTATTGCGACGAGGTGAAGGGCACCTGCACTGACGCCGGCGTCGAGATCACCGAACTGTCGACGCATCTGCAGGGGCAATTGGTGGCGGTGCATCCGGCCTATGACGCGCAGATGGATGGGTTCGCGCCAGCTTCGGTGCACAACAACCCGCAGGCGCGGCAGAAATGGGCCGTCGAACAGATGAAGTTCGGCGCCAAGGCGTCGCGCAATCTCGGGCTGAATGCCTCGGTGTCGTTCACCGGCTCGCTGGCTTTCCCTTACCTCTATCCCTTCCCGCAGCGGCCGGCCGGACTGATCGAGGAAGCCTTCGGCGAACTCGGCAAGCGCTGGAAGCCGATCCTCGACGTCTATGAGGACAATGGTGTCGATGTCGGCTACGAAATTCATCCTTCAGAGGACGTGTTCGACGGGGCGACCTTCGAGATGTTCCTCGACGCGGTCGGTGGCCACAAGCGCTGCAACATCAATTACGACCCTTCGCATTTCCTGCTGCAGCAGCTCGACTATCTCGAATTCATCGACATCTATCACGAGCGGATCAAGGCCTTCCACGTCAAGGACGCCGAGTTCAATCCGACGGGACGGCAGGGCGTGTACTCCGGTTACCAGAGCTGGACGAACCGCGCAGGCCGTTTCCGTTCGCTCGGCGACGGGCAGGTGGATTTCGGCGGCATCTTCTCCAAGCTGACGCAGTACAATTACGATTCCTGGGCGGTGCTGGAATGGGAATGCTGCCTGAAGCATCCGGAGGACGGCGCGGCCGAAGGGGCACCCTTCATCCAGCACCACATCATCCGGGTGACGGAGAAGGCATTCGACGATTTCGCCGCTGGCACCACGGACAAGAAGCTGCTGCGCGCCATGATGGGAATTTGACACGGCTTTCGCTTCCCCTCGGCGGAGGGGAATCTCACACGAGGGAGAAAAACATGGTTGCTGCATCGAAGTCGGAAACGGGAGGCGGCCCGATCCGCTATGGCATGGTTGGCGGCGGGCAAGGCGCTTTCATCGGCGCCGTGCACCGCATCGCGGCACGCATTGACAATGATTTCGTGCTGGTCGCCGGCGCCCTGTCGTCCGACCCGGCGCGTGCGAAAGCCTCGGCCGCCGAACTCGGGCTCGATCCCTCACGCAGCTATGCGTCCTACGCCGAAATGGCCAAGGCCGAGGCGAAGCGCCCGGATGGCATCGAGGCGGTGGCCATCGTCACCCCCAACAACGTGCATGTGCCGGCAGCCAAGGCTTTCCTGGAGGCAGGCATCCACGTGATCTGCGACAAGCCGCTGGCCACGACACTGGCCGAAGCCAAGAAGCTCGTAGCGATAGTCGAGAAGACCGGCAAGGTGTTCGTGCTCACCCACAATTACACCGCCTACCCGATGGTGCGGCAGGCCCGCGAAATGGTGGCAAAGGGCGTGCTCGGCGACATCCGCATCGTGCAGTCGGAATATCCGCAGGACTGGCTGACCGAGGACCTCGCCGCCACCGGCCAGAAGCAGGCGTCATGGCGAGGCGACCCCAAGCAGGCGGGTGCCGGCGGCGCGCTCGGCGATATCGGCACCCATGCCTACAACCTCGCCCGCTTCGTCTCCGGGCTCGAGCTCGATACCCTGTCGGCCGATCTCGATGCCTTCGTGCCGGGCAGGCTGCTCGACGACAATGTCAATGTCATGCTGCGTTTCAAACCGACGGGAAAAACGCATCCGGCAAAAGGCATGATTTGGGCAAGCCAGGTGGCGCCTGGTCATGAGAATGGCCTGAAGCTGCGCATCTACGGCTCGAAGGGCGGTCTGGAATGGGTTCAGGCTGATCCCAACTATCTCTGGTACACGCCGTTCGGCCAGCCGAAACAATTGATCACTCGCAACGGCGCCGGCGCACTGCCGGTGGCGGGCCGTGTCAGCCGCGTTCCGTCAGGCCATCCCGAGGGTTATCTCGAAGGCTTCGCCAATATTTACCAGGAGGCGGCACGCGCCATCCGTGCGGCACGCAAGAAGGGCGGCAAGCCGGCAAAGGATGTCGTCTTCCCGACCATCCAGGACGGCGTCGAAGGCATGGCTTTCATCGAGGCCTGCGTGAAGTCGTCGAAGAAGAATGGGGCGTGGACGAAGCTGTAAGAGGCGCCTGGCCAGCGGAAAAAGGGGGAGGGCGTCGATGAAAATCGGCATGTGCATGTTCTTGTGGACGACGGCGGTGTCGAAGAAGCACGAGCCATTGCTTCGCGACATCAAGGCAACCGGCTTTGACGGTGTCGAAATCCCGATCTTCGCCGGCACGCCGGACGACTACAGGAAACTGGGCGAGCTGCTGGACAGGATCGGGCTGGAGCGGACCGCGGTCTCGGCGATGGGCGATCCGGCGATGAACCTGATCGCGGCCGATGCGGCAACGCGCAAGGCCGGCGTCGATTACATGAAATGGGCCATCGATTGCGCCGATGCGCTTGGCGCCAGCACGCTGAGCGGACCGCTGCATTCGACCCTTGGCGCCTTTTCCGGGTCCGGACCGACTGCCGCCGAGAAGAAGCGCTCGGTCGCCTCGCAGCGCGCCATCGGCGACCACGCCGGCAAGCGCAACGTCACCATCGGGCTCGAGGCGCTGAACCGCTTCGAATGCTATCTCCTCAACACGATGGCCGACCTGTCTGAGCACGTCGACGTCATCGACCGGCCGCACATCAAGGCGATGTACGACACTTTCCACGCCAATATCGAGGAGGCCGACCCGATCGGCGCCTATACGAAGCACCGCAGGAACGTCGTGCATATCCACATATCGGAGAACGATCGCGGCGTGCCGGGGCGCGGCAACATCCCGTGGAAGGAAACCTTCGCGGCGATCCGCAAGAGCGGCTACGACGACTGGCTGACCATCGAGGCGTTCGGCCGCTCGCTGAAGGAATTGGCGGCTGCGACCAAGGTGTGGCGCGATTTTTCCGAAACGCCGGAAGCGGTGTACCGGGAGGGGTACAAGCATATCAGGAACGGGTGGAAGAAGGCGGCTTAGGAAGCCGATAACGTTGCGTCGGCGATCCTTCGCGCCCCCCTCTGTCCTGCCGGACATCTCCCCCACGAGGGGGGAGATTGGCAGCTTCGCGGCTGTCGCTTTCTTGCAACGATGGTGATTGGCGAAAGCAGGGATCACATCCAATCTCCCCCCAAGTGGGGGAGATGTCCGGCAGGACAGAGGGGGGCGCTGTCCCTCGGACCTCTCGCCTCATCTGCACCACAGGACGAATCAACCCTGCTTGGCCTGGATCCTGTTGTAGTCGTGAATCGTCCGGCTCAGCCTACGGCGCAGGAAGTTGGATATGTTGTCGAAGATGAAGACGACGAGCAGGATCAGCAGCACCATGTAGAAGACGTTGGCCCAGTTGGAGTTGGTGCGCATCGCTTCCCACAGTTTCAGGCCGATGCCGCCGGCGCCGACGGCGCCGATGATGGTGGCGCCGCGGGTGTTGGATTCCCACTGGTAGAGCGTCTGGCTGATGAAGACCGGGATCACCTCGGGCATAACGCCGTAGCGCTGCACCAAGATGCCGTTGGCGCCGGTCGAAAGCACCCCTTCACGTGGTTTGTCGTCGATGTTCTCCAGACCTTCCGAATAGACTTTGCCGAGGGTGCCGATCTCGGTGAAGAAGATCGCGGCACTTCCCGCCAGCGGGCCGGGGCCGAAGGCGCGGGTGAAGAACAGCGCCCAGATCAGCATATCGACCGAGCGCATGAAGTCGAAGAAGCGCTTGAGCACCTGGCTGAGCACGCCGCTCGGCGTGATGTTGCGCGCCGCGAAGAAGGCCAGAGGGAAGGCGACGATGCCACCGAGCAGCGTGCCGAGGAAAGCCATGACAATGGTCTGCAAGAGCTTCGTCCAGACATCGCCATGTTGCCACTGGGCGTTGTTCCAGATGTTGTCGCCGGCCAGAGCGAGATTCGAGATGCCAGGTTTCAGCTCTGGCCCCGATACGATCAGCGAGATCACTTCCCCCGCCGATTTGCCGAAGAAGGGCGAGCGTGTGTCGAAGACGAAGTTCGCCCAGCCGAGGAAGCGCTTGCGCACCTTGACGCGGTCGACGGTGACGCGCACCTCGCCGACAAAGCCCATCTTGGCCACCACCTCGTCGTCGTGCGCGGTGATCCAGTCCGGCACCGGACCCGTGATCACCGGCTTGCCGCTGGTCAGCGCCACCGGCACCGTCTGTCCATGAGCGACAATCGTCGCGTAGGTCTTGTCGAAGGTGACGGATTTGGCCTGGCCGTCGATCCGCACGGTGAAGGACCCGTCGGCATTCTTGATTACCCAATCCGGATTGGGATTGTCGCCCAGTGCCGAGAAACGCGGATATTTGGGCGTGATCTCCGGCTGGTCGAGACGGAATTCCGGTTGCAGATCGTAGCTGATCCATTGTGTCAGGAAGAGCGGGAGGCGCTCCCAGTGCGATTCCCGCAATACCTGCGGCAGGCTGAAGAACCACAAGGCATAGACCAGATAGAGGAGGGTGCCGGTAAACAGGAGCAGCGGACCGAAGCGCTTGTATGCCGGGCGCCGGAACACCTGCGGGTGGCGCGCCTCGATCGACAGCATCTCCTCGGCGGTCATGGTCGCCATGATTTACGCCCCCATCATAAAGGCTTGTTCGCCGACCAGCTTGCGACGAAGCCAGGCGGAAAACTGGTCGATGATGAAGATGGTCGTGAACAGCAGCAGCACCAGCGCCAGCGTCTTGGCACCGAAGCCGCGCGAGATGGACAGCTTCAGTTCTTCGCCGATGCCGCCGCCGCCGACGGCGCCGATGATGGTGGAGGCCCGCACGTTGATCTCGACCCGGAGCAGGGTATACGACACGAAATTGGGCAACACCTGCGGCAGGTCGGCGAAGCGCACCCGCTCGAACCAGTTGGCGCCGACCGCCGTCAGGCCTTCCTCGGCACGCATGTCGATGTTCTCGTTGATCTCGTAGAACAGCTTGCCGAGTGCGCCGATCGAATGCAGGCCGATGGCGATGATGGCGGCGATCGGACCGGTCGAGACGATTGCCGCGAAGAGGCCGGCGATGACGATTTCCGGAAAGGCGCGCAGCAATTCCATGAAGCGCTTGACCACCAGCCTCAGTGCCGGATGAGGCGTCAGGTTGCGCGCCGCGATGAAGGAAAAAGGCACTGCGAAGATGAAGCCGATGAAGGTTGAAACCAGCGCCACGTTCACCGTGGTCAGCATCAGTTCGAAATATTCGGGGACGTAGAAACCGCCCCACACATAGACGCGGCCAAGCGGGAAGTTGAATTCCTGGGTGCCGGTATCATGCGGCGAGGCGATGTCGAACAGCGCCCGCCAGACGTCGTTCCAGTCCTTGGGGACCAGCCAGCTCAGGAAATCCAGAATGTGCGGCAGCCGGTCGAAGAAGTGCCCGGCATTGGCTTCGTCGGCGAACCACATGCTGGAGAGCATTGCGGCAAGCAGCAGTCCGACGCCGAGCACGGTATAGAGCCGGCGCAGCGACGTCTGGCGTCGCCAGGCATCGGCCGTCTGGTGGGTGGCGCCGGAGGTGGCTGTCACGGAAAGGGTCATGATCGGAGATGCAAAAAGGGCGGTACCTGAGATACCGCCCCTTTGCAATTTCGCCGTTAGCCGCCGATGGCTGCCTTACGGGCTTCGACGATGACGCTGTAGAAGTCCGGCTTCACCGGAACATAGCCGGTGAAATCGCCGCCTTCGACGCCTTCGAAGCAAGCCTTGTCCTTCTTGGGCAGGTCGGTAAAGAAGGCGGTCAGCTTGGCGGTCATGTCGTCGCCGATCGCGGTGCGCACGACGAGCGGACCGTTCGGGATCAGGCCCGAACGCCAGACTTCGACGAAGTCGTTGGGGTCGACGGCGCCCTTGGCGACTTCCTTGTGGAAGGTGCCGGAGGTGTAGCCGTTCTTGAAGTCGCCTATACCCGAGGAATCGTCGACCGCGACATCGACCTTGCCGTCACGCACGGCCAGAACGTTGTTTTCGTGGCCGCCATTGAACTGGGTCGAGGCGAAGAAGGTTTCGTTCGAGGCGCCGGTGGTCTTCGGAATCTGGGTCAGCGGGATCAGGTAGCCGGAGGTCGAATCCGGGTCGGCATAGCCGAGCTTCTTGCCCTTGGCCGACTTGATGTCGGTGATCCCCGAGGTCTTCAGCGCCAGGCCGATGGAATAATAGCCGGTGGCGCCGTCGGTCTGCTGGGTGGTGAGGATCGGGGTGACCGCCTTCGGGTCCTTGATGTAGACGCTGGCATAGCCGGAAGCGCCGAGTTCGGCGAAGTCGAGCGTGCCGCCGAGCAGGCCCTGGATGACGCCGTCATAGTCGGCGGCGGGGAACAGCGAAACCTTCTCGAAGCCGAACTCGGCCTTCAGGTGGTCGGCCAGGCACTGGTAGTTGCGCAGCCGGTCGGTTTCGTTTTCGCCGCCGAGAATGCCGACGCGAAATTCCTTCATATCGGCGGCATGGGCCATGCTGGTGGCCATGGCGAGCACCGAAACGGCACCGAAAACCATCTTCCTGAACATTTGCTATCTCTCCTGTAGGTTCCGGCCCCGCGCCGGCAGCGTTCTTGATCTTGACAAGTGCCCTTGACGCGGGCGGACGATCCAGGCTGCTCGCTATGCCCGTAATGGGCTCAGTATCCCGGGAATGCAGGTTCGAGCGGTCCGGCGGATGCGGCGATCTTCTGCTTGAAGGCAACGCTGGTGGAGGTGATGACCTCCGATATCTCACCGCCATTGCTGTCGGCGCCATAGACTAGACGCACCGCTTCGCGGTTGAGCTCTTCGGGCGGCCCGTCGAAGACGACCTTGCCGGCGGCCATGCCGATGATGCGGCTGCAATAGGTGCGGGCAGTATCGAGCGTGTGCAGGTTGGTGACGACGGTGATGCCTTCGCGCAGATTGATGTCCTGCAGCGAATCCATCACCACCTTGGCGTTGAGCGGGTCGAGCGAGGCGATCGGCTCGTCTGCGAGGATCACTTTGGGCTGCTGCATCAGGGCACGGGCAATCGCGACGCGCTGCTGCTGACCGCCCGACAGGGTGCCGGCGGGTTGAAGTGCCGTACGGGCGATGTCGAGCCGCTCGAGCGCGGCGACCGCCTCGGCGCATTCGGCACGGGAGAACATGCCGAGAAGGTTGGACAGGGTCGAACGGTGGTTCAATTTGCCAAGCAGCACGTTGGTGAGCACATCGAGGCGCGGCACCAGGTTGAACTGCTGGAAGATCATGGCGCAGTCGCGCTGCCAACGCCGCAACGGCGACCCGCGAAGGCGGGAGACCTCGGCGCCGTCAAAAAAAATCGACCCCTGGCTGGGGTCGACAAGACGGTTGATCATGCGAAGAAGCGTCGACTTGCCTGCACCCGAACGACCGATGACGCCGACCATCTGCCCCTGCGGGATCGAGATGTTGACGTCGCTGACGGCGGTGTTCTTGCCAAATCGTCGGCTGACACCGCGAATTTCGAGCGTGGCAGAGCTTGCTGACATGGGCTGGTTCCAGTCCGGTCCATATTGATCGTCAGGCACTCGCCTAACGCAGCCACATGAACCTGCCGTGTCGCCAGCATGTCAGTTTTGTTACGCTCCACAGATACGACGGCCGGCGTCCTGCCGGCGATCAGCCGAGCACCAGCAATTCCTCGAAATGCTCCATGTCGCGGAATGCGCAGAAGGCTGGAGCCTTGATCTCGATCACCGGCGCCTGCCGCGCGAAAAGCGCCAGGCAGTCATCAAACAGCGCCTGCCATGCGGCGGCCCTGTCGTCGGCAAGACGCTGGATCTGATAAGCGAAGGTGATGTGGAAGACGTAAGCGTCGTGATCGGGATGCCGGTAGCCGAACGGCAGGGCCAGCGCATCGCGCCATTCACGCATGATGCGCACATCCTCGTCGGTCGCGCCGGCAACGGTGAGGCCGGTAGGCACGATCTCGACGACCTTGATGTTGAACGGACCGGCACCCTGGAAACCCTTCAGGCGCTCCAGATAGAGGCGGGTCATGGCGTCGATGCCGGTGTCGAGCGACACGTCCCGTGGCCAGTAAGGCAACCGGCGGCGATATTCGATGATGCCCTGGAAGAGTGTCATGTGCAGGCTGGAGACAGGCGTGAAGGCAAGGCGGTCGACATCCGGCATCGCCATCATCCGATCGCGCACGGCGAGCACCACGGCTTCGGATGGCGAGCCGCTGACCAGATGTCTGACGACGGTGTTGCCGGGCTCGAGGAGAAAGTTGCCTGACGCGTCGTAGCGCGTGCCGAGATGCGCCGGCGGCGTCGGATTGGAGCCGGCAAAGAATCCGGCGAGCGAGGGTCTGACGGTGTCGAGCATGGCGATCTCCTTGGAACACCCGCGTCCTGCCCCGGTGATGTGTCAAGGATATGAAACAGAGTCGCTCATGACGTCGATGTGAGGGCTATGTCTCCTTGCCTGCAACAATTGCGAACGGAAAACCGGTTCCCACTTCTTCTGGAACTGCTCTATCCCTCGTATTTCTCCAGGAACGCCTCGGCCGACAGCTCGCGGAAGTCGTCGAGCGAGGCACGCAGCCTGGCATGGTCCCAGTCCCACCAGGCAAGCGCCTGGTAGCGCTCGGTGGTGCGACGGTCGAAGCGCTCGCGGATCGGTTTGGCCGGCACGCCGGCGACGATGGTGTAGGGCGCGACGTCCTTCGAGACGACCGCTCCGGCGCCGACCGCGGCACCATCGCCAACGGTGACGCCGGGCAGGACGGTCGAGCCGTGGCCGAGCCAGGTGTCGTGGCCGATGGTGACGCGTTTGGCGCGACGCTCAGCGAAGAATTCGCTCTCGTGCTCGGCGTCGTCCCAATAGTCTGAGGCACGGTAGGTGAAATGGTGCAGCGTCGGCCGCCATGTCGGGTGGTTGGTGGCGTTGAGGCGCACGCTGGCCGCGATGTTGGCGAACTTGCCGATCGTTGCGCACCAGACGGCGCAGTCCTGCATCATGTAGGAATAGTCGCCGAGTTCGGTTTCCGAGACCCGGCTGCGGTCGGCGATCTCGGTCCAGCGGCCGAGCGTCGAGTTGTGTACCTCCGCTGTCGGGTGGACCAGCGGCGTCTCCGACAATTTCCTGGTCATGCGGCGAGTTTTCCCGGAGCGAAGGCGGTGACGTCGATGACGCGGTCGGCCACGGCCTCGCGCACTTCGTGGTCATGGAAGATGCCGAGCAAGGCGACGCCTGCCGCCTTCTTGGCGGCGATAAGTTCGATCACCACGTCGCGATTGGTTGCGTCGAGCGATGCGGTCGGCTCGTCGAGCAGCAGGATCGGATGTTCGGTGATGAAACCGCGCGCGATGTTGACGCGCTGCTGCTCGCCGCCCGAGAAGGTTGCCGGTGGCAGCATCCAGAGTTTTTCCGGCAGGTTGAGCTGGGCCAGCAAGGAGCGTGCCTTGGCCCGAGCTGCCTCGCGCTCCTCGCCGCGTTCAACCTGTGGTTCGGCGACGACATCGAGGGCCGAGACGCGCGGCACGGTGCGCAGGAATTGGCTGACATAGCCGATCGTTTGCCGGCGCACGGCAAGCACGGTGCGTGGGCTGGCATGGGCGAGATCGATCAACCCATCCTCGTGCGTGACGATGATCTGGCCTTCGTCGACGGCGTAGTTGCCGTAGAGCATCTTCAGGATCGAGCTTTTGCCGGCACCGGACGCACCGCCGAGCACGGTGCATTCTCCGGCCTTGATCGAGAACGAGACACCCGCGACGACGGGCAATTTGATGCCGTCGCGCAGATGCATGGTGAAGCTTTTGGCGACATCGGAGACAACGAGAGGCGTCGGCATCAGTAAGTTCTCCAATCGTCAATCGTCGGCGGGCGTACACGAGCCATCATCACACCTGCAAAATCGAGGAAACGAGCAATTGCGTGTACGGCGCGCGCGGGTCGTCGAGGACGCGGTCGGTGAGGCCGCTTTCGACGACGCGGCCGTCCTTCATCACCATCATGCGCTGTGACAGAAGCCGCGCCACGGCGAGGTCGTGGGTGACGACGATCGCGGCAAGGCCAAGATCGGTGACCAGGCCGCGCAAGAGGTCGAGCAGGCGCGCCTGCACGGAAACGTCGAGGCCACCGGTGGGCTCGTCCATGAACACCAGCCGTGGCCCGGTGACGAGGTTGCGGGCGATTTGCAGGCGCTGGCGCATGCCGCCGGAAAAAGCGCGGGGTTCGTCGTCGATACGGTCTTCCTCGATCTCGACGCGCGACAGCCAGTCGACGGCCGTGGCGCGGATCTTGCCGTAGTGACGGTCGCCGACCGCCATCAGGCGCTCGCCAACATTGGCGCCGGCAGACACGGTCATGCGCAAGCCATCAGCCGGGTTCTGGTGGACAAAGCCCCAGTCGGTGCGCATCAGGAAGCGGCGCTCGGCCTCGCTCATGCGGTAGAGCTCGCGAAACTGGCCGTCGCGCATGCGGTAGCTGGCGGTGCCGGAGGAGGGCAGCAGCCGCGTCGACAGGCAGTTGAGCAGCGTCGTCTTGCCGGAACCGGATTCACCGACGACAGCCAGGACTTCGCCCGGCCACAGGTCGAAGGTGACGTTGTCGCAGCCGACCCGCGAGCCGTAGAACTTGGAGAGCGCCGAGACGCGCAGCAGCGGTTCGTCGGTCATTGCGCCGGCTCCAAATTTTCTGGGGCAAGATGGGTTTCGGGAGCAAGGTGGCCGCGATGGCCCTCTTCACGCCGCTTCTCGCAGTAATCGGTGTCCGAGCAGACGAACATGTGGCCGCCATGGTCGTCGAGGATGACCTCGTCGAGATAGACATTCTCGGCCGCGCACAGCGCGCAGGGTTGGTCGAAAGTCTGCACCTCGAACGGATGATCCTCGAAGTCGAGGCTCACCACATCGGTGAAGGGCGGCACGGCGTAGATGCGCTTTTCGCGGCCGGCGCCGAACAGCTGCAGGGCCGGCGAGCGGTGCATCTTGGGATTGTCGAATTTCGGCGTCGGCGAAGGGTCCATCACATAGCGGCGCTCGACCTTGACCGGATAGGCATAGGTGGTGGCGATGCGGCCGTGCTTGGCGATGTCCTCATAGAGCTTCACATGCATGAGGCCGTATTCCTCCAGCGCATGCATTTTCCGCGTTTCGGTCTCGCGCGGCTCGAGGAAGCGCAGCGGTTCGGGGATCGGCACCTGGTAGACCAGCACCTGGCCTGCGGTGAGCGGATGCTCGGGAATGCGGTGGCGGGTCTGGATGATGGTGGCGGTGGCGGTATCGGTGGTCACCGCGACATTGGCTACTTTCTTGAAGAAGGCGCGGATCGATACGGCATTGGTAGTGTCGTCGGCACCCTGGTCGATGACCTTCAGCACGTCATCGGGGCCGATGATCGATGCCGTGACCTGGACGCCGCCGGTGCCCCAGCCATAGGGCATCGGCATCTCGCGCGAGGCGAACGGCACCTGGTAGCCGGGAATGGCGATGCCCTTGAGGATCGCCCGACGGATCATCCGCTTGGTCTGCTCGTCGAGATAGGCGAAGTTGTAGGTTGCGATGTCGGTCATGATGCGACCTCAAGTCCCTTGGCATAGCGCTTCAGCCGCTCATCGAGCGTACCGGTGTGCAGTTCGAACATGTGGTTGTCGTCGTCGTAGAAATAGATCGAGCGGCCTTCGCCCTCGACGCGAGGGCGTGGCGGGTGCGTGTCCAGCCCGAGCTTGGCAACGCGCTCGGCGTAGCGGTCGAAATCGGCGTCGCCGATCTTGAAGGCGACATGGTTGTAGCTGCGCTCCGGCAGCTTCTCGCCTTCCATGATGGCGATCCAGATGTCGCCGATCAGGAAGAACTTTTCGCGTGACAGCGAGAACTGTCCGGCGTCGCTGGCATAAACCTCGCGCGCATCGAATATGCCCTCCAGGATTGCGGTCATCCGATCGAGGTCGCGCACGATGAAGGTCATGTGGGACAGGCACTGGATCATTCCGCCGCCTCCCGCGTCTCTTCGATTTTTTCGGGATTTTCGCGGGCCTCGTATTCGGCGCGCATGCGGCGCACGAGGTCGAGTTCGGCCTGGAAGTCGACATAGTGCGGCAGCTTCAGGTGCTCGACGAAGCCGGTGGCCTGGACATTGTCCGAGTGCGAGATGACGAACTCCACGTCCTGCGCGGCGGCAACGACGTCCTCACCGAGTTCGGAGGCGCGCAGCGCCCGGTCGCAGAGCGCCATGGCCATCGCCTTGCGCTCGCTCTGGCCGAAGACGAGACCGTAGCCGCGGGTGAATTGCGGCGGCGCCTTGGCCGAGCCCTTGAACTGGTTGACCATCTGGCATTCGGTGACGCGCACCGTGCCGAGCGGCACCGCGAACGGCAGTTCGGGAACGTCGAGTTCCAGCTCGACCTCGCCGATGCGAATCTCGCCGACGAAAGGATGGTTGCGGGCATAGCCGCGCTGCGTTGAATAGCCGAGCGCCAGCAGAAAACCCTCGTCGCCGCGCGATAGCGCCTGCAGGCGGATGTCACGTGCCATCGGGAATTCCAGCGGCTCGCGGGTGATGTCGCCGGGAACATGGTCCTGCGGCATGTCGCCATCGGGTTCGATCAGGCCTTCGCGGGCGAGGATGGCCGAGACACGCGGCATGGGCTCGGTCTGCCCGGCGCGCTGCACCGGTTCGGCGACGCCTGCGCCGGCGGCAAGCTCCGGGTCGAGCAGGCGGTGCGTATAGTCGAAGGTCGGACCAAGCAGCTGGCCGCCAGGCAGATCCTTGTAGGTCGCCGAGACGCGCCGTTCGACCAGCATCGCGCTGGTGTCGATCGGGCTGGTGTAGCCGAAGCGCGGCAGCGTGGTGCGGTAGGCGCGCACCAGAAAAATCGCCTCGATCATGTCGCCGCGCGCCTGGACGATGGCGAGTGCGGCCAGCTCACGGTCATAGAGCGAACCTTCGCTCATCACCCTGTCGACGCCGAGCGCCAGCTGTTCGACGATCTGGTCGAGGCGCAGCGCCGGCACCGAGCGGTCGCCGCGCCGGCGGTCGGCAAGCAGGGTGTGAGCGTTGGCAATTGCGGCTTCGCCACCTTTTACCGCGACATACATCTTCAAGCCTCCATCGTCTTGATGCGCGTCGTGCGCGGCAGGCAGGCTATGCCGTCCGATGTGGCGAGGACGATGTCGACGCCGCGCGGAAAGCGCTTGTTGTTTTGCTTCCACTGCTCGACGAAGTGACGCGGCATCTGTGCCGGCGCGATCGTGGCGCTGGTTTCGATGCCGGGGCCTTCGAGCAACAGCGGGGCCCCTGAAGCGAGGTCGCCGACCTGCAGGATCAGCGTCGTCGAGCGGTCGGGATAATCCTGCGTGCCCTGCGAAAAACCGTCGAGCGCCATCATCTCGGCCGGCGTGGCAATGAACGCGAAATGCGCGTCGGCTGATGTATTGGCCAGCGGCGCACCGGTGTGGAAGCCAAGCCAGGAACCGATCACCGCGGAGGCATGCAGGGCCGGGTCGAGCCAGAGCGGCGTGTCGTTGTCGCACAGCGCCAGGGCAATGGCTCCCGATGTTGCCGAAAGCGGCGCCGGCGGGCGGGCCAGAGCCGGTAAGGGCTGGACGCTGCCTGGCCGCGCCATGGCATCCATGACGGCCCGAAACACGGTCTGGGCGTTGAAGACCGGATCGGCGAAACCGCCCTCGATCGATTGTGCCGCGATATCCATCAATCTTCTCCGCGAACCATGGTGAAGAAATCCACTTTCGTCGCCGCCGTCTCGGCGCGGCGTTTTTCGTGGGCAGCGGTCAGAGCCGAGCGTAAGGGCGCAATGAGCCTGGTCTCGACCTCGGTGCGGCGGGCAGGGTCCTGCCAGAGCGCGTCGGCGATGGCTGCCAGCTTCGCCTTCTGCTTGTCGCGGCCAAGCGCGTAGCAATGGCCGACCTGCCCGGATGGCAGCCGGACGGTGGCACGCGTGACGGTCGCCTCGCCGACATTGAAGGGCGCGCCGCCGCCGCCGATGCGGCCACGCAGCGTGACCAGGCCGGTCTCGGGGCCGCGCAGCAGCTCGGCTTGCGAAGGCAGGCCGGCCTCGTTCCAGAGCCGCACGATGTCGTCGCCGCTCGATTGCGCCAAGGTGGCCATGGCGGCCTTGCGCTCGGCCTGGTCGCGGGCTTCCTGTCCTCGCATCGCCAACTTTCCTCTTCGCTAAATTTGTCTATTGATATAGACAACTATACAAATTATACATATTACCTAGCGCGAGTCCATGACGGGTGCGTGACAGGTCGGGAGGCAAAAACATGACCGGGCAAGCGGCCGATACCATCGAGCGGCGCAGCGGCGTCGCACTTTGGCGCCAGATCGCCGACAGGATCCTGCAAGCGATTGCCATTGGCGATTTCGCCGAAAATGCCGCGCTGCCGCCCGAGGTCGCGCTGGCGGAGCGTTATGGCGTCAACCGTCACACCGTGCGCAGCGCCATATCGGCCCTCGTGCAGGAGGGCGTATTGCGGGCCGAACAGGGGCGCGGCACGTTCGTCTTGTCGCGCAAGCGGCTGTCCTATCCGATCGGCGCGCGCACGCGCTTCTCTGCGGGGCTGCAGGGGCAGACCTCGGAACGGCACATCCTGCTGCTTGCTTTCTCGGTCGAGCCTGCCAGCCAGCGCGTTGCCGAGGGGCTTGGCCTTGCCCGGGGTGCCGAGGTAATCCGGCTGGAAACGCGCGGCGAGGCCGACGGACGGCCGGTGTCGCGCGCTGCCGCATGGTTCGAGGCGAAGCGCTTTGCCGGCATCGACAAGGCGATGGCGCAAACCGGTTCGATCACCGCGTCGCTCGCTCGTTTCGGTATCGACGACTATCTCAGGCAATCGACCGTGCTGTCCGCGCGCCATGCGGACGCCGCCGATCTAGCCGATCTCGATCTGCAGCCGGGCGCCATCGTGCTGGTGACAGTGGCGGTCAACGTCACGCCCGACGGCCAGCCAATCCAGTTTTCCGAATCGCGTTTTCCGGCCGAGCGAGTGGAGCTGAAGCTCTCGGCGCTATAACGCCCTGGCTATCCGATCTCGATCACGGCCTTTATCAGGCCCGACTTCTCGTGTGCCCAGCGTGCGAGATCCCCTGGCGTATCGGCCAGCGTGGTGCGGTGGGTGACGAGCTTGGCCAGCGGCACGGCACCATTGCGGATCGAGGCGGCGACATGATCGAAGTCGGCGCGCAACGCATTGCGGCTGCCGACCAGTGTCATTTCGCGCTTGTGGAATTCGGGGTCGGAAAAGACGATGTCGTCCTTGACGACGCTGACCAGCACCAGCGTGCCGCCATGCGCGACATGGGCGAAGGCCGATTGCACCGACCGGGTGTTTCCGGTGGCGTCGAAGACCACGTCGAAGCCTTCGCCGTCTGTCGCATCACGCACCAGATCGGACACGGGTGCTTGCGAGCCGTCGAGAATCGAAAAACCGAGCTCACTCGCCGCGAAGACCAGTCTTTCGGTGCTCATGTCGAGAAGTGTCACGTCGAGCCCGGCAATGCGTGCGAAGATGGCGGTGCCAAGCCCGATCGGGCCGGCGCCGATGACCAGCGTGCGTGCACCGGGCTCGGAACGCGCACGGCGCACGGCATGCGCGCCGATGGCCAGGAATTCGACGGCGGCGGCGTCGGCGAGCGACAGCCCGTTTGTGGGATAGAGATTCTCAGCCGGCACCAGGATCTGTTCGCACATGGCGCCGTCGCGATGCACGCCGAGCACTTCGATCCTGACACAGCAATTGGGCTTGCCGTGCCGGCAGGCGATGCATTTGCCGCAGGAAAGGTAGGGGTTGATGATGACCGGTTCGCCGACCGCAAGCCCGACTCCTTCGCCGACTTCGACGACGGTGCCAGACACCTCATGGCCCATGATGCGGGGGTAGGCGAGGAACGGGTGCTTGCCCTCGAAGATATGGTAGTCGGTGCCGCAGATGCCGACATGGCTGACCGCCACCAGTGCCCAGCCGGGAGGCGGCGAGCCGGGAGCCGGACGGTCTTCCAGAATGAGTTCGCCGGGCGAGCGGCAGACGACGGCTTTCATGTTTCAGTCCATTTTGGGTTTACGAAACGCCGGCCCGTTTTGATACCGGGCCGGAGATCGTTTTTCGGCTCGTTGACTACTTGCCGCCGCGGCGGCGCAGACCGTCGAAATAGACAATGACGATGATCAGCACGCCGGTGATGACACGCTGCCAGAAGGCATTGACGTTGAGCAGGTTGGCGCCGTTGTTGATGGTGGCGAGAATGAAGGCGCCGAGCAGTGGCCCGTGCACCGAGCCGACCGCGCCGAACAGCGAGGTGCCGCCGATCACCGACGAGGCGATCGCCTGCAATTCCCATCCTTCGGCCTGGGTCGGATTGCCGATGCCGATGCGCGAAGCCAAGAGCACGCCGACGAACGCCGCGCAGAGACCCGACAGCGTGTAGGCCATGAAGATGGTGCGCTGGACGTTGACGCCGGACAGGCGCGAGGCCTCGGCGTTCGACCCGACCGAGAACAGGTACCGGCCCCAGCGGCTGTGATGCAGGAAGACATAGGCGGGTATGCCGACCAGCAGGACCATCCAGAATAGATTGGGAACGCCGAGGAAGGAGTTGCGCGAGAATTCCTGGAAAGCATCATTGTTGATCGAAATCGAATTGCCGTTGGTCATCAAAAGGCCAATGCCGCGCAGCGACGTCAGGGTCGCCAGCGTGATGATGAAGGGCGGCAGGCCCATCTTGACGATGCCAAAACCATGGAAGAGGCCGATGGCGACGCCGACCAGCAGGGTGAGCAGGATGGCGAGGAAGACCGGGACGCCGGCATTGATCAGCATCGCGGCGATGACGGTGGCGAAGCCGACCACCGCGCCGACGGACAGATCGATGCCGCCGGTGATGATGACGAAGGTCTGGCCGACAGCCAAAATGGCGATCATCGAGCCCTGACGGAGCAGATTCGAGATGTTGTTGGCCGACGCGAAGCTCGATGTGGATAACGATAGAATGACCCACAGCAGCACCAGCAGCGCCAGCAGCGTCAGTCCGAACAGGGCGTTGTAATTGCGCTTCGGTTTTTCGGCAGGAATCGCCTCGGTGCTCATGTCTTTCCTCCCAACTTTTCTTGTTTCTCGGCGAGCGCCTGTGTGAGAATGTCCTCGTGATCGGCGGTGTGGAACCCGTGCGTGGCCACCAGCTTGCCGCGGCGGAACACGTGCAGCGTGTCGGCCAGTTCATAGACCTCCGGCAAATAGGACGAGATCAGGATGATGCCGGCGCCCTTCGACAACAGCGCGCTGAACAGGCGGTAGATTTCGGCCTTGGTGCCGACATCGACGCCAACCGTCGGCTCGTCGAAGATGAACAGCTTGGCGCCGTGCGCCAGCCATTTGCCGATGACGATCTTCTGCTGGTTGCCGCCGGACAGGCTGGAAGCCAACGCATGGCGCGTCGGAGTCTTGATCCTGAGGCCAGCGATCTGGCGGTCGGCCTCGGCCTTCTCTTTCGCGTTCGAGATCAACAAATTGCTGGAGATGCGCTTGTAGATCGGCAGGTTGAGGTTGAGGCCAACCGGCAAATTGAGGCAGAGGCCCTGGTCGCGGCGGCTTTCCGGCGCCAGCGCCATGCCGAGCTTGATCGCGTCATGCTCGGAGTTGATCTGGACATCCTTGCCTTCCCACAGGACCTGGCCGGCCGACTTCTTGTGCCGGCCGTAGAGCGTGGTGACGAATTCGCTGCGCCCGGCGCCGATCAGGCCGTAGAGCCCGACGATCTCGCCGGCACGGACTGTCATCGACACGTTTTCGAAACCCTTGCCCGAGAGGTTCCTGGCCTCGATGATCGCGGCACCCGGAGTGAAATGCTCCTTGTGGTAGATTTGTTCGATCGAGCGGTTGATCATCAGTTTGACGAGTTCGGCGTCATTGGTCTCGCTGATGTTCCTGGTGCCGACCAGCGTGCCGTCGCGCAGCACCGAAACACGATCGGCGAGCTCGAACACTTCCTCCATGCGGTGGCTGATATAGATGATCGTCACGCCCTCGGTCTTCAGGCGGCGGATCAAGGTGAAGAGCTGGTCGGCCTCCTTGCGGGTCAGGTAGGCGGTCGGCTCGTCGAAGATCAGGAATTTGGTGCCGCGCACGGTGGCGCGGGCGGCGGCGATCAGCTGCTGCTGGCCGATGGTGAGGTCGCCGAGAGTAACATGCGCCGGCAAGTCAAAGCCGAGATCGTCGATGATCTTCTGCGCTTCCTTGACCATGGCGCGCTGCTGCAGGATGCCGAAGCGCGAATTCTCCTCGCCGAGGAACATGTTGGCCGCGACCGTGAGGTGACGGCAGAGCACGACTTCCTGGTGGACGGCGTTGATGCCGAGCGCCATCGCCTCATGCGGGGTCGCCAGTGCAGCCGGTTGACCCTCCCAGATCACTTCCCCGGAGGTGCGCGGCATGACGCCGGTCAAAAGCTTGATGAGCGTGGATTTGCCGGCGCCGTTCTCGCCGACGATGGCGTGGATCTCGCTTGCCTTGAAGGCAAGGTCCACCGGCTTCAAGGCGTGAGTGCCGGGATAACGCTTTTCCAGCCCGCGCAATTCGAGGATGGTCCTGCCGGGCTCCAGCGCGGGAGCCGGATGCAGTTCGTGCGCCGTCGGCGTCATGGCGATCCTCCCAGATTGGCCCCGCGGCTGGCACCTGGCGAGGCTGTGATCGTCTTTTCAAACAGCCTAGCCGAAGCCGGCCGATTGCCAAGCCGCTCGTGGCGGCGGATGTTTCCGGGGCGAGACGCCCCGGAAACGGTTTCGAACACGGGCTGCTCAGAGCTTCGGATTAAGCAGCGCGTCGATCTTGGGATCCTTCATGTTGTCCTTGGTCACGAGATTGGCACCGGTGTCGACATTTGCCTCCACCTTCTCGCCCTTCGAAGCGGCGAGCGCCGTCTTGATGCCGTCATAGCCCATCCGGTACGGATCCTGGACGACGAGGCCCGAAATGACGCCGTCATTGAGGAACTTGATCAGCTTCTCGTCGCTGTCGAAGCCGATCAGTCCGACCTTGCCGGCAAGTTTGTTCTCGGCGATCGCCTGGCCGACGCCTTGCGCCATGATCAGGTTTGACGCGAAGATGCCCTTCAGGTCCGGATTGGCGGTGATCAGGTCGGTCGCGATGTTGAGGCCGGTGGTGGCCTGGCCGTCGGCGTATTTGTCGGCGATCAGTTCGAGGCTGGGATATTTGGCCTTGAGCTGTTCCTTGAAGCCTTGCGCGCGCTGTTCGAGCGAGCCAGCGCCAGGGAGCGCCGTGATAAGCGCAACCTTGCCTTCGACCTTGCCGCCGTTGGCGGCGCCGATCGCGGCGGCGAGACCGTCAGCGGCGACGCGGCCGCCCTGGACGTTGTCGGTGGTCAGGAACGAGGTGAAGGCCTTGGAGTCGGCGCCGGAGTCGATGCCGATGACCTTGACCTTGGCCGCGGCCTCGTCGATCGGCTTGCCGAGCGCCTTGGCTTCGGTCGGCGCGATGACGACGGCGGCCGGGTTGCCGGCGACGGCGTTCTCGAGGATGGAGATCTGGCCGTTGACGTCGGTCTCAGCCTGGGCGCCGAGTTCCGGCACATTGACGCCGAGATCCTTGCCGGCCTTGCGGGCGCCGGCCAGGACGATCTGCCAGTAGAAGGACGTGGTATCCTTGACGATGATCGGAATGGTCACGTCCGCCGCCGAAACCGGTGCGGTATGCATGACGCCGGTGAGCATCGAGGCTGCCGCCAGGGCCATGACGGCGCGGCGGTTGAGAATGCTGGTCACGAATTTCATAGGATCCTCCCTAAGTCGCCTGGTGAAACGTTACGGAAGCCCGGTTCGGATAGGCGTGGCCCAAACAGAACTTTATCAATAAAAAACAGTTGCACTGTTTTGATAGTCCATCGATCCAGCCGATGCAAGCGGTGTTTCCGGCCAACTCTCCCAAAGGCCTGACAACGACTCCTACCGGCGTCGGCTCCTCTCCAGTCTTGGTCGGGCGCTCCCGTTTCCGTTCTGCGGAAGCATGGAATATTAATTCCATAAACCAGTCAATATGGAATGTTCATTCTTTTTGAGATCGCGACATTGTGAAGCCGGCCCACGACCCTGTGAACATCCGAAAGTGCGGGCTTCAAGGCAGTTCCTGCACCACGGTGTAGGGACGATACTTGGCATATTCCGTCTCCGGCACGTCGATATCGAGCAATTCGAGGTTGCGCGTCAGGTTCGCCAATTTTGCGGTGCCGGTCAGCACGGTGGCGACTGTTGGCTCGTGCAAAGGAAACTGGAACGCGGCCGCCGGCAGCGGATAACCGCCTTCGCCCGCGATCTTCTCCATGGCGTCGACACAACCGAGCACATCGTGGCTGGCGGGTAGGTAGTCGAAATGCGCGCCTTGCACCGGCCCGGTCGCCAATATGCCCGAGTTGAAAACACCACCGATCACCAGCGAGGTCTGTTGCGCGCGGCACAGCGGCAGCAGTTCGGCTTCCGCGCTGCGGTCGAGCAAGGAATAACGGCTGGCGAGCAGGATGCAGTCGAGCGGCGCCCGGCGCATGACGTCGAGGCAGATCTGGACTTCGTTGACGCCGAGCCCATAGGCCGAAATCGTGCCGGCCCGCTTCAGCTCTTCGAGCGCCTTGAGCCCGCCGTCCATCAGCTGGCGAAAGTGCAGTTTGGTCTTCTCGACTCCGTGCGTGTAGACGCCGATGTCGTGCACATACAGGATGTCTATCCTGTTTAGCCCAAGGCGCGCATAGCTGAAGTCGACCGACCGCATGATGCCGTCATAGGAATAGTCGTAGTCCAGCGCGAAGGGCAGCGGATCGACATAGGAGTGGTCGGGAACCTGGTCTTCCGGCACCGGGCGGAACAGCCGGCCGACCTTGGTCGACAGCACGTAGGAATCACGCGGCTTGTAGCGCAGAAAGTCGCCGAAGCGACGCTCCGACAGGCCGAAACCGTAGAAGGGCGCGGTGTCGAAATAACGCAAGCCGGCTTCCCACGCGCCCTGCAATGTTTCCATAGCCGCCTCACGCGAACAGGCCCGGTATAGACCGCCGATCGCGGCGCCGCCGAAACTGACTTCGGTCACCTCCAGCGCTGTCTGGCCGATACGGCGTTTTTTCATCCACAACCTCCCTATTCCCGGCCACTTGTGCGGCCGGGCAGTCTACCAGATATCAATCGAATTAGAGCGTTGCGCCGAGATGCCAGGGCACGAACTCGTTGTCGCCGTAGCCGAAATCCTCGCTCTTGGTCTTGCGGCCCGAAGCCGTCTCGACGATCAGTTCGAAGATCTCGCGGCCCATGCCGGCAATGGTTTTTTCGCCGGAGGCGATGACGCCGCAATTGACGTCCATGTCCTCTTCCATCTGGTTATACATGGTCGAGTTGGTGGCGACTTTGATCGAGGGTGTCGGCCGGCAGCCGAAGCAGGAACCGCGGCCGGTGGTGAAGACGATGACATTGGCGCCGCCCGCGACCTGTCCGGTGGCCGAGACCGGGTCGTAGCCGGGCGTGTCCATGAACACCAGCCCGTTGCCGGTGACCTTCTCGGCATAGCCGAACACGCCGTTGAGCGGCGTCTGGCCGCCCTTGGCGACCGCGCCGAGCGACTTTTCCAGGATCGTGGTGAGGCCGCCGCGCTTATTGCCGGGCGAGGGGTTGTTGTCGATCGAGGCGCCATGCTTGGCGACGTGATCTTCCCACCATTTCACGTAGCCATCGAGTTTCTTGGCGATCTCGGGGCTTGCGGCGCGATAGGCGAGCAGATGCTCGGCGCCATAGATTTCCGTCGTCTCGGAAAGGATGCCGATGCCGCCGACGCCGGCCAGGATGTCGACCGCCGCGCCCAGCGCCGGGTTGGCCGTGATGCCCGACATGCCGTCGGAGCCGCCGCATTGCAGGCCGACGACGATCTCACTGACGGGGATAGGCTCACGTTTCAACTGGCCGACTTCCTCGGCGATCTCGGCCAGCACGCCCATCGCCTTTTCCACCGATTTGCGCGACCCGCCGGCATCCTGGATGTTGAAATGGCGCTTGCCGGCGGCGGCACCCTTTTGGCCGTAAAGCGTGAGCTGGTTGACCTCGCAGCCGAGTCCGACCATCAGCACACCGCCGAAGTTCGGGTGGCGGGCATAGCCGGCCAAGGTCCGATGCAGCACCATCATGCCGTCGCCAGTGGCGCTCATGCCGCAACCCTGGCCATGGACGATCGGCACGAAGCCGTCGATGCCGGGATATTTCGGCAGCAAGGTCCTGTTGGCGGTGTCGGCGATCGAATGGCAGACGGTGGCCGAGCAATTGACGCTGGCGATGATGCCGATGAAGTTGCGGGTGCCGGCGCGGCCGTCGGCGCGGCGATAGCCCATGAAGGTGCGGGCGCGGTCGGCCTCCGTCGCATGCTCGGCCTCGCTCGGCGGCACCACTGGGAGGCGGCCGGCCTCGAAGACCAGATTGTGCGAATGGACATGCTCGCCCGGTGCGATGTCCTGTGTGGCGCGGCCGATCGCCTGGGCGTATTTGACGACGGCTTCACCCGCGGCGATCGGCTTGATCGCCACCTTGTGGCCAGGCTCGATGACGGCGGCAGCGAGCGCGCCGCCCGGCAGCGTGGTGCCGATCTCGATACGGCCATTGGCAACGGCGACATTGTCGGCGGGGGACAGAAGAATGGTGTTCGAGACGTTCACGGGCGTTTCCTGGGTGATCCTGGGATGCGCGGATTGACACGCGCCTGTTAAGAGTTAATGTCTTTTATCGTGAAAAAACAGTTTTGCGTCAATTGTTTTTTCGCCGCGGTTCGCCCTGAGGCAAGTGGTGGTGCCGGAACAACGAACCGGACCCGGAGAAAGAGATTCCTGCTTTTCAGGGTCATTGGAACACATATTGCGCTTCAAGCCGGCCGCCGCAAGCGCGGGCATGAATGGGTCAGGGGATGTCGAAGAGCAACAACGTCTATAAGGACGCCTATAACCGCTGCCTCAGGCTGCTCGACGAAACGCGCAGCCTGCCGTCGGAACCGGAGTTGGGCGCGGTGCTCGGCGTCAGCCGTACGACGGTGCGCAGCATCCTGGCGCGCATGGAAGAGACCGGACTGATCGCCTGGAACAAGCGCGCCAAGACGGTGCTGCGCGATCCGCGTCCCGATGATTTCTTTCCCGAGGAAGAGACCGACACGCTGGCCGAGATTATCGAACGGTCGTTCATGCGCAGGCTGTTGGCCGGCGGCGCCGAGGCCGGCATGCAGATCAACGAGCTCGAACTGGCGCGTGAGATCGGCGTCGGCACCACCAGCGTGCGCGAGTTCCTGATCCGCTTCTCCCGCTTTGGCCTGATCGAAAAACGCCGCAACAGCCATTGGGTGCTGAAGGGCTTTACGCGGGCCTTCGCACTGGAACTGACCGAGATCCGCGAAATGTTCGAATTGCGCTCGGCCGCCGCCTTCACCGCGCTGCCGCAGGACAGTCCGGTCTGGGGCGATCTCGACCGGCTGGAGGGGGAACACCGCGTTCTGGCACGCGAGATCGCGACGCGCTTCAATGAGTTCTCGGAGCTGGACGAGCGCCTCCACCGGCTCATCCATCGCGCCTCGCGCAACCGCTTCATCGTCGATTTCTACGACGTCATCGCCATGATCTTCCACTACCACTACCAGTGGAACAAGGCGCAGGAACGCGAGCGCAACGAAGTCGCGATCGGCGAACATCTGGCCTATATCGAGGCACTCAAGTCGCGCGACCTCGGCAAGGTCGATGCCGCCTGCCGCAGGCATTTGAAGTCGGCACGCCAGACATTGCTGACCTCGATCCCGGAAAGCCGGCCATCCCAAAAGAGCTGATCCTGTCGTGTTGCCGCAGTGTCGATTTGGCGATTTTCCACCTGTCCCGGCCGTGGTAGGTATCGTCATCGATTGTTTGAAGAGGCAGATGGTTTGAGCCGCCGGGGGAGACAACGGAGCATGCCGGCCGCGCTTGTCGCAGCCTGTCTGCTGTTGCTCCAGTCGACACTTGGTGCGTTCGCCTTCAGCACCGGGCCGAGTGCCACGCAGCTAGATGCCTTCGGCAACGTCATCTGTACCCGCGACGGCGCCACCCAGCTTCCCGGCGGCGACCAACACCCGTCACATCTGCCGGCCTGCTGCACGGTCGGGTGCAGCATGTTTTCGTCGGCCTATGCGCCGCCGCCCGATGCCGGGCTCGCGCTTGCGTCCCTTTCCTTCGAGACCGTCGCCTTCGTCTTCCCCGCGACCACGCATCTCGACTTCGCCCGCGAACGCTCCCCATCGAACCCGCGCGCGCCGCCGCGTGCGGCCTGAGCCTGCTTGCTTGCGGAACCTTTCGCGAGCGTACTCATCCAAGATCAAAACCATTCGCGACCGGCGACGGCGCGATCATCACGTCATGGAGCAACCATGTCCCATTCTTTCCGTATGTCGGCGGGCACTGTGTTCGGCCGCATCCTGCCTCGGTTCAAAGCCGGTCTCGGCATTATCACGCTGGCCTTTGCCCTGTTGTTCGTCGGCGCCCAGGCCGTCCTGGCGCATGAATTCAAGGTGGGCGATATCGAAATCGAACACCCCTGGTCGCGCGCCACCCCTGCCGGCGCCAAGGTGGCCGGCGGCTATTTCACCATTGTCAACAAGGGCAGCGCCGCGGACCGGCTGCTGTCGATTTCCTCGGACGTTTCCGAAAAGGCCGAGCTGCATCAAATGGGCGTCAAGGACGGCGTCATGACCATGCGGCCAGTTGACGGTGGCCTGGAGATTCCGGCCGGAGGCAAGGTGGCGCTGGCGCCCGGTGGCTATCACCTGATGTTCATCGGCCTGAAGCGGCAACCCAAGCAGGGTGAAGAATTCGCCGCCACGCTGACCTTCGAGAAGGCCGGCGCCGTCAGCGTCGAGTTCGCCGTCGAGGGCATGGGTGAAATGGGCGGCATGGACGACCACGCCAATTGATCGCGCCGATCCACCATTTTTTTTGAAATCAGAGGGACCATCATGATCAAGTATCTTTTGGCGGCCGGCGCGCTTCTCGTGCTGGGGACAAATGCCGCCTTGGCGCATATCACGCTCGAAACCCAGGAGGCGGCAGTCGGCTCGACCTACAAGGCTGTGCTGCGCGTGCCGCATGGCTGCGACGGCAAGGCGACGACCGCCGTGCGCGTGCAGATTCCGGAAGGGGTGATCGCGGTGAAGCCGATGCCGAAGCCCGGCTGGACGCTGCAGACCAAGAAGGGCAAATATGAAAAGTCCTACCAGCTCTATGGTCAGGCGGTGGCCGACGGTGTCAAGGAAGTCGACTGGAGCGGCGGCAATCTGCCGGATGAATTCTATGACGAGTTCGTCTTCCGGGCGACGCTGACGGCCGATCTGCCTGCCGGCCAGAAGCTCTACTTCCCGGTGGTGCAGGAATGCGGCGATGCCGCCGCCCGCTGGATCGAGGTTCCGGCGGCCGGACAGGATGAGGACGCGCTGGAGACCCCGGCGCCCGGCATCAAGCTCACGCCGAAGAAATGATTTTCTGGCGGCGCGCCCTGTCCGCAAGGTGCGCCGCCAATTCCATGGCGGCAGCATGAACCCAACATCCCCATTCCAAAGGACCGCAAGGACCGGCAAGCGATTCGGCTGGGCTGGTGGGCTCTTCGCGGTGCTCATGGCGCTCATCGTCATGGCCTCGACAGGCCAGGCCTTTGCCCATGCGGCGCTGATCAAGACCGACCCGGCCGACGAGGCCGTGCTGGCGCAGGCGCCGGCGCGGTTCTCGCTGACCTTCAGCGAGCCGGTCTCGCCGCTGGTGCTGACCTTGGTGAGGCCCGATGGTACGCCGGTTCCGCTGACATCCTTCCGCCTCCGCGACCAGACGGTCGAGATCGACAATCCGCAAACACTCAAGTCCGGCACGCATGTGCTGAGCTGGCGTGTCATCTCCGCCGATGGCCATCCGGTCGGTGGCTCGCTGCTGTTTTCCATCGGTGCGCCAAGCGAGCCTCCGGCTGTCTCCGAAGCGATCGACTGGCCGTTGGGGTCGGCGATCTGGATCGGCAAGGTCGTTCTCTATGCCGGCCTTTTCCTCGGCATTGGCGGCGCTTTCGCCCTTGCCTGGCTGGCCGGGGGTGGCCGTGCCGGTCAATGCTTTGTTGCCGGGGCAATCCTGTGCGGGCTGCTGGCGGCGCCCTTGTCGCTCGGCTTGCAAGGTCTCGATGCGCTCCGTGCGCCGCTCTCCCATCTGGCGCAGCCGGTGGTCTGGCGCACAGGGGTCGGCACCAGCTTCGGCTGGACGGTGCTGATCGCCCTGATCGCACTTGGGCTTGGCCTGCTGTCGCTGGCCGGACCGCGCCCGCCCGCCAGGCCGCTTGCCCTTGCCGGGCTGGTCGGTGTGGGCGCAGCGCTTGCCGCGAGCGGCCATGCCAGTGCCGCCGAACCGCAATGGCTGACACGGCCGCTGGTCTTCGTCCATGGGGTTGGCATCGCCTTCTGGGCCGGCGCTCTGGTGCCGCTCGGCCTCGCGCTGAAGCGTCAAGCGGCCGGCGCCGTTGAATTCCTGCGCCTCTTCTCATGGGCAATCGTGCCTATGGTTGCCTTGCTTGCCGCGGCAGGCATCGTGTTGGCCGTGATCCAGGTGCAGACGCCCTCGGCGCTGGTCGACACTGCCTATGGCCGGCTGCTGCTGGTCAAGCTCGCGCTGCTGGTCTTCCTGTTCACGCTTGCCGGCGTCAATCGTTGGAAGCTCACCGCTTCGGCCGAGGCGGGAGCGACCGAGGTGCAACGCCGGCTCACCCGCTCGGTCGGCTTCGAAGTGCTGATCGTGCTGGCGATCTTCGGGGTCGCCGCGGGCTGGCGCTTCACGCCGCCGCCACGGGCGCTGGCGATCGCTGCGGCGCAGCCGGTTTCGGTCCACGTCCACGCGCTGCAGGCGATGGCCGATCTCAGCATCACGCCTGGCCATGCCGGACCGGTCGCCGCCTCGATGATCATCATGAGCGGCGATTTCGGGCCGCTCGATGCCAAGGAAGTGACGCTGGTGCTGTCGAAGCCCGATTCCGGCATCGAGCCGCTGAAGCGCGCGGCAACCAGGCCCGGCGACGGCAGCTGGCGTGTCGACAACCTCATCATCCCGGTTCCCGGCCGCTGGACGGTGCGCATAGACATACTGGTCTCGGACTTCGACATGGTGAAGATCGAGGCGCCGATCGACATCAGGCCGTAATGGTCGCGACAACACAATTGGGCGAGGCGGTTGACGCGGGCCTGAAGGCCCGTCAATCATCCAAGCAATAATGGGCATCGAGGCAAGAACGGGCTCGAGCTCGAAAACACCAGATCCGGAAACAGGGAAGAAACGATGGAAAAAGCCGAAATCGGCCTGATCGGCCTTGGCACGATGGGCTCCAACCTGGCGCTGAACATCGCCGAGCACGGGCACCGCATCGCCGTCTTCAACCGCACCAAGGCTCGCACCGATGCTTTTGTCGAGAATGCCGGTGCGCTCAGGGACATGGTCATTCCTTGCTACAGTCTGGAGGAACTCGCCGCGGCGATCCGGCCGCCACGCCCGATCATCATCATGGTGCTGGCCGGCAAGCCGGTCGACGAGCAGATCGAAGCCTTGCGCGGCGTGCTGTCCGACAACGACATCGTCATCGATGCCGGCAACGCCAATTTCCGCGATACGATGCGGCGCTTCTCGGAACTGTCCGGCTCGGGCTTGACCTTCATCGGCATGGGTGTCTCCGGCGGCGAGGAGGGCGCACGCCACGGACCGTCGATCATGGTCGGCGGCACCGAAGACTCCTGGAAGCGTGTCGAGAAGGTGCTGACCGCCATCTCCGCCAAGTTCAAGGACGAGCCCTGTGCCGCCTGGCTCGGCACTGACGGCGCCGGACATTTCGTCAAGACCATCCACAACGGTATCGAATATGCCGACATGCAGATGATCGCCGAGATCTACGGCATCCTGCGCGATGGTCTGGGCATGGGGCCGAAAGAGATCGGCACGGTGTTTTCCAACTGGAACAAGGGCCGGCTCAATTCCTACCTGATCGAGATCACCGCCAAGGTGCTCGCCGCCGACGATCCGAAGACCGGCAAGCCGGTGGTCGACATCATCCTCGACCGCGCCGGCCAGAAGGGCACCGGCAAATGGTCCGTCATCGAGGCGCAGCAGCTCGGCATTCCGGCGACCGCGATCGAAGCGGCGGTGGCGGCGCGCGTGCTGTCGTCGATCAAGGATGAGCGGCAGGCGGCTGAAAAAGCCTATGGCAATATCGGCGTGACGAAGATTTCCGGCGACAGGGACGCGCTGCTGAAAGACCTCGAATTGGCGCTGTTCGCCGGCAAGATCGCCGCTTACGCGCAGGGTTTTGCGGTGATGAGCGGCGCTTCGAAGGAGTTCAACTGGAACCTGCCGATGCCGACCATCGCCAAGATCTGGCGCGCCGGCTGCATCATCCGCTCGCAGATGCTCGACACGATGGCCGAAGCGTTCGGCAGCGGCGGCGCTTTGACCAACCTTTTGATGGCGCCGGCCTTTATCACCATGATGCAAGAGGCGCATCCGTCGCTGCGACGTGTCGTCGCGAGGGCTTCCGAGGCCGGTGCGCCGGTGCCGGCGCTGTCTTCGGCGCTTGCCTATTTCGACAGCTACCGCCAGGGCCGCGGTACCTCGAACCTGATCCAGGCGCAGCGCGACTTCTTCGGGGCACATGGTTTCGAGCGCATCGGCGAGCAGGGTGCGTTCCACGGGCCGTGGGGCAGCGGCGCGGCTGGCTAATCGTTCTCATGGAACACCCGGCATTGCTTGCCTGCCGTGCCGGAAATACTCACCGATCCACATGCGTTTTCTCGATCCCGGGGATGCCGCCGATCTGTTGGGCAAGAAAATCGACCAGCAGCCGGACCCGGGCGATGCCCGCGCGTTGGGGGACGATCAGCATACTGAGCGGAACCGACGGCAGCGCATAGTCCGGCAGGATCGCCTCAAGCCGGCCGGACGCCAGGAGATCGCCGACAAGCCATTGATGGGCGGGCGCAATGCCGCGCCCCGCGAGCAGGGCTTCGCGTGCGGCAAGTCCGTGGTCGACCCGAAGGCGCCCGGCAAGCGGCACGACATGGCGCTCGCCGTCCGGTCCTTGCAGCACAAGGGTGTCACTGCCCGCCACGTTTGACATGCGGATGCCCTCGTGACCGGCCAGGTCATGGGGACCTTCGGGCCTGCCGCGTTCAGCGAGATAGCCGGGCGCCGCCACGAGCAGACGCCGGGACTGGCCGAGCGCCCGCAACTTCATGGAACTGTCGGTGAGCGGGCCGAGACGAAGCGCGATATCCACGCCTTCCGTGACAAGGTCGATGCGTTCGTCGGTGAGGCTGAGATCGACGCCGATGTCGCGATAGCGGTCCTGAAACGCGAAGATCAGCCGGCTGACATGCAGCACCCCGATGGCCGCGGTGCAGGAGAGCCGGATCGTGCCCGCGGGCGCTCCGCGCGTGCCGCGAGCCTCGTCGCTCGCCTGTTCGACAAGGCGCAGGATCTGTACGCTGTCGGCATAGTAACGGCTGCCCTCATCGGTCATCGTGACACGCCGCGTGGTTCTGCTGAGCAGAGCCACCCCGACGGCCTCCTCGAGTTCACGCAGATGCCGGGTGACGGTCGACTGACCGATCCCGAGTTCACGTGCGACCGCAGAAAAGCTGCCCCGTTCGGCGACGCGAACGAAGGTGCGCATGCGCTCCAGAGTGACGTCCGATTTATCCATTAATCGGCATAATTTTATGCCTTATCAAGACATAGCGGATCGTTCGGGCATTGGCTATCTCAAGGCCAACATCTTCCAACAGGATCGCTCATCATGAAAGTGTTGCTTGTCTTCGCCCATCCCGAGCCACGATCGCTCAACGGCGCGCTCCGCGACGTCGCCGTCAAGGAACTCGAGGCTCAAGGCCACGAGGTGCTGATATCGGACCTTTATGCCGACGGCTGGAAATCGGAGGTCGACCGTGCTGATTTCCCCGGCCTGTCGCCGGATGCGCGGCTGGTGCCGGTGGCGGCCTCCAAAAAGGCGTTCGAGGCCAATGCGCTGACCGAAGACGTCAAGACCGAGATCGAGAAGCTGCTTTGGGCCGATGCGCTGATCCTGCAGTTTCCGCTGTGGTGGTTCGCCATGCCGGCGATCCTGAAGGGTTGGGTCGATCGGGTCTTTGCCTACGGCTTCGCCTATGGCGTCGGTGAACATAGCGACAAGCGATGGGGCGACCGGTACGGCGAGGGCACGCTCGTGGGCAAGCGAGCAATGCTGATCGTGACGGCCGGTGGCTGGGAGGATCATTATTCCCCGCGTGGCGTCAACGGCGCGATTGACGATCTGCTGTTCCCGATCAATCACGGGATCCTTTATTATCCGGGCTACGACGTGCTTCCGCCGTTCGTGATCTATAGCGTGGACCGTTTCAACGAAGCCGGCTTCGAGCCTGTCGCCGAACGCCTGCGCGAACGGATGCGGACGCTTGCGACCACGGCGCCCATTCCCTACCGGCGCCAGAATGGTGGCGACTACCTGATCCCGAGCATGCGGCTTCGTGCCGAACTGGGCGATCCGGGAGCAGCAGGCTTCGAACTCCATATGAACCGCGGCGCGGCCGACTAGAACGGTCCATTGTTTCACGGAACGCATGCGGATTTGCGCGTTCCGATCCAGGCCGATGCTCAGTCGGAGCGCCGATAGGCCACGACGCCCTTCGGCTCGCTCAGGCTCTGCAGCGAGCCGGGCGCGGCACCACCGATCCAGCCGAGCACCGAGCGCGCGAGTTCGGACCCGGCCAGCCGGAAGTCTTCGTTGACGACCAGCAATTCATGCCTGAACAGATGCAGCAGTTCCGACGATTGCTTCGACACCACGTCGACGTCGCGGCCGAGCTTCAGGCCGGCATCCTCAATGCCGGCGACGATAGCGAGCGTCGCGGCTGCAGCACTGCTGATGATGCCGTCCGGCCTGATGTCGCGCCGCATCAGCTGCGCCGTCCTCATCCTGATCTGCTCGATCGAATGGTCGATAGAGACGGTGTTGAACGGCACCTCGCTGGCGCCGACTTCGCTCAGCGCGTCGGCAAAGCCGTCGACCGTATGACGGTAGTAGCTCAAACCGACCGGCGGCGTCACCAAAGCGAGCCGGCGGCGGCCCATGCCGGCGAGGTGGCGCACCGCCTCGGCCGCGAAGGCGTAGTTGTCGAAATCATGATAGGGATGAACCAACCCCATATCGGTACGGCCATGCGTGGCAAAGGGAATGCCGCGCTCCAGCATGTAGCGGGCGCGGGGATCGTTCGGCTGCGTACGCGAGATGATGACGCCGTCGGCGGAGCCGGTCTCCACGAGATAGCGCACCGGATCCAGCGGATCCTGCGAGCGCGAATAGGGTGTGACGATCAGGTGGTAGGGCGTGTCGGCGATGACTTCCGTCACGCCATAGATGATGTCGGAGACAAAGCTCATGAGTTCGTGCTCGGTGTTGAGCACGAGGCTGATGACATTGGTCTTGCCGGTCCGCAGGCGCACGCCGGCGCGGTTCGGCCGATAGCCGATCTGCTTGGCCACGAGCTGGACACGACGCCTGGTCTCGGCGCCGATCTCGGGCGCATCCTTCAAGGCGCGCGAGACGGTGGTGACGCCGAGGCCGGTCATGAAGGCAAGCGTCTTCAGCGTCGGCCGCTCCTGTGCCGTCGCCTCCTCATCCTTGTCCGTGCGTTGTCTGTCCATCCGTCCCGCCCATCAGGCGCATAGCAGCCGCCGGGCAGCCCGGCAATGTTGCGGCCACTTCCCATGGCGCGTCATCTGCATTGGAAGCAATATACTGAAACGTTACAGCTTGTCACGATCGGTGTAAAAATGGGTGCTGGCGGACACGGAAAGACATCGTCAACCGCGTGGCAAAAAATCGTTGGGATTCAGAGGGAAGCCTGCTCCTAGCAGGTTTCTTGCTGCTTTTGCTCATTGTGCGGCGCACTCTCGCTCATTGCGTCGCACAACAAGGCCGCAGCTAAGCGATTTTGTTCGCGGCTCGAAAAATATCAAACCGACTCTTGCCGGAAGGGGTTGCGCATAGTCTTCAATTGCCGTATCGAAAATCTGTAACGTTTCAGATTTCTGGGAGGAAGCCGAAATGCGATATAAATTCCTGACCGCTGCGTTTGCAGCGACGGTTGCGCTCAACTTCGCCGGGCCGGCGGCCGCGACCGATCTGGAAGTCACCCATTGGTGGACTTCCGGCGGCGAGGCGGCAGCGGTCGCCGAACTCGCCAAGGCATTCGACGCCACAGGCAATCACTGGGTCGACGGCGCCATCGCCGGATCCGGCGGCACGGCGCGGCCGATCATGATCAGCCGCATCACCGGCGGCGATCCGATGGGGGCCACCCAATTCAATCATGGCCGGCAAGCGGAAGAGCTGGTGCAGGCCGGCCTGATGCGCGACCTCACCGATGTCGCCACCAAGGGCAAGTGGACGGAGGTGGTACGGCCCAAGAGCCTGCTCGACTCGTGCACGATCGACGGCAAGATCTATTGCGTGCCGGTCAACATCCATTCCTGGCAGTGGCTGTGGCTGTCGAACGCGGCCTTCGAGAAGGCCGGCGTTCCGGTGCCGAAGAACTGGAATGAGTATGTGGCCGCGGCCCCGGCGCTGGAGAAGGCAGGCATCGTGCCGCTCGCGGTCGGCGGGCAGGCATGGCAGGCATCGGGCGCCTTCGACGTGCTGCTTGCCGCGGTCGGTGGAACCGACGCCTTCCTCAAGGTCTACAAGGACAAGGACGCCAAGTTCGCCGCCGGTCCCGAAGTCGCCAAGGTCTTCAAGGCCGCGGACGATGCGCGCAAGATGGCCAAGAACACCAATGTGCAGGACTGGAACCAGGCCACCAACATGGTCATCACCGGCAAGGCTGGCGGCCAGATCATGGGCGACTGGGCTCAAGGCGAGTTCCAGGTCGCCGGCAAGACCGCCGGCAAGGACTATACCTGCCTTCCCGGTCTTGGCCTGAACGAGGTCATCGCCACGGGCGGCGACGCCTTCTACTTCCCGCTGCTCAAGGATGCCGACAAGGCCAAGGCGCAGGAAGTGCTGGCCGAGACGCTGCTCGATCCCAAGACCCAGGTTGCCTTCAACCTCAAGAAGGGTTCGCTGCCGGTGCGCGGCGACGTCGACCTCAACGCGGCCAATGACTGCATGAAGAAGGGCCTCGCCATCCTGGCCAAGGGCGCGGTCATCCCATGGACGGACCAGCTGCTCTCGCAGGACAGCCAGAAGCAGAAGGAGGACCTTTTCTCCGAATTCTTCGCCAAGCCCGAGATGAGCCTCGAAGATGCGCAGAAGCGCTTCGCCGACATCATCGCTTCGGCTGACTGACGACTGATGAGCCGCCTCGCTCCCGACCTTGCCAGGCAGGGCCGGGAGCCCAGGCGTGCTGACTTTCCGCCCTTATCCGATTCAGCACGACTGTACCGATGAGCAAGAGCGAACGCCCGAGCCAACTCTTCCGCAATCTCAATGCGAAGGTCGCTTCGATCCCGATGATCCTCACCGCAATGGTGGTCTTTGTCGGCGGCACCGCATGGACGGTGCTCTATTCCTTCACCAATTCGAAGCTCCTGCCGCGGCTGAATTTCGTCGGGCTCGACCAGTATTACCGGCTGTGGGCGACGCCGCGCTGGCTGATCTCGATCGAGAACCTTCTGATCTACGGCGTGATCTCACTGGTGTTCTCGCTGGTGATCGGGTTTCTGCTGGCTGCCCTGCTCGACCAGAAGATCCGTTTCGAGGACACGTTCCGCACCATCTTTCTCTACCCCTTCGCACTCTCCTTCATCGTCACCGGCCTTGTCTGGCAATGGCTGCTCAATCCGGATTTCGGCGTCCAGGGCGTGGTACGAAGCCTCGGCTGGACCAGCTTCGACTTCAATCCGCTCTACAATTCCAGCATCGTCATCTACGGCATATCGATCGCTGCGCTTTGGCAAGGCACGGGGCTGATCATGTGCCTGATGCTGGCGGGCCTGCGCGGCATCGACGAGGATATCTGGAAGGCCGCACGGGTGGACGGGATACCCATGTGGAAGACCTATCTGTTCATCATCATCCCGATGATGCGGCCGGTGTTCATCACCACGCTGGTGATCATCGCATCAGGCATCGTGAAGGTTTACGATCTCGTTGTCGCGCAGACCAGCGGCGGGCCGGGCATCGCCTCCGAAGTGCCGGCCAAATATGTCTACGACTACATGTTCTTCGCCCAGAACCTCGGCCAGGGTTTTGCCGCCTCGACCATGATGCTGCTGTCGGTGATGATCGTCATCGTGCCGTGGGCCTATCTCGAATTCGGAGGCCGCAAGCGTGTCTGACCATGCCGTCGCCTTGTCCGCCACGTCGTCAAACCCGCGGGATGATGCCGCCGGCCCGAGCGGGCCAAAGCCGCGACACATGTTCTCGCGCCGCAACATTTTCCTCTACGGCACGCTTGTGGTGGTCGCGCTCTACTATCTCCTGCCGCTCTATGTGATGGTCGTCACCTCGCTCAAGGGCATGCCGGAGATCCGTCTCGGCAACATTTTCTCGCCGCCGCTCGAGATCACCTTCGAGCCCTGGGTCAAGGCGTGGTCGCAGGCCTGCACCGGCCTGAATTGCGATGGGCTTTCGCGTGGTTTCTGGAACTCGGTGCGCATCACCGTTCCTTCGGTGATCCTGTCGATCGCCATCGCTTCGGTGAACGGCTATGCGCTGGCCAACTGGCGCTTCAAGGGCGCCGACACGTTCTTCGTCATCCTGATCGTCGGCGCCTTCATTCCCTATCAGGTGATGATCTATCCGATTGTCATCATCCTGCGCGAGATCGGCCTCTATGGCAGCCTTACCGGCCTGGTGATCGTGCACTCCATCTTCGGCATGCCGATCCTGACGCTTCTGTTCCGCAATTATTTCACCTCCATGCCGGAGGAGCTGTTCCGGGCGGCGCGCGTCGACGGCGCCGGCTTCTGGGGCATCTATCTGCGCATCATGCTGCCGATGTCGCTGCCGATCTTCGTCGTTGCCATCATCCTGCAGGTGACAGGCATCTGGAACGACTTCCTGTTCGGTGTCGTCTACACCCGCCCCGACACCTATCCGATGACGGTGCAGCTCAACAACATCGTCAACTCGGTGCAAGGCGTGAAAGAATACAACGTCAACATGGCCGCCACCATCCTGACCGGGCTGGTGCCGCTGATCGTCTATTTCATTTCCGGCAAATTGTTCGTGCGCGGCATCGCCGCCGGCGCGGTGAAAGGGTGATGGCTATGGCGGCGAACGGCACCAGTGTTTCGATCCAGGATCTGTCGCTGAACTTCGGCGCCATCTCGGTGCTGCAGACCCTCAACCTCGATGTCGCCGAAGGCGAGTTCATCGTGCTGCTCGGGCCCTCCGGCTGCGGCAAGTCGACCTTGCTCAACTGCATCGCCGGCCTGCTCGACATTTCCGAAGGCCGCATCTTCATCAAGGGCAAGAACGTCACCTGGGAAGAGCCCAAGGACCGCGGCATAGGCATGGTCTTCCAGTCCTACGCGCTCTATCCGCAGATGACGGTGGAGAAGAACCTGTCCTTCGGGCTGCGCGTCGCCGGCATCGCCAAGGACGAGATCGCCAAGCGCATCGCGCGGGCCGCCGAGATCCTGCAGATCGAGCCGCTTTTGCAGCGCAAGCCGGCCGCACTTTCCGGCGGCCAGCGCCAGCGCGTCGCGATCGGGCGGGCGCTGGTGCGCGATGTCGACGTCTTCCTGTTCGACGAACCGCTGTCCAATCTCGATGCCAAGCTGCGTTCCGAACTACGCGTCGAGATCAAGCTTCTACATCGCAAATTGCAGAACACCATGATCTACGTCACCCACGACCAGATCGAGGCGATGACGCTGGCCGATCGCATAGCGGTGATGAAGGGCGGTGTCATCCAGCAGCTCGACGCACCGCAGACCATCTACAACCGTCCGGTCAACCGGTTCGTCGCCGGGTTCCTCGGCTCACCTGCGATGAACTTCGTCGAGGGGCAGTTGGAGACCAGCACGACGACAGTGTTCAAGACCGGGGATTTGACCATACCGCTCGATCGCTACAGCTTCGACGGCACCGGGGACAAGAGCGGGGCTTGCGTGTTCGGGATCCGGCCGGAGCACGTTGCCTTTGGCGAGGCCGCGAATTCCATGCCCTTTGCCACCGATGCCGCCGTCGAGATCGTCGAGCCCATGGGTTCCGATACGCTGGTGTGGACGAAGCTCGGCGGCCGCATTTTTTCCTTCCGTGTCGAGGCGGAAAAGACGCTGCGCAATGGCGATCCGATCCGGATCGGCTTCGATCCCGCCCGCGCCTCGCTGTTCGATACCCCATCCGGCAACCGCATGTAGCTCCCAAGAAAACCATCCTCCCAAAGACAATCCCAAGCAGAACGGACAGAGACGATGAACTGGTCATTCCAACTTTACAGCGCTCGCAATTTCTTGCCCTGGACCGATGTGCTCGAAATGCTCGGCAAGCTCGGTTACGCCGAGGTCGAAGGCTTCGGCGGCGTCTATGACGACCCCAAGGCCTTCCGCGCCGAACTCGACAAGAACGGGCTTTCGATGCCGACCGGGCATTTTTCCATCGATGCGCTGGAGAAGGACTTCGACGGCGTGCGCAGGATCGCCGAAACGCTCGGCGTCAAGCTTTTGATCTGCCCCTATCTGATGGCCGAGGACAGGCCCTCCGACGCCGCCGGCTGGCGCGCCTTCGGCGAGCGTCTGGCCAAGGTCGGCGAGGTGGCCACGAAGGCCGACTATGGCTTCGCCTGGCACAACCATGATTTCGAATTCAAGACGCTCGCCGACGGCTCGCTGCCGCAGGATCATATCCTGTCGTCCGCCCCCAATATTGGCTGGGAAATGGACGTTGCCTGGGTGGTGCGCGGCGGCGCCGACCCGCTGCCCTGGATCGAGAAGTACGGCCAGCGCATCGTCGCCGTCCATGTCAAGGATATGGCGAAGCCTGGCGAGGGGCTGGATGAGGATGGCTGGTCGGATGTCGGGCACGGCACAATCGACTGGGCCGGCCTGATCAAGGTGTTGCGGGCCAAGAGCGCGGCAAAATACTTTGTCATGGAACAGGACAATCCCAACGACATCGAGCGCTTCGCCCGCCGCTCGATCGCAACCGTCAAGAGCTACTAGGAACAACCACCATGGCAAAGAAACTGGGTATTGGCGTCATCGGCTGCGGCAACATCTCGAAGGCCTATTTTTCGCTGGCGCCGCTGTTTCGCGGCATCGAGATGCGTGCCTGCGCCGACATCAACATGGATGTGGCCAGGGCGCGGGCGAAGGAATTCAAGCTCCGTGCCGAGACCGTCGAGGATCTGCTCAAGGCCGACGACATCGACATCATCGTCAACCTGACCATTCCGGCCGTGCATTACGAGGTGTCGAAGCAGGTGCTCGATGCCGGCAAGCATGTCTATTCGGAAAAGCCGTTCGTGCTGTCGCTTAGGGAAGGCCAGGACCTTAAGGCGCGGGCCGAGAAGAAGGGGCTGCGCATCGGTTCGGCGCCGGACACGTTCCTGGGCGGGGCGCACCAGCTGGTGCGTGAACTGATCGACGAGGGAAAGCTCGGCAGGATCACCAGCGGCACCTGCCACGTCATGGGCCACGGCATGGAACACTGGCATCCCAATCCGGACTTCTTCTTCCAGCCGGGCGCCGGGCCGGTGCTCGACATCGGGCCGTATTACATCACCAATCTGATCCAGCTGATCGGGCCGGTGAAGCAGGTGGCGGCTTTCGCGACGACTCCGGCCAAGGAGCGGACCATCAGCTCAAAGCCTCGCGCGGGTGAAAAAATCCCGGTCAACACGCCGACCACCATTCACGGCCTGCTCGAATTCGAGAACGGCGCCGTGGTGACGCTGAACACCAGCTGGGACGTCTGGGCTCACGGCCACGCGCCGATGGAACTCTACGGTGAGGCCGGGACGGTGTTCGTGCCGGATCCGAACTTCTTCGGTGGCGACGTGCGCTTCACCAAAGAAGGCAAGCCGGTCAAGAAGCTGCCGAAATGGAAGCACCCGCTCGGCATCCCCAATGAGATGCACGGCCAGGGCATGATGGCCAATTACCGCACATCAGGCCTCGCCGACATGGCGCTGGCGATCGCTGAAGGCCGGCCGCACCGCTGTTCGATGGAACTCGCGCTGCATGCCGTCGATGTCATGACCGGCCTCCTGCGCTCGGGCGAAACCGGCAAGTTCGTCGCCATGCAAACCACATGCGAGCGCCCGGCCGCGCTTGGCGTCAAGCAAGCCAAGGATCTTTTGGCCAAGAAGAAATAGGTCGCGAAGATTATCGATAATTTTGCTTGCCCCTCTCCCCGTTCCTCCGGGGAGAGGGTAAAGGATGGGGTACGGGCATGCTCGTCGCCTCTGCGATGACGGCGCCCTGTCCGTTCAGATTCGAGGATTTCCCATGCCCTATGTCGCCGCTGAGAACCGCTACGAAAAAATGATCTACAACCGTTGCGGTCGGTCCGGCCTCAAGCTGCCGGCGATCTCGCTCGGGCTGTGGCACAATTTCGGCGACGACACGCCGCATCGGACCAAGCAGGCGATTGTGCGCAAGGCCTTCGACCTCGGCATCACCCATTTCGACTTGGCCAACAATTATGGGCCGCCGCCCGGCTCGGCCGAGACAGCTTTCGGCGAGATCCTGCGCACCGATTTTTCCGCCTATCGCGACGAACTGATCATCTCGACCAAGGCCGGCTATGAAATGTGGGCGGGTCCCTACGGTGAATGGGGCGGGCGCAAATACATGCTGGCCAGTCTCGACCAGAGCCTGAAGCGGATGGGCCTCGACTATGTCGACATCTTCTATTCGCACCGCTTCGATCCCGACACGCCGCTCGAAGAAACCATGGGCGCTCTCGACCATGCGGTGCGTTCGGGCAAGGCGCTCTATGCCGGCATCTCGTCCTACAATTCGCAGCGCACCCGCGAGGCCGCCGACATATTGAGGCAATTGGGCACGCCCTGCGTCATCCACCAGCCGAGCTATTCGATGTTGAACCGTTGGGTCGAGGAAGACGGCCTTCTCGATACGCTCGAAGGGCTCGGCGTCGGCTCCATCGTGTTCTCGCCGCTGGCGCAAGGCATGTTGACCGATAAATATCTCGGCGGCATTCCCGATGGCAGCCGGGCGTCCCAAGGCAAGTCGCTGAAGACAGCCTTCATCAACGACCGCACCATCGCCAACATCAAGGCGCTCAACGCGATCGCCGGCAAGCGCGGCCAGACGCTGGCGCAGATGGCGCTGGCCTGGGTGCTGCGCAGGGGCCGGGTTACTTCGGCGCTGATCGGCGCCAGCCGGCCCGAGCAGGTCGAGGACTGCGTCGGCGCGCTCAAGGTGCTCGATTTCAGCGATGCCGAACTGGCCGAGATCGATACGTACGCGCGCGAGTCCGACATCAATCTGTGGGCGGCCTCCGCCGAGCGCAAAGGTCCGCCGAGGAAATAGTCCGCCTCGCAAGCCGGCAGACAAAACGGCGGGAATTCCCGCCGTTTTGTCTGGCAATCCTAAGCGGTCGCGTCAGGGCGACTTTGGCTTCTGGGCGGTGCCGAGCCCGGCCTTGGGCTTTTCGGGTGCTGGGGCCTGTGTCTTCATCCTGGCCTCGATCCAGCCGGTGTAGTTGGCCAGCCGCGTGTAGATGCCATAGGCGTCCTTGTGGCCGCAGGCAGCGCTGCCATCAGCCGGGCCTTCGCCCCAACTGACGATGCCGACCTGGACGGGGCCGCCGGCGCCGGTCATGAACAGCGGTCCGCCGCTGTCGCCATTGCAGGCGTCACGCACACCGCTGGTGGTGCCGGCGCAGATCATGTTGCCGGTCAGTGGGTCCGTCATGTCGGCGGCAATCGCATCGGCCGCGGCATCGATGCCCTTTTCCGAATAGCGCATGCGGTGCGACAGGTCTCCGAGAGCGGCTTTCAGATCATGCGCATAGATGGCCTTGATGCCGCTGTTGCAGGCCCCGTTCGGCTGCAGGTCGAGATCGGCTACCATCAGCGTGGTCGGGAAGGTGCCGTCCTGCATCTTGCCCCAGCCGGTTACGGTCGTCTTGCCGGTGTCGGGCGTCGCCTCATGGGCAAGCTTGATGGTCGGCGCATCGGCCGGGTCGGCGAGCCGGAGCAGGCCGAGATCGTTGTCGAGCGTCTGTTCGCTGTAGCCCTCATTGACAATGACTTCGACAACCTTGTGGCGCTTGCCTTCGCTGAGATCCATGGCGCCGGTCAGCACGGTGACGGAATCGGGCGAGATCGGCTCACCATTGTCGTTGAGGCAGTGCGCCGCCGTCAGCACCCATTGCGGCGCGATCAGGCTGCCGCCGCAGAATTGCGCGTTGGCCTGAGAGGCCGGGTTCTCGTCCAGCCTGGCGGTGGTGAGGAGGGCGACCTGGAAAGGATAGGCGCCCTTTTCAGCCTGATTGCCGCCATAGACGCGGTCGGTGCCGTCGGGATTCTCGGCCGCTGCCTTGGCCCTGGCATCGGTCACCCGCTGCATCGGCGAAACCGCGGCCTCCGGCCTGACGGCGCCCTCGTCCGCCTGGCCGGTGTTGATGAATGCAACGGCAGTGGCGATGCCAAGCAGCGATGCGGCAACGACTTGCCCGAACCGATTTGTGATGTGCACCTGAACCCCTCCTGAGACAATTCTCCCGCGCGGATCGACGCCGGCATTGTGCAAAGACGGTGGCCGCCGGTTCGGCGATCCGGACACGCGCCGTATCGAACGGCGCGCGATCGGTCACAAAACCGAATCCCACTTTTGCTAACCATGCCCGCGAGCAGTACTCGCGCAAACTCTATAGCCCCCCACGTGCTACGTGGAAGCGATTTATCATTGCCAATCTTGGATTATTTTAGGCAGTATGTCGTGGCAGGGTCTTTGGCGGGGGCTTTAGATTGACCGAGGCAAACAACGATCCGGTGCGTTCGCCGATAGCCTTTGCCGATTTTCAGCACCACCACGATCTCGACAATATTTCTGTATCTTGATCCAGGCCTTGCTGACTTTTGGGAGAGTCTCACCATGACAAAACTGACAAAATTCATGATTGCGTCCGCATTGCTTTCCACCGCAATGTTGGCAGCCCCTGCTTTCGCCGCCGATCCTGGCTCCGCCAGTGCCGGCAATGGTGAAAGCATGCGGGACGTGACTTCGGGCGACTACAAGCCCGGGCGGGCCAAGCCGATCGCGCCGCCGACGCTGACCGACGAAGACAGCCGCGCCGCGCCGATCACCGACGAGAAAACGGCTGTCAAATCCTATGGCATCGTCGGACGTTCCGCCGATGGCAAGGAAATCAAGATCGAACCGAGCGAAGCGCTGCGCGAGATCATCATCAAGGAACTGAATGCGCCGGCCAATGGCGCCGAGGGTGGTCCGCGCAAGACCGAGGATCCAGGGCTTGGCGAAGGCGAAGCCGGACGCCAGGTTTTCGGCACCGACGATCGCGAGCAGGTCAAGAACACCAAGACCTATCCGTTCTCGGCAATCGGCTATCTCGAAGCCAAGTCGAAGACCGGCTATGGCAGCTGCTCGGCAACGCTGATCGGCCCGCGCACGGTGCTTACCGCGGCGCACTGCCTCTACAGCCACGAGGACAAGGACTGGCTCTCCGACTACCTGTTCGTGCCGGGCCTCAATGGCGGCACGGCGGACGACGCCCCATTCGGCGCCTTCACCTATGAAAGCGCCTATGTGCTGCAGGGCTTCATCGACAACTACCAAGGCTATTACGGCTCGGTCATCCCGTGGGATCTCGGCATCATCACGCTGAAACAGGATGTCGGCACCAACCTGGGCTGGCTGGGCTATGCCAACTATGACGATCTCGGCGACTTCACCGCCAATCTCGTCGGCTACCCCGGCGACAAGCCGATGGGCACGATGTGGAAGGCGAACTGCGAAGTGAAAGCCGAAAACATCGCTCCGGAATATTTCCAGTATGACTGCGATACGTTCCCGGGGTCGAGCGGCAGCTCGGTCTATGCCTACGATAACAACTCCAAGCAGCGCATCATCACCGGCGTCAACGTGGCGGAAAGCCCCGACGCGAACACCGCCGTGCGCCTGAACGCCGCCAACATCCAGTGGATCAACAGCCTCTATAAATAATCCGGCTGTTTTCACGACAAGCAAGAAAGCGGCGGGATGTTCCCGCCGCTTTTTTCATGCTGACGCTTCCTGCGTGCTTCTTTTGCAGGAGGCGAGCCAAAGGCAGCCACGCATAAGGCGGAAGCTCACCCTGACCTTTGTCATCGTTACTTGGCTTCAGCCGACGGTTGCCGACTGCGCACATAAGCCTCGATCGCCGTGGCGAAGGTGGGCGAGCCGGCCTTGCGCTGCTTGTCGACATAGCCGGCAAAATAGCTCCAGAAAGAAACGGCATAATCGCGGAAATAGGCGTCGGTCACCTTGCGCGAACACAGGTCGCCGTCGACGCAGAAGGACAGCCGGTTGAGGAAATAGACGATGCGGTCGAAATTCTCGCTGAAGTCGGCGAGCGGCATGTCGCCGCCGGATGCGCTCATCGCCTCGATACCGATACGTTGCCGGAACACTTGCTCCTCGGTCGGCGAAGGGTTGGCGCCGAGCAGATTGTCGTATTTGGCGTTGAGCGTGGCGAGACGGTCTTTCAGCGCCCGCTGCGCCTGCTGGTAGTCCTTGGTCTCCCACAGCTCGACCAGCGACATGGTCTGCTCGACGCGCTTCTGCTCCTGGTTGGCCAGGAACTGATAGACCGAGAATGCCAAGGTGAAGATGATGGCGAAACGCACCAGCATGCCAGACCAGGCATAGACCAGCATGCGCCAGTCGCGGTCGGTGAAGGGGTTGCTTTCCTTCTTGATCTCATGGCTGCTCGGCCACGGGAAGCCTTCGGTGGTTTCCGGCAGCGTCTGCGTGGCAGCCGGCGCCTTTGCCGGCACCGCAGGTGCCGTTTGCCTTGTCGTGCCCGCAGGCTTCTTCATTTGCAGCCGTCCAGTTCGATGATGGCGGAGGGATCGAGCACGATGCCGGGCGCTTCAAGCTGCTTCTTCAGGCACGCCAGCTGCGGGCGCGAAACAATGAACTGCACGTCCGGCTCCGCCGGCGCCTTGGTCGGCGACGGCAAGGCCTCGACGATGCCGCGCGAGGCGCAGCCTGAGAGATCGACGACGATCGCGTCGCTTTTGGCTTTGGCGATCTGGTCGTACTGGTCGAGAAAGCAGGTCGCCAGTTCCGAATTGATGACCACCTGCTTGGCGCAGAGGCCGCAGGCGTCCTGCGCTGACGCGTCGGCGACCAGCAGCAGGCTGGCGGCGATGCCGCCAACCGTGGCACTCCAGGAAAATACGCTATAGCTCACGAACCACCCCATCCCATTCCGTCCGGCCGTGTCGTCTCCCGACGCGGCGGCCAAAGTTTTTCACCCATCGTGCCGGCAGTGCAAGGCCCGGCAATGAACACCCGCGCCTGGATTCTCAGGCGCGCGGCACCGTCTCCATCGGGAAAATCATCACCGCTCCCTTCGGGCCGCTTTTGTCGGCAAGCCGCATCACCGATCGGGTCGACGGCGCCATGCCGATATCGGCGAGCATGTCGGAGAAGCTGGCGGGGCCTATTCCGCGTGTCATCGACGCGACACCGTCCTGCGCCAGGAAGCTCAGATCCTCCTTTTCGCTTCCCGGCGGCGCCTCGGTCAGCACCGCGATCATCCGCTCCATTCCGAAGCTGGTGTCGGTGAAGGCAAGCAAGCCTTCCTTGAGCATGGCCCGCGGCGCCAGCCGCTCGGCAACGATGTGGGTGATCGAATAGTCGCTGCCGACATAGAGCACATTGATGTCGACCAGCTGGTCCGAGCTGTTCTTGGCCAGCACATGCACCTCGTCGCCAGGCGAAACGCGCGGCACCACCGAGGCCCGCAGCGGCTCCAGCCCGTCCTTGTCACGGCGCTTGACCTGGAATTGTACGTCCTCGTCCTCGGGCTTGTAGTCGGAGGCCGCCGCCAGCCTGGAAAGCCCGGTGGCGCGGAAGATGGTACGCAAATTCCTGGCCGTCGCATCGACGAGCTTCTGTCGGTCGTCGGGGTGGATGATGATCAGCGGTGGCCTGCCGCCATCCCTCAGGGTCACGTCGCCCGAGGCCGGCAGGAACCATAGGGCCGGCTTGTCGGTTGCGTTCTTGTCAGCGCTGGCAATGGCATTCTCGCGCATCACCGCGAAGCGCAGCTCGGCGCTCTTGCCTGGATCGACCAGTTCGATGGTGAAGCCGGTCTCCCTGGCCGCGGACAGGCCGTCGAGAACCGAATTGACGAGTGCTGTTTCGGTCTCCAATCCCTTGGTCGCGGCCGGCCGTGCGACGGCAAGCTTGTAGTCGACGGCGATCTCCGCCACGCGGGCATAGGCATTGGCGGGAATATCGGCCATCTCGAGCGCGGGCTTCTTGTCGAACTCGACCGGCTTGACGCGGCTCTCCAGGTTCTTCGCCGATTCCACTTCGAGATAGCCGACCGCGTCGGACAGCGACGACAGCGCCGACGGCAGGATGGCGAGCTTGCTGCCGGGGGTGAGACGATGCAGCAGGCCGGCGCCGATCGACGCCTCGCCGTTCTTGACGATAACGGGCCACTGCATGACCGCATCCGTCCTGTCGGTGCCGAACACGCGCGCGTCGAGTTCGCCTTCGAACAGCGGCGTCGGCCGGGTGCGGCTGTCGGCCGAATATTGCTGAAGTACGGCCTGGCCGAGCTGCCGATAGGTGACGTTGGGGTTTTCGGCGAGCTTCGACAGGATGGTGAAGGTGAACAGGCCGAAGCGCGGCGCATCGACCGTGCCCTTGGGCAGCGGCATCTCCGGTGTCGTCTCCACCGTCTGCGCGGCATAGAAGGCGACCAGTTTGCCCCTGGTGATCGGTTCGCCGCCAGTCGGCGTCAGGTTGAAGGCAGGTTTGCGCTGGCCATTCTCGTCAAGGCCGCGCGAGGTGCTCGCGACGGTGTCCTCATAGGTCTTGATAGCCGCCGCCCTGGCGGCCTCGTCGCCACCGACCAGGTCGGCGAACTCGACCTTGCGATCCAGCTCGTCGTCGACATCGACGGCGCGGGTCGCGGTGCCGGAATGGCAGCAGTCGAACACCGCCCAGACGAAGGCGCCCTTGTCGCGGATGGCATCGAGCGCGTCGCCGATCTCGTTGTCGACAAGCGCGTTCGGCACGCCGGCATCCCTGTTGATCCACCTCTCGATATCGACGGGCAGGAAAATCTCGTCGAGACCGTCGGTCTCGTCGCCCTTGACCCTCTCGGGCTGCTGGGCGCCGTGGCCGGACAGATGCAGGTAGACGAAGTCGTCACGCTGAACCTTGGCGGCGAGGTCGGCCAGTGCCGTCTTGATCGCCGCATGGGTCGGCAAGCCTTGGGCGCCGGGAACGTCCTTGGCCAGCAGCGTGACGTTTTCCGGCGCGAAACGCACCGGATCGGGCACGTTCTTCAGCAGGTATTCGTGCACCAGGCCGGCATCGTTCTTCGGCCCGATCAGCCAGTTTCTCTGCGGCAAGGCCGGATATTCGGTGCAGGCCACGAGCAGCGCATGGTAGGTGCGCGACGCGGCAAGTGCCCGGAACGAAACCGTGCCGGCGGCCATCAACGCGGACGCGCCGACAAGCAGCGTCCGGCGTGTCAATTTGATCATATTGCTCCCCAAGCCCCCGATCGAATTTCCCAAGCGAGACCATCCTCGTCGAGGATTTTGTCAGTATTTTGAATGTCGCTCCGTCATAAAGCCTGTCATCACCAATGTGCCGGCACGTCATCGATCGGCTCGGGACAGCAACAGAAGAGTAGCAAAGAAGGCCGTTCGTCGCTATCTGAATGGGATCAGGCCGTTTGCACGAGCAAACAGCCTATGGATGGCGCAGGGCAGGTTGGAACAGAACCATGGCGGCAAGGGATGTGCTGACGAAAAACCAGTTGTGCGTGCTCGAGAAACTCGAGACCGCCAGCGGGCCGCTCAGCGCCTACACCTTGCTCGACCAGCTGCGCGAGCGCGGTTTTCGCGCGCCGCTACAGGTCTATCGCGCGCTCGACACGCTGGTGAAGTCGGGCTTCGTGCACCGGCTGGAAAGCATCAACTCCTTCGTCGCCTGCGCCGAGCCGCATGACCACAGCCACTCGATGACCGCTTTCGCCATTTGCGACAGCTGCGGGCAGGTGACCGAAATGTCCGACCACGACGTCGACCACCGGCTGAACGAATGGGTCAACTCGACCGGCTTCGCCGCCAAGAAGGCGGTGATCGAATTTCGCGGGACGTGCGCGAAGTGTTTGGCGCAAGCGGCCTGAGGGCATTCGCCAGAGCGGTTCAGCGACTGATCGAATCGCCGAACGCTCTAACTCTTTGTTTTCACGCAATTTCCAAGGGAAAGCTCTAAGCGCTTTCCCGGGAAAACCGCTACACACTTTTCCTGAAATTGCTCTAAAGCATGTCGCGGCGAATAGGATTCGCCCGACCTGCTGTAAGCTTCTGATTTTATGCATGTCCTTATCCCGGAACCGAGGACACTTCCGGGCGACATGCATTAGCGCGTCAGTGCGCCTCGTCCCAATTGTTGGCGGCCCGCGCGTCGACATGCAGCGGCACCGACATCGATACCGCCGGCATCGCCGCGTTTTCCATGACATGGCGCACGACCGGGATCGTCGCCTCGACTTCCGCCTCGACCGTTTCGAAGATCAGTTCGTCATGCACCTGCAGGAGCATGCGGGCGGACAGCTTGGCCTTGTCCAAGGCTTCCTCCATGCGGATCATGGCGCGGCGGATGATGTCGGCGGCGGTGCCTTGCAGGCGGGCGTTGATCGAGGCGCGCTCGTTGAACGCCCGTAGCGACGGGTTCGACGACCTGATGTCGGGATAGTGGATGCGGCGGCCGAAGATTGTTTCGACAAAGCCGTGCTCGCGGGCATAGGCCTTGGTCTCCTCGATATAGTCGCGGATGCCGGGAAAGCGCTCGAAGTACTTCTTGATGTAGGCGCTCGCCTCCTCGCGCGGGATCGACAGCTGGTTGGCGAGGCCGAAAGCCGAGATGCCATAGATGATGCCGAAATTGATCGCCTTGGCACGGCGGCGCACTTCCGACGGCATGCCCTCCACGGGCACATTGAACATTTCAGACGCGGTGATGGCGTGGATGTCAGCGCCATCCGCAAAGGCCTGCCGCAGTTGCGGGATTTCGGCGACATGGGCGAGCACGCGCAGTTCGATCTGGCTGTAGTCGGCTGACACCAGCCGGTGGCTCTTGTCGGTGATGAAGGCGGTCCTGATCTTGCGCCCTTCAGCCGTGCGCACCGGAATGTTCTGCAGGTTCGGGTCGGAAGACGACAGACGGCCGGTCGTCGTCGCGGCCAGCGCGTAGGAGGTGTGGACGCGTTTGGTTTCGGGATTGACGAAGCCGGGCAGCGCGTCGGTGTAGGTCGATTTCAGCTTGGTCAGCTGGCGCCAGTCGACGATCTTGCGCGGCAGTTCGTGACCTTCGGCGGCAAGGTCTTCGAGCAGCTGCGCCGAGGTCGACCACTGGCCGGTCTTGGTCTTGGAGCCGCCGGGCAGGCCCATGCGGCCAAACAGGATATCACCGAGCTGCTTGGGCGAGCCGATGTTGATGCGCTCGCCGATGAGCAGGTAGATTTCCTCTTCGAGCCGGGCTGCACCTTGCGCCAGCTCGCCCGAAAGCCGCGACAGGATCTGCCGGTCGACCGAAATGCCGCGCTGTTCCATGCGCGCCAGCACCGGCACCAGCGGCCGCTCCAGGCGTTCATAGACCGAGACCATGCCCTTGGCGGCAAGGCGAGGCTTCAGCACCAGCCACAGCCGCAACGTCACGTCGGCGTCCTCGCCGGCGTGAGCCGTCGCCCTGTCGATGTCGACCTGATCGAAACCGACAGAGCTTTTGCCGGAACCGGTCACGTCCTTGAGCTGAAGGGGCCTATGGCCAAGCCATTTGTCGGCAAGGGCATCCATGCCGTGGCCGTGCGGAGTGCCGGCGTCGAGCACGTAGGAGATCAGCATGGTGTCGTCGAAGGGCGCGACATCGATGCCATAGCGGCTCATGATGACCAGGTCATACTTCAGGTTCTGCGCGATCTTCAGCACCGACCTGTCCTCAAGCAGCGGTTTCAGCACCGCCAGTGCCTCGCGAAGCGGTATCTGGTTTTCGAGCGCGCCGCCGCCGAGCAAGTCACCATTGCCGCTCTTGTGGGCGAAGGGAATGTAGCCGGCGCGGCCGGGCGCCGTGGCCATTGCCATGCCGATCAGTTCGGCCTGCATCGGATCGGTCGACGTCGCCCTGACGTCGAAGGCAGCGATACCGGCCTCCCGCGCCTCGGCGACCCAGGCTTTCAGCGTCGCGATATCGCGGATGCACTGATAGGCCGAGGTATCGATCTTGCGTGTCGCCGCGCCCTCCAGCCGCAATGCGGCCAGGAGGGAAGGGGTGTCACCCTGTTTCGGCCTCTCCGTCGTCTCGGCTTCAGCAGCCTGGGCAGGTTCGGAGCCCACCCCGTTTCGGGCAGCGGGCGGTGTTCCGGCACCGACGTCGGGGCCATGTGCGTTATCGGCGCGTTCGACGGTCACAGCGACGGCCTGGACGTCGCCGGCCTCGGTGCCGGTCGCTTCCGCGACGCGGCGGGTCAGCGAGATGAATTCCATGGTCTTGAGGAAGCCGATCAGCTTCGGCCCGTCGGGCGCATGCAGCACGAAATCGTCCAGCCCCTCGGCCACCGGCACGTCGTTCTTCAGCGTCACCAACTGGCGCGAGATGCGCGCCTTGTCGGCGTTGGCGATGATCGATTCCCGCCTTTTCTCCTGCTTGATCTCGCCGGCGCGGGCGAGCAATCCGTCGAGATCGCCGAACTGCTCGAGCAGTTGCGCCGCGGTCTTTGGCCCGATGCCGGGCACTCCAGGCACATTGTCGACGGAGTCGCCGGTCAGCGCCTGCAGGTCGATCATCTTTTCCGGCGGCACGCCCCATTTCTCGACGACTTCGGGGATGCCGATCTGGCGATCCTTCATCGGGTCGTACATGCCGACCGTGTCGCCAACCAGCTGCATCAGATCCTTGTCGGAGGAGATGATGGTGGTGTCGCCACCGGCCTCGCAGGCCAGCCGGCAGTAAGTGGCTATGAGATCGTCGGCCTCGAAGCCTTCCATCTCGACGCAAGGCAGGTTGAACGCCCTGGTTGCCTGGCGGATCAGGCCGAATTGCGGGATCAGATCCTCGGGCGGCGCCGAACGGTTCGCCTTGTATTCGGGATAGAGGTCGTTGCGGAAGGTTTTCGAGGAATAGTCGAAAATGACGGCAAAATGCGTTGGCACAATGCCCACATCGGTGTTGCGGGCGTCCTGCATCAGCTTCCACAGCATGTTGCAGAAGCCGGAAACGGCACCGACCGGCAGGCCGTCGGACTTGCGGGTCAGCGGCGGCAGTGCGTGATAGGCCCGGAAGATGTAGCCAGAGCCGTCAATGAGGAAGAGATGATCGCCTTTTTTCATGCCGGCAGGGATAGCGCGGCGCGATGGCTTGGTCCATGCCAAAGACATCGCCAGATATAGGTTCCGTCAACACCCTGACAGATCGGGACCCGCCAGATCGGGGTTATACAAGCCCGCTCACGGGCACGTTACAAAAGTGTAACGTTGATGCCCTTGAATCGCCACGTTCAGGGACCCAAATACAGTCCATCGGCAGTTTTCGCCGAAGTCCGGAGCAAGGCCCGTCCCCCGCCTATACCGGACAATTGCGGCAGCCTATCCCCCCTCTCCGGGCTGCCGCATCGTTTCGAGTAAAAGGCCGCCGTGGTTCCCCCTCCACCACGGCGGCATTTTTTTTGCCCGCGGCGACCGTCCCGGGCCGTGGTCCAATCGTCCCGGGCTTTTCGTTTCGCCGCTCTGCCTTTACGGTTCCGGCACTGAATCGAAAGGCTATGCAAATGTCCGCAGTTTCCCCTGTCCTCGACCGTCTAGACCAGAACCTCGACCAGAGCCTAGAACGGCTCTTCGGCCTGCTCGGGATCAAGTCGATCTCCACTGATCCAGCCTATGCCGCCGACTGCCGCAAGGCGGCGGAATGGCTGGTGGCGGAACTCAAGCTGATCGGCTTCGACGCCAGCGTGCGCGATACGCCCGGGCACCCAATGGTGGTTGCGCATCACGACGGGCCGGCGGGCGCGCCGCATGTGCTGTTCTACGGCCATTATGACGTGCAGCCGGTCGACCCGATCGAGCTGTGGGAAAACGATCCCTTCGCCCCGGCGATCAAGGAGGTTGCACCTGGTCACAAAATCATCACCGGGCGCGGCTCGGCCGACGATAAGGGTCAGCTGATGACTTTCGTCGAGGCATGCCGTGCCTGGAAACAGGTGCATGGTGGTCTGCCGTGCCGCGTCACCATCCTGTTCGAAGGCGAGGAGGAATCGGGGTCGCCCTCGCTGAAGCCGTTCCTCGAGGCCAATGCCGAGGAGCTCAAGGCCGACTTCGCGCTGGTCTGCGATACCAGCATGTGGGACCGCGACACGCCGTCGATCTGCGTCGGGCTGCGCGGTCTGGTCGGCGAGGAGATCACGGTTAAGGCCGCCGACCGCGACCTGCATTCGGGCCTCTATGGCGGCGCTGCCGCGAACCCGATCCGCATCCTGGCCAGGGTGCTGGCCGACATCCACGACAAGGACGGCCATATCACCATTCCGGGCTTCTATGACGGTGTCGAGGAAACGCCCTCGCAGGTGCTGAAATCATGGGAGACGCTGGGCGAGACGGCCGAGACCTTCCTCGGACCTGTCGGCCTGTCGATCCCGTCGGGCGAAAAAGGCCGATCGGTACTGGAACTGACCTGGGCGCGGCCCACCGCCGAGTTCAACGGCATCATCGGCGGCTATACCGGCAAGGGTTTCAAGACGGTGATCGCCGCGGAAGCCTCGGCAAAGGTGTCTTTCCGCCTCGTCCACAAGCAGGATCCGAGGAAAATCCGCGCGGCTTTCCAGAAATTCGTCCAGGAGCGCATCCCGGCCGATTGCTCGGTCGAATTCCACGCTCATGGCGGTTCACCGGCAATCCAGCTCTCCTACGACTCGCCGTTCCTGGCCAAGGCCAAGACCGCGCTTTCCGACGAATGGCCAAAGCCCGCGGTGACGACCGGCAGCGGCGGCTCCATTCCGGTGGTGGGCGACTTCCAGACCTATCTCGGCATGGAATCGCTGCTGGTCGGCTTCGGCCTCGACGACGACCGCATCCACTCGCCCAACGAGAAATACGAGCTCAGCTCCTTCCACAAGGGCCAGCGCTCCTGGGCGCGCATTCTGGACGCGCTGACACGGTAAGGTGGACAACCCTGGACGGCGGAAAATCAACTTTCTGTTGATTTTTCCGCCGATCACGGCGAGGACGGGTCGACAGCGCAATATGTTGGAGCGCGTGTGCGCTTCTTCGATGGATGCGCGACGCCGAAGGCCGCGACCCGGAGAAGACGATGAGCGATATCCGCTTTCATAAAAACGATCTGCCTGACCTCTCCCGCTACGATGTCGCGGCCGTGGCCATCGATACGGAAACGCTCGGCCTCAACCCCCACCGTGACCGGCTCTGCGTGGTGCAGATTTCGCCTGGCGACGGCAGTGCCGATGTCATCCAGATGGCGCCGGGGCAGAAGGAAGCACCGAACCTGGTCAAGCTGCTGGGAAACGACAGCGTGACCAAGCTATTCCACTACGGTCGCTTCGACCTCGCTGTGCTCTACCATGCGTTTGGCGTGATGGCCGAGCCGGTGTTCTGCACCAAGATCGCGTCGCGGCTGACGCGCACCTACACCGACCGGCACGGGCTGAAGGACATCTGTTTCGAGCTTCTCGGCGTCGGCCTGTCCAAGGCGCAGCAATCGTCGGATTGGGCGGCCGAAACGTTGTCGCCCGAGCAGCTCGAATACGCGGCCTCGGACGTGCTCTATCTGCATCGGTTGCGCGATGTGCTGGCCGGGCGGCTGGCGCGCGAGGGGCGCACGAAGGAGGCGGACGCCTGTTTCCGCTTTCTGCCGACGCGGGCCAAGCTTGACCTGATGGGCTGGGACGAAGAGGATATCTTCGCTCACAGCTGATGGCCCTCGTGGCGATCAACCCGCTGGAAGAAGGGGATGAGATGGCGGACAGAAAGCCGATATCGACCGCGCCGACCGACGGCTCCAAGGTCACCGTCACCTGGAAGGACAGCGACGGCGTCCTCAATGAATCCATCGCGCAATACCGCGACGACGGCTGGTGGGTCTACATCGACAGCCACACGCAAAAGAAGGTCGAGCCGACCAGCTGGCGGCCCGCCGCCGGCGACGACGACGACCAATGAGCGCGCCGCTGGCCGGGCGCTTTCGCATAGCCTGACGCCATTGAAATCGGGGCCGATTCGGAGCCTTCCGCTCCGTGCGCCTGCTCGAAGAATCAAGCGCGAGCGTCTCGTCGCCTTGCTACGGCAGGCTGGTGATCCCGACTAACCGGATGTGAAATTCGAGCGGATTATGAAAAGACCCGGGTTGGGCCGCCAGCCTGCATCCGCATCCTGGCGGCAAAGGCCTTCATACCCTTATTGATCACCCTGCGCGCTTCATCGGCTCGTGGGGTCCGGGTTTGCTCTGAATGGAACTCCAAGGCGAAATGAATGTTCCATAAGACAGGCGGAGGATGTTTCAGGCATGACAACGGCTTCTCTGCACTTGCTCAAGGGGGTGGGTTATCTGATTTCCACCGCCAGTGTCGTCCTGCTGGCCATAGTCAGTTGGTCGAGCGCTTCAGAAAGCCCGCTGCTGGTCGTCTGCCTGCTTGTCGGCGCCGCCGCGTCGGTCATCGGTATGTTCTGCCGGTGGCTGAGCTACGAGATAGAAAAACGCCAGAGCCACAAATGAGGGCTCGCCACGAGCGTTCGGACGCCGACGGTGCTTCGGGTACGCGGAGCCTGTCACATCCGTCGCGCTGCGCGACGCTGGCAATGGACAACAGATTAACAAATTCCTAACGGAATTCAGACGGTTGCCCGAACCTCTGCTTAACCCGCCCTTAAATCGCCGCATCTACTCTTCAACCCGAGCGCCATTGGCACCGGGGACATCAAGCGCAGCGCATGGCGAACCGCAGAGACAGTCGCATCGAGCCCAGCTTCGAGGGACCGCCACGGGCGAAATCCCAGACGGGTCTTTCGGTGAGCGAGGAGGACCGCGTCGTGCCGAGCAATCGCAAAGCCTCCGCCAAACGCAAATCATCGAAGGGGAAATCGTCGCGGGGGAGGCGCGGCGGGAGTGGTCGCGGCCTGTTCGGCGTGCTCGGCCGGCTGGTCTACTGGTGTTTCGTGCTCGCCATATGGGGCGGCATCGCGGTGGCGGGCGTCGTTATCTACTACGGCGCCAAGATGCCCGCAGCCACGACCTGGTCGATCCCCGACCGTGCGCCCAATATCAAGATCGTCTCGGCCGACGGGCAGCTGCTGGCCAATCGCGGCATGAGCGGCGGCGAAGCGGTCGGCCTGCACGAAATGTCGCCTTATATTCCCGAGGCGGTGATCGCCATCGAGGACCGCCGCTTCTATTCGCATTTCGGTGTCGATCCGATCGGCCTGTCGCGCGCCATGGTGACCAACCTCATCGGCGGGCACTTCTCGCAAGGTGGTTCGACGCTGACGCAGCAATTGGCCAAGAACCTTTTCCTGAAGCCCGACCGCACGCTGGAACGCAAGGTGCAGGAGGTGCTGCTGGCGCTGTGGCTGGAGCACAAGCACACCAAGGACCAGATCCTCGAAATGTACCTCAACCGGGTCTATTTCGGCTCCGGCGCCTATGGTGTCGAAGCGGCCTCGCGCCGTTATTTCGGCAAGAGCGCGCGCGATGTCACCTTGTCGGAAGCGGCACTCCTGGCTGGCCTGCTGAAGGCGCCGTCGCGGCTATCGCCGGCGCGTGATCCCAAGGCCGCCGAGGAGCGCTCGCAGCTGGTGCTCGCCGCCATGCGCGAGGAGGGCAAGATCAGCGAGAAAGAGCTGAAGACGGCGCTGAGCGCACCGGCAACACGCTCGCCATCCTACTGGACCGGCTCGGAAAATTACGTCGCCGACACCATCATGGAAGAACTGCCCGACCTGATCGGCGATGTGCGCGGCGATATCGTCATCGATTCTACCGTAGACCTGAACCTGCAGAAACTCGCCGAACAGTCGATCCGCCGGCTGATCGACGACAGCGGCAAGAAGCTCAACGTCACCCAGGGCGCGCTGGTGTCGATCGACGATTCCGGCGCGGTGCGCGCCATGGTCGGCGGCTATGACTATTCGACCAGCCAGTTCGACCGCGCCTCCGAGGCGCGCCGGCAGCCGGGCTCGGCGTTCAAGCCGTTCGTCTACATGGCTGCGCTCGAGGCCGGCCGCACGCCCGACAGCATCCGCAACGACGCACCGATCAAGATCGGCAACTGGACACCCGACAATTACGGCGGCAAGTACTTCGGCAAGGTCACCTTGGCGACGGCGCTGGCCAAGTCGCTCAACTCGGTTGCCGCGCAGTTGACCATGGAAGTCGGGCCGAACGCGGTGGTGGAAGCCGCGCACCGCATGGGCATCCAGTCCGACCTGCTGGCCAACACCTCGATCGCGCTCGGCACCTCGGAAGTGACCCCGCTGGAACTGACCTCGGCCTATGTGCCCTTCGCCAATGGCGGCTACAAGCCCGACATCCATTTCATCCGCCGCGTCACGACAGCCGACGGCAAGGTGCTCTATGACAGCGCTGGCGGCAACGCACCGCGCGTGATCAAGCCCGAGATCGTCGGCATGATGAATTCGATGATGACCGGGACGGTCGAGGTCGGCACCGCCAAGAAGGCGGCCTTCGCCTGGCCGTCGGCCGGCAAGACCGGCACCAGCCAGAATTCGCGCGACGCCTGGTTCGTCGGCTACACCGCCAATCTGACCACCGGCGTGTGGTTCGGCAATGATGACGGCACGGCTATGAAGAAGGTCACCGGCGGCGCGCTGCCGGCACAGGCCTGGCACGAATTCATGGTCGCCGCGCATGAGGGCGTGCCGGTGCGGCCACTGCCCGGCACCTGGAAGTCGACGCCGGCGGACACCATCGTGCCCGACGACATTCCCTCGGCCGACAACAACCAGCCGGCACCGATTCCGTCGGCTTCGGTTGGCCAGCAGGCGCCGGCCGCGCAGGCGGCGGCACCGCCGGCGCCGGCGCCCGTCCGTGCGGCGCGGCCTGCCCAGACCGTCGATGCCGATGGCTTCAACATGCCGGCGGATGGCGGCACCACGGCTTCGGTCGGGCACCCGGTGCCGCCAGGCAGCGTCGGCGGCCGGCTCAAGAAGCGGCAGACCTCGATCCTGGATATTCTTGGCGGCGGCTAGTTGGCTCGCGGCCTGGCACTGCCCAGTTTCTTGCTGTCAAAGGTCAGCTTGTCGCTGTGGATCTTTCCATCACTGACGATGAGATGCTTGGCGCAGGACAGCGCCCCCGACGACTTCGTCATCAGGTCGTACATCAACAGCGCCTGGTGGTCGTCGCCGAAGGCGGCGATCATGCGCACACCGGTCACATCCTCGGAGAGCTTCGTAAGCCCCTTCAAATAAGGATCCTTGCCGGTCGATTGCTGCATCGGCCCGTCGAAAACGACATCGTCGGCAACGTAGGACGCCGCTTTTTCGAGGTCGTGGCTCGTCCATGCCCTGGTGAAGGCGGTTGCAATGTCGATGGGAGCTGGCTGTGCCATGGCGTTCTCCTGATGGATTGGTGTGACCCCCCGATCGTGTGACTGTCGAAACCAACGGCAAGCCGGTGTTTCAGGTTCCTCATATCGGGCCTATGGTGACATTTCGGCCTCTCGCCACCCCGGCGGCGTTCGGCTACATGTCCAGCCCGGAGACCGCGACATGACCGAGACAGACACCAGAAAAACCATTGTGCTGACCGGCGCCAGCCGGGGCATTGGCCATGCCACGGTGAAGCGCTTTTCGCGCGAAGGCTGGCGCGTCATCACCTGCTCGCGCCAGGCCTTTGCCGAGGACTGCCCGTGGCCGGCCGGTCCAGAGGACCACATCAAGGTCGATCTCGCCGATCAGGAAGATGTCGGTATTGCGGTTTCGGAAATCCGTCATCGGCTCGAAGCGCATGGCGGGCAGTTGCACGCGCTGGTCAACAATGCCGGCATTTCGCCCAAGCTCAGCGATGGCAACAGCCGGATGGACTCGATCGACACGCCGATGCATGTCTGGCGCGACGTGTTCCAGGTCAATTTCTTCGCGCCTATCATGCTGGCGCGCGGCCTGTTCAAGGAATTGGCGGCTGCTAGAGGCTCGATCGTCAATGTGACCTCGATCGCCGGCACCCGCGTGCATCCCTTCGCCGGCACCGCCTATGCGACGTCGAAGGCCGCGCTCGGCTCGCTGACGCGCGAGATGGCGCATGATTTCGGCCCGCACGGCATCCGCGTCAACGCCATCGCGCCGGGCGAGATCGACACCGCGATCCTGTCGCCGGGCACGGAAAAGATCGTCGAGACCATTCCGCTTCGGCGCCTGGGCACCACGGCGGAGGTCGCCGACATCATCTTTTTCCTGTGCTCCGGGCAGGCGTCGTACGTCACCGGCTCGGAAATCCACATCAATGGCGGCCAGCACGTATGAACTGGTCGACTTCAGGCTAGGGCCGGCTCACCCGCCTATGGTGACGACAGCCTTGCCGCTGAAGCTGCGCTGTCGCAGTGCGTCCAGGGCTTGGCCGATGTTCGTCCATGGCACGGTCAAGGCAATGCGGGTGTCCAGCCGACCAGCGGCGACCAGGGCGAGCAGCGCGGCAATATCAGCGCCGATGGCTGAACCGGACGTGTAGTAGGCGAACGTCTGAAGCCTCGCCCCTTCGTGACCCGGAACGAACTGACGGAACCCCACGGGCGTGAGTTCACCGCTGCTCGAGCCGAACATGACGATTGTGCCGCCAGGGGCGACGCGTTCGATCGCGTGTGCGAGGCTTTCGCCGCCGACCGACTCGGTGATCAGCGAAAACGGCGCCTCGGCCTGCTCGATCGACTCCACGATCTGCTCGGCTCCGAGTTCACGCAAATCCTCGTGGTGCCGGGCGGCGGCGATGGCGGTCACCGTCGCACCCTGCTCGCGGGCGATCTGGATCTGGAAGCGACCGACGGCACCGCTTGCACCGGTGATCAGGACCTTTAGGCCGGCCAGGTCACCGCCGTGGCGCAAAGTCCTGAGCGCCGTCGTGCCGGCGACCGGAAGCGTGGCTGCCGAGACGAAGCTGACCTCATCCGGCAGGATGGCGAGACGGTCTGTTGAAACGGCGACCCGTTCAGCCCAGCCGGCCTGGTCGACCAAAGCCGCGACCCTGGTGCCCGTGATCGGCCCGGAGCCATCGGCGGCCGCGCGTTCGACAATTCCGACGATGTCCTGGCCGGGTGTCCAGCCGTTCGGACGGATGGTAAGCAAGCGCAGTTCACCCCGGTTCAACGAAGTTGCGTGGACCGAGACGAGCGCCTCGTCCGCGAGGGGCCGAGGTTCTTCGACCTCGGCTAACCTCAATCCCGTGGCGCTGTCGGAAGATATGACTAAGGCGAGCATGGGTACGTACCTTCTTGCTGGAGGCCGGAACTTATCGGCTTCCCTGCTTGAATAATTTAGCTATCATGGCATTTAATCGCTAAAAGCGGTCAATCATGAGACAGCCTCTTCGCTACCCATGGGTCAATTTCGATGTCGATGACGTGCTGGCGCCAGCCATCGCCGTGCGTGTCGTCACCGAGACCAGAGCGGAGGTACCCGCCCATTGGCACCGCAAAGGCCAGCTCGTCTTTGCGCTCGGAGGCGGCATCACATGCCGCGTTCCGAGCGGCCTGTGGATGGTGCCGCCGCATTGCGGCGTATGGATCCCGGGCGGCATGGAGCACAGCAACATCGCGACGGCCAACGCGCGGATCTTCTTCGTCTATATCGAGCCGGGAGCCGCCGAATTGCCGGACCGGTGCTGCACCCTTTCGATCTCGCCGCTGCTGCGCGAACTGATCGTCGAGCTGTCCGACAGCGTGCAGGACGACCAGGCAAGGGATGAGCTCCTGATCAGGACCCTGCTTGCAGAACTGCCGCGCATGCCTGTCCAGCAGCTGCATCTGCCGATTTCATCCGAGCCGCGCTTGAGGCGGATCGCCGAGGCGCTGGCGCAAGACCCAGCCGATCGCAGTACGTTGGCACAATGGGCCAACCGCGTCGCGCTCAGCGAAAGCAGTCTGGCGCGTCTCGTCGTCAAGGAGACTGGCTTGAGCTTCGGGCGCTGGCGCCAGCAATTGCACCTGATCGTCGCCATTCGGGAGCTGGCGTCCGGTGCCAGCGTGCAGCAAGTCTCGGGCGACCTCGGCTATAGCTCGGTTACCGCCTTCATCACCATGTTCAAGAAGGCGCTTGGCAAGCCCCCGGCAAAATATCTCGGCGGTGTCGCGCAAAATGGCGGCTCGGCATTCGTGGCATGATTGAACCCGCCTTTGGGTAGCGTCGACTCAGGCAGCGGACGGTTCAGAAACCCGCGGCTCTTGGCCAAGCACCTCTTCGACAATGCCGCGCGCGATCTCGCGTTCACCCATGATCACGGTATCGGCGCCGAGTCCCTTCAGATGCTCGACCTCGGCGTCGGAATGGGCGCGGGCGATGACATTGATGTTGGGATTGGCGGCGCGTGCCCGCAGCACGATCTGGCCGGCCTCGAAGGCGTTGGGGATGGCAAGGATCAGCCGCTTTGCGCCTTTAGGATTGGCCGCGGCGAACACTTCGGCATTGGCGGCATTACCGGCGATGGTTTCGATGCCGTCTGCTTTCAGCCTCGCCAGCGTCTTATCGGCATCCTCGATGACGAGGAAAGGCTGTGCCGCTTCCTTCAGCGCGGCACCGACGAGGCCACCGACCTGGCCATAGCCGATCAGGATGGCATGACCGGCAAGCGTCGTCGTCGGCGGCGGGCCGTCTTCCTTGCTCGACGTTGCGGCGACCGAGGCCACCTGGCCCGGTTCCGTCGCCGGGCCGACCGGCTTGGTGTCCGCTGGTGGCGCCGTCCTGATGGCGCGGGCCTCCAGCCACGGCTTCATCCAGTCGATAACCAGAAACATCAACGGGTTGAGCACGATCGACAGGATGGCGCCGGCCAGGATCAGATCGCGGCCTTGCTCGGGCAGAAGTTTCAGCCCGACGCCGAGTTCGGCCAGGATGAAGGAGAACTCGCCGATCTGGGCAAGGCTGGCCGAAATCATCAAGGCCGTGGCCAGGGGATAGCCGAAGGCTACGACGATCACGAACGCCGCCAGCGACTTGCCGATGACAATGATGGCCAGCGTCGCCAGGATCGGCAGGCCGTTGCTGATCAGGCTGAACGGATCGAACAGCATGCCGACGGAGACGAAGAACAGCACCGAGAAGGCATCGCGCAGCGGCAGCGATTCTTCGGCCGCGCGGTGGCTGAGCTCGGATTCGCTCATGATCATGCCGGCGAAGAACGCGCCCAGCGCCAGCGAGACGCCGAACAGTTTTGCCGCGCCGAAGGCGACGCCGAGCGCAATGGCGAGCACCGAGAGACGGAACAGTTCGCGCGACCCGGTATGGGCAACGTAGTGCAGGATCCAGGGAATGACCCGTCGGCCGACCACCAGCATGACCACCACGAAGGCGGCGACCTTGGCCAGCGTGATGCCCACGACACCCCATATGCCGTAGCTGGCCGGCAGCGACAGCAGGTCGCCCGAATGGGCATTGGCGTGTTCCTGGCCGCCGAGTACACCGGCAAGCGCCGGCAGCAACACCAGCGCCAGCACCATGGCCAGGTCCTCGACGATCAGCCAGCCGACGGCGATGCGGCCGCGCTCGGTCTCGATCAGGCGGCGTTCCTGAAGCGCGCGCAGCAGCACAACGGTCGAGGCGACCGATAGCGCCAGGCCGAACACCACGCCCGCGCCCATCGACCAGCCGAGCATCCAGGACAGCCCGGCGCCGAGCGCGGTGGCAAAGCCAATCTGAACGATGGCGCCAGGCACGGCGATAGCGCGGACCGACAGAAGGTCCTTGAGCGAGAAATGCAGGCCGACACCGAACATCAGGAGAATGACGCCGATTTCGGCCAATTCGTTGGCAAGCCCTGCATCGGCGACGAAACCGGGCGTGTTCGGGCCGACCAGAACGCCGGCTACGAGATAGCCGACCAATGGGGGAATACGGAAGCGATTGGCGAGAGCGCCGAAGACAAAAGCCAGCCCCAGACCGGCGACGATGGTGGCGATAAGGGGCGTGTCATGCGGCATTGTCTATGGAGCGCCTTTCAAGCTAGCGATGTCGGATATGCGGCGCCCGAGAGCCGTCGCCTGTTTCGCAATATGGTGGAAGGGGCAACGGTGATGCAACCCGCAAGGTGCGAAAAGCGACGGCGCGGCGACAAAATGCCGGACCGGCGGCCGGGATGCCGCCGATCTGTTTGAGCTCGCGATGGCATTCGCCTTGTTGCCGGCGATCAGGCTGCCTGCAACAGGGCCTCGATCTCGGGGATGCCGTGGTTGGTCATGGTCTTCGGGATTTCGGCCGTCACCTTGTCACCAACCTCCTTATGCAGCTTCTTGCGCATGGCGCCGAGCACCACTGGTGGGGCGACAAGCACGATGCTGTCGAACTCGCCGTCATGGGCAAGCTTGTAGAGCCGGGCGGCAATCTCCTCGGCGAAGCGTTCCTTGCCGATACGGTGCCAGTCGGTCTCCTCGACCGCGCTGCGGTGCACGGATGGGCCGTCATTGTACCGGCCGGGGCTGTCGCTTCCCTGTTCGCGTGTGGGCGGGTTTTCCTGTTCCATCAGATGCACGACTTCAAGGTTGGGAAACTTGGTGTCGCCGACGTTCTTGAGCAGGAGCGCCTTTTCACCGTCTGCCACCAGAACCCAAATGCCATGCTTCAGTTTGATCGTGTTCATGAGGACGCTCCTTGTTGAGTGGTGGCTATACCGGGAACGCGTTTCAGCCCGTCAACGTTCCAACCCACGCGGCGGACCGAACAGCCGTGCAGGCCGGGCGCTGAACATGAAATCGCCACCGGACGGCGTTAATCTACTAAATTGATAGAAATTAGAAAAAAACTGTTTTGCGGGACAGGTCGCCGGCAGCTAGAAGCCCTGAAATCAGGGCCGATTTCGGCGACCCGGCGTGCCCATGGGCATGGGCGTGGAATATTTTTCTCCTGCCCTTCGCGGTTGCGAAAAAGCGATTGCCTGCCATCACCGGATGCGCGAGTGCTTTGCTTCTGCTTTTTTACGCCTCGGCGTAAAACTGCGAAACTGTCCTGGATCGCTATTATCATGCCGCAAGCCACCACCAAGCTCAACGCCTTTCCCGTCTTCATGCGGGTCGAGGGCGAAGCCGTGGCCATTGTCGGCGGCGGCGAGGAAGCTCTGGCCAAGGCGCGGCTGATTGCCCAGTCGAGTGCCGTTCTGCACATCATCGCCAGAGATGCCGAGCCGGAGTTGTTGACCTTCATCGCCGAAGCCGGCGCGAAGCATGTGGCCGCCGCGTATGATGCCTCGCAGCTCGAAGGCGCCGTGATGGTATTTGCCGCCAGCGGCGACGAAGCGCTCGATCGTCGCGTAGCCGCCGACGCACGTCGGCTGGGCATTCCCGTCAATGCCGTCGACCGGCCGGATCTCTGCGATTTCTTCACTCCGGCGCTGGTCAACCGCGCACCGGTCGCCATTGCCATCGGCACCGAAGGTGCGGGTCCGGTGCTGGCGCAGATGCTGCGCGGCCGCATCGACCGCATGCTGTCGCCGTCGCTTGGCGCGCTGGCGGCGCTTGCAATGTCGTTCCGCAATGCCGCCGAGAGATTACCCCGGGGCAATATGCGCCGCCGTTTCTGGAGTGACTTCTTCGGCGGAGCGCCGGCCCGCGCCGTCGAGGCCGGCGATTTTTCGCAGGCGCACGAAGCCGCCACCGATCTGCTGTTGTCCGACGCGCCCGTTTGCGGCCACATCGCCCTGGTGGGAGCCGGTCCCGGCGCCGAGGACCTCCTCACCCTGCGGGCGCATCGCCTGCTGATGGAGGCCGACGTCATCGTCCATGACGCGCTGGTGCCGGAGGCGGTCGTCGCCATGGGCCGCCGCGATGCCGAGCGCCTGCCGGTCGGAAAGCGCAAGGGCTGCCATACCAAGAGCCAAGCCGAAATCAATGCGTTGCTGGTGGAGCTTGGCCGTGAGGGCAAGCGCGTCGTGCGGCTGAAATCGGGCGATCCGCTGGTGTTCGGCCGCGCCGGCGAGGAGATGGCAGCGCTTCGCGACGCCGGCATCGCCTATGAGGTGGTTCCTGGCGTCACCGCGGCCTTTGCCGCTGCCGCCGATTTCGAACTGCCGCTGACGCTGCGCGGTGTGTCGTCGTCAATGGTGTTCACCACCGGCCACGACCTCAAGGGCAATTCGTTGCCGGACTGGGCCAAGCTCGCCATTTCCGGCGCTACCGTCGCCGTCTACATGGGCCGCTCGGTCGCCGCCGAAGTTGCCGGCCGGCTGATCGAGGCCGGCCTGTCGCCGGACACGGCGGTCGCGGTGGTCGAGAATGCCAGCCTGACCAATCGCCGACGCTTCCACGGCACGCTTGCCGACCTGCCGTCGCTGGAGGCGCGCGCCGATCTGTCGGGCCCGGTCATGACCATCATCGGCGACGCTGTCGCCGGCGCCAATTTCGAGCGGTCCGAGCCGCTAGCGGCACACAGGCATGAGAGTGCGCCCGTAGCGGCGGCCGAGGGAGTTCAGCCATGAAGATACTGACCGCCAATCGCCTCGGCGACGGCATTGCCGTCTGGTACGCCGATGGCGGCTGGGCCGAGACGGTGGACAATGCAGACCTTGCCCATGACAAAGCGGCAGAGGATCGGCTGGAGGCGATCGGCGCCAAGGCCCACGCCGACAATGAAGTGGTCGACGTCAATCTGATCGACGCGGAAGTCGTCGACGGCATTGTCGAGCCGGTGCGGCTGCGCGAGAAGATCCGCGCCGCCGGTCCCACCATCCGCAACGATCTCGGCAAGCAGGCTGCGCGGGCAGCCTAACCAGCCACGGGCGGACGCGCCCTGAAAGACGAAGTATGTACCGTTACGATGAGTTCGATCACGATTTTGTCCAGGCCCGCGTCGCCGAGTTCAGCGACCAGGTCAAGCGCCGGCTGTCCGGCGAGATCACCGAGGACCAGTTCCGGCCGCTCAGGCTGATGAACGGCGTCTATCTGCAGCTGCACGCCTACATGCTACGCATCGCCGTGCCCTATGGCACGCTGAACGGCAAGCAGCTGCGCATGCTGGGCCACATCGCCCGCAAATACGACAAGGGCTACGGCCACTTCACCACGCGCCAGAATATCCAGTTCAACTGGCCGGCGTTGTCGGACATTCCGGCGATCCTGGCGGACCTTGCCAGCGTGGAGATGCACGCCATCCAGACCAGCGGCAATTGCATCCGCAATGTGACCGCCGACCATTTTGCCGGGGCGGCCGCCGACGAGGTCGCCGATCCGCGCCCCTATGCGGAAATCCTGCGGCAATGGTCGTCGGTGCATCCGGAATTCTCGTTCCTGCCGCGCAAGTTCAAGATCGCGGTGACGGGAGCCGAGCGCGACCGAGCCGCCATCCAGACGCATGACATCGGCCTGCATCTGAAGAAGAACGCCGCCGGCGAGCTCGGCTTCGCCGTCTATGTCGGTGGCGGCCAGGGCCGCACGCCGATGGTGGCGAGGAAGATCCGCGACTTCCTGCCGGAAGCCGACCTTCTGTCCTACTGCACGGCGATCCTGCGCGTTTACAATCTCTATGGCCGCCGCGACAACAAGTACAAGGCGCGCATCAAGATCCTGGTCCACGAGACCGGCGCCGAGGAAATCACCCGGCAGGTCGAGGCCGAGTGGCAGGAGTTGAAGGACGCGGAGCTGAAGCTGCCGGAGGCCGACATTCGCGCCATCGAGGCCTATTTCGCCCCGCCGGCGCTGACCGGGCGGTCGGACGGCGACACGGCGGTCAAGGTGGCGCGGCTGGATTCCAAGGGCTTCTCTGACTGGCTCGACCAGAACGTGGTGACGCACCGCCACCCCGACTACGCGGCGGTGACGATCTCACTCAAGGGTATCGGCGAGGTGCCGGGCGATGCGACCGACAGCCAGATGGAAGCGGTCGCCGACATCGCCGAAAAATACGCTTTCGACGAGCTTCGCGTCAGCCACGAGCAGAACCTGATCCTGCCGCATGTGGCGCGCGCCGACCTCAAGACAGTCTATGACGCGCTGGTCGACATCGGGCTGGCGACGGCCAATTCCAACCTGATCTCGGACATCATCTCGTGCCCGGGTCTTGACTATTGCGCGCTGGCGACCGCGCGCTCGATCCCGATCGCACAGGAAATCTCGCAACGCTTCGCTTCGCTGGAGCGGCAGCGCGAGATCGGCGAGCTGAAGCTGAAGATCTCCGGCTGCATCAATGCCTGCGGTCACCACCATGTCGGTCATATCGGCATCCTGGGTGTCGAGAAGAAGGGCTCCGAACTCTACCAGGTGACGCTCGGCGGTTCGGCCGACGAAAACACCTCCGTCGGCGAGATCATCGGCCGCGGCTTCTCGTCGGAAGAAATCACCGACGCCATCGAGACGATCGTCGATACCTATCTCGGCCTTCGGCTCAACCCACATGAAATATTCATCGACGCCTACCGCCGTGTCGGTCCCGCGCCGTTCAAGGAGGCGCTCTATGCTGGCGAAGCCAAGGCCGCTTGACCATATCGTCGACGTCGAGGACGGCGCCGCCGCCAAGGCGGCGGGGTTTGACGCGCTCTACGGTCATCTCAGCCCGATCGAGATCATCGAACGATCGGCCAATGAGCTGTTTCACGACGAGATCGCCGCCGTGTCTTCGTTCGGCGCGGATTCGGCGGTGCTGCTGCACATGATCGCCAAGATCGACCGCACGCTGCCGGTCGTCTTCCTCGATACCGGCAAGCATTTCGAGGAGACGCTCGGCTATCGCGACGCGCTGGTCGCCGATTTCGGGCTGACCAACATCCGGGTGATCAAGCCCGACGAAGCGGCGCTCGAACGGATCGACCCGACCGGCAATCTACACCAGAACAACACCGATGCCTGCTGCGACGTGCGCAAGGTCGAGCCGCTGGCACGTGGCATCGCACCCTTCCGCGCCTGGTTCACAGGCCGCAAGCGCTTCCAGGCCTCGACGCGGGCCGCACTTCCGGTGTTCGAGGCGGTCGGCCCGCGCATCCGCATCAATCCACTGGCGCGCTGGACGACGTCGGACCAGGCCGGCTACATGCGCGCGCATGCGCTGCGCGAAAATCCACTGGTCGCCTATGGCTATCTGTCGATCGGCTGCTTTCCCTGCACGCAGCCGGTGCAGCCGGGCGAGGACGCGCGCAGCGGCCGCTGGGCAGGCCATGCCAAGACCGAGTGCGGCATTCACCTGTCGGGACTGGAAGTGTCGCTGACCGACGCATCACTATAGGGTATGTTGCAATTCGGCCGGCCTGCAAACCGCCACTTCTTGAGCTTCCGGTGCTCACGTACTTCAAGTACGCTCCGCTCCGGTTCTCGGAAGCAGCCGTTTTCGACGCGGCCTGACCTGAATTTCAACACACCCTTGAGCGCTTCGAATTTTTAGGAATTTTGATGACTGAACCGACGACACCGGAGACCCGGCTCTGGACCCCGGAGGGTTTTCGCGAGGACGAGTGGACCCATGCCGAAAGCGCCGATGCGCTTTCCGGCAATGGCCGCTTCATCCTGCCGCTGCAGGCGTTCCTCGATCTCGACCCGGAGGTACGCCGCTCGGCGAAGGAGCGGCTCGGCGTCCTGCTGCAGCCCGGCGATCAGCTTGAGAAGATCGCCGACCTGCTCGACCAGCTGTCGCTGGTGGCGCTGGCCTTCCCGGCCTTCGGCGACGGCCGCTCCTTCTCCAAGGGCGAACTGCTGCGCAGCCGCTATCATTTCACGGGCGCGCTGCGTGCCACGGGACAGGTCCTGGTCGACCCGTTGCCGCATATGCTGCGGCTTGGCTTCGACGAGTTCGAGATCTCGAATCCAGTGCTCTTGAAGCGTCTGGAAGAGGGCCGCACCGGCGGGTTGGGGCTTTACTACCAGCCGGCCGCCATAGCGGAGCCCAAGGGTTCGAAATATTCCTGGCGGCGCCTTCGCAGCAGCTGACGCGTTTTCTACGAAGGCCCAAAGCTCTCTCTCAATCGAGGAAGACGCAAACTGGTCGTACCAATTGTGCGATTTGCGCTTTTCCTTACGTGATCCTGCCCTTAGGATAATGCTGTTATTTCGCGACGCGAAATAATGGCCACAAAGGGAGGAACCGGGAATGGCTGGCAAGAAGATATTGATGCTCGTTGGCGAGTTCAGCGAGGAATATGAAATTTTCGTCTTTGAGCAGGCCATGCATGCCGTCGGCCACACCGTGCATGTCGTCTGCCCCGACAAGAAGGCTGGTGATGTGCTGAAGACATCGCTGCACGATTTCGAAGGCCACCAGACCTACACCGAAAAGCCCGGTCACGATTACATCCTCAACAAGACGTTTTCCGACGTGGATCCGGCCCAATACGATGCCGTCTACGCGGCGGGTGGCCGCGGTCCGGAATACATCCGCATCGACAAGCGCGTGCAGGCGCTGGTGCGACACTTCCATGAGACAGGCAAGCCGATCTTCACCATCTGCCATGGCGTGCAGATCCTGATTGCGGTCGACGGCGTGGTGCGGGGCAGGGAAGTGGCGGCGCTTCACTATTGCGAGCCGGAGGTGACGCTGGCGGGCGGCATCTATATCGACGTCGCGCCGAACGGAGCCCATGTCGACGGCAATCTCGTTTCGGCCAAGGGCTGGCCGGGCCTGTCCAATTTCATCCGCGAATGCCTGAAGGTGCTGGGCACTGAGATCCGCCATGGCGAGATCCTGATGCGCGACGAGCGGCAGGCGGCCTGAGGCTTTGGGGGCTGGCTGGACGGTTGAGAAGCTTTGCGCTGCCTCTCATCCGGCCCTTGGGCATTGTTCGAAAAGCCAAGCAATTGGCTTTTCGTCCGCTGCGCGAACCGCGCCTACAGCGCCGCGTGTGCCTCGCGGAACGATATCAGCTTGCTGCGGCTTTCGTCCCACAATGCCAGTTTGACGCAGCGCAGGCTCTCGAGCAGCGTGACGCGGCCGATACCGCGCAACTCGGGATAGTCCCGCAGCACTTCCTGCAGCCGGTAGCCGGGCACCCTGGCGGAGAGGTGGTGGACGTGGTGAACGCCGATATTGCCGGTGAGCCAATTCAGCACCGGCGGCAGGTCGTAGTAGGACGAGCCGTGCAGCGCGGCGTGCTGGAACTCCCATTCCCCATCCTTCGCCCACTCGGTCTCCTCGAACTGGTGCTGGACATAGAACAGCCAGATGCCGGCCGAACCGGCGAGAATGACGATCGGCAGATGGACAATCAGGAACGCGCCGGGACCGATGACCCAGATGAGGATGGCCGCGGCAAGCGCGATGCCAAGATTGGTGGTCATTGACGAAACCCATGGCGTCAGGCCGCCGCGCATCATGCCGACGGGCAGCCTTTGCGAGAAGATGAACAGCCAGATCGGCCCCAGGCCGAACATCACCAGAGGGTGGCGGTAGAGACGATAGGCCAGACGACCACGCCAGGACATCCGGCGGTACTCGGCGACCGTCAACGTTCTGATGTCGCCCATGCCGCGCTCGTCGAGATTGCCGGCACTGGCATGATGCGTGGCATGGGCGCGCCGCCAGCAGTCGTAAGGCGTCAGCGTCAGGATGCCCAGTGCGCGGCCGATCCAGTCGTCGGCATGGCGATTGGCAAAGAAGGAGCCATGGCCGCAATCGTGCTGGATCATGAAAATCCGCACCAGGAATCCGGCCGCGGGCAGGATGAGGATCAGTCCCCACCAATGACCATAGGCATAGGCCGCGGAAGACAGAGCCCACAGCGTGGCGAAGGGAATGAGGGTGATGGCGAGTTCAAGTGCGCTTCGTCGCCTGTCAGGCTTCTTGTAGCGCGCCAGGATCTTGAGCCAGGCGCGCTTGCTATTGGCCGCCGCTTCGGGGGAAATCATGTTCATCAGGAAGCATAGGCGGGGTGCGCCGCCACCGCAAGCCGATGATCACGTAAAGTTACTGTGCGTAATTGTCGCGTAGGGCCTAGTCGATCCTCACTGCCCGTCGCCAGCCGACGTCGCCATCCTCGACCCTGTCGAGGTGGTCGAGCAATTGCCCGAAGCGGTCCGGGATGTCGGTTTCGGTGCGGAAGGCTGGCAAGGTGCGCAGAAAGCGCTTCATCGCCTCGGCGCCGATCTGGCGCCGAACCTCCGCAGCGAGCCTTTCTGTTTTTTCGAGCTTGTTGCGGGTCATCGATTCAAATCCTGCGTCGGGTCCCAAACTCCTCCAGCGACGGAATGGTTCCCGGATCACGGCCTTGTGGCAAGCAAAGCCGGCAAGCACGGTAAAATTTGAATTAAAATCGGACTACCGCCTTGGTGCCTTCCAGGTCCGGTGAAAGGTCGTTACGGTCGCTTTCCCCTTGATTTTTGGCCTGCGAAGCTCGATATCGGGCACAAATCTACACCATTCGAGATGACGGGAAACGGCGATGAGCGACCAGGCAAAAGACGAACGCGCGCCCAGTGAAGCCGGGGCGGCCGAGGCCAATGTCGAGCGCACGGAAGGCAGCATCGATGGCGACTATGAAGCGCTTGTGCGGCTGCTGAAGGAAAACGAAGAGCTGAAGGACCGCGCACTACGCGTCGCGGCCGAGATGGAGAACCTGCGCCGCCGCACCGCTCGCGACGTGCACGACGCGCGCACCTATGCGGTGGCGAATTTTGCCCGTGACATGCTGTCGGTGTCGGACAATCTGCGCCGCGCCCTGGATGCCATTCCCGCCGAGGCCAAGGCGTCGGGGGATGCCGGCTTCAAGGCGCTGATCGAAGGCGTCGATCTGACCGAGCGCGCCATGCTGTCGGCGCTGGAACGGCATGGAGTCAAGAAACTCGCTCCGGAAGGCGAGAAGTTCGATCCCAATTTCCACCAGGCGATGTTCGAAGTTCCCAATCCCGATGTCCCGGCCAACACCGTGGTCCAGGTCGTGCAGCCGGGCTATTCGATCGGCGAGCGGGTGCTGCGCCCAGCCATGGTCGGCGTCGCCAAGGGCGGCCCGAAAATCGCGGCCGACGCGCCGGTCGAGCCAGGGCCGGTCAATGAGCAGGCCGAGAAGGATGCGTGAGGAATAGTGAGTAGTGAGTAGCGAATAGGGAGTAGCGAATAGGAAGTAGGGGCTGACACTAAGCTGCGGCTTCGTGCTATTCCGCTACTCGCTACTCGCTACTCGCTACTCGCTATTCGCTCACCCCATGAACCCCATCGCCCTTCTCGATTATGCCGGCGTTGCCGTCTTCGCGGCGACAGGGGCGTTGGCGGCGTCGCGCAAACAGCTCGACATTATCGGCTTCCTCTTCCTGGCCAGCGTCACCGGTATCGGCGGCGGCACGCTTCGCGACGTCATCCTCAATCTGCCGGTTTTCTGGGTCGCCAACTCCAGCTACGTGCTGATCTGCGCGGCGGTCGCGGTGCTGGTGTTCTTTGGTGCGCACCGTGTCGAATCCCGCTGGAAGTGGCTGCTCTGGCTCGACGCCATCGGGTTGGCCGCTTTTTCGGTGATGGGTGCGGCCAAGGGCCTGGCCATTACCGGTTCGCCGGTCGTTTCCGTCATCACCGGCGTGCTCACCGCCACGTCAGGCGGCATCCTGCGTGATCTGTTGGCGGGTGAACCCTCGGTGCTGCTGAGGCCGGAGATCTATGTTACGGCCGCTCTCGCGGGCGCTGCAATCTTCACGGCTGGCGACGTCACAGGATTGCCGCCGATCGTTTCAGAGCTGGCCGGCTTCGCCGCCGCATTCGCGGTGCGCGGCGGTGCGCTCCGTTTCGGCTGGACATTTCCATCCTACAAGAGCCGTCCTGGCCGGCGGCCGGAAGACATTCCGTGAAAAGAAAGGGAATAGCGAGTAGTGAGTAGCGAATAGGGGTTGGCAGCCTACACGCCTGCGGCATAACCCTCGCTATTCGCTATTCGCTATTCGCTATTCGCTATTCGCTATTCGCTATTCGCTATTCGCTATTCGCTATTCGCTATTCGCTATTCGCTATTCGCTATTCGCTATTCGCTATTCGCTATTCGCTAGCGTCACGCGGCGAAGCGCTGCGCTTCCCCGCCATAATAATTGACGTAGCGTGCGCCGATCTCCTTGACCGGCATCACGACGAAAATGTCGACCGTGGAGAATTCGCGGTCGATGACGCAACCATCGCCGATGCGAGCGCCTACCCGCAGATAGCCCTTGACCAGAGGTGGCATCGCCGCGATCGCCGCCTTGGTGTTGACCGCCTCGATCGGCATCAGGTCCATGGAGCAATAGCGTTCGGACACAGCCCGCACGTCCCAGGCCGAGTTTGTGCGGCAATGATGGGCGAGATAGGTGAGCGCCTCGGCATGCGCCGCAGGCACGGTGCCGTGGAATGAGGCACAACCGGTCATCACGCCGATTTCGTAATGATTGATATAGGCCCAGATGCCTTGCCACAGCGCCTCGATGGTGCGCTTCGAACGGTATTCGGGTAAAACACAAGAGCGGCCGAGTTCGAGGAAACGCTGGCCGGGATGACGGGCGATGAGCTTGGTCAGCTCGAATTCGCCTTCGGAATAGAAGCCGCCGGCGGTTGCTGCGATTTCTTGCCGCAGCAAGCGATAGGTGCCGACGATGCGGCGGTGCTCAGGGCCGGAAAGCGTGGTATCGAGGACGAGCAGATGGTCGCAGAGCGGGTCGAAACGGTCGGCGTCGCGGCGATCCTGCGCCTGGAACAGATCCTTCCTGGCGCCAAGCTCATCATAAAATACACGGTAACGCACTTCCTGCGCGGCAGCGATCTCGGCCTCGTTGCGGGCAAGCCGCACTTCGAGGTTGCCGATACGGCCGAGCGCTGCGCCTTTTATGACGGAATCGACATTACGTCCGGCGAGCAAGGCGCTGCTGGCGTTCGGCCGAGTGTCACATTCCGGCATAACTGTATGCACGAGTGATTCTCCTTCGAGCCATCCCTCTTGGCACGGGGATACGGTGTAGGTGCAACAGGATTGTGACAGTACCGTGATACGGCGTCGCGGGCAATACTTCGTCGGCTGGCGAAAGCGGTCAACCGGCTATGTTGCGTCACAAGGCCCCAGGTGCGTCGTGTTCGCGGGCGCCGAAACCGGGCTGCTTTTTTGGTGGTCTTCGTCAGCCACGCACCGGGAGAAGGCGGCTCAAGCGGCGACCTGGCCTTCGACGGCGCTGACCAGCGCCTCGGGGTCAAGCGGCTTGGTGACGAAGCCGCTGGCGCCGTGGGCAAGCACCGCATGGCGGGTCTTTTCCTGGCTATCGGCCGACAGCACCATGATCGGCACGGGCGGCACGGATGTCTCCTCCTCATGGCGACGAATCGCGGCGATGGCGTCCAGCCCGTCCATGACCGGCATATGCAGATCCATCAGCACCACGTCGAAACGGCGGTTGTGGCCGGCGCCAGTGACCGCCTCGACGGCGGCCTTGCCATTGCCAACCACCTTGACGCGATGCCCGGCCTTCAGCAGCGTTGCACGGGCCAGCATGGCATTGATGTCGTTGTCCTCTGCGATCAGCACGGACAGGCCCTGCTGGCGTTCGCCTGACGCACGAAGCGCCGGTGCGCGTCGTTTTTCCGGCTGCGGCGGGGCAAGGACCGGTGCGTGGCTGCTCAAAAGAACACGCAAGAGTGTTCCTCCGCGCACTGGCCGGGCAAGGAATGTCGCGTAGCCGCTGCCGCGAAACTCGCCAAGCATGCCGCGGTCGGTGGGGGCAATCAGCGTGATGGCTTCGCAATTGGCGAACCCATGTTGACGAAGCCGCTTGAGCAGTCTTCCGTCACTCTCTTCCAGGGCCGCGTCGACCAGAAGCACGTCGCAGCTGTCGGCAAAGGAAGCGGCCTGAGCCACGGTGGTGGCCATGCCGGCCGCGCCGCCATTGGCGCGGATGGTGCGGGCGATGGCGTCGGCCTCGACGGTGTTCTTGGACAGGATCACGGCGCGTCGCCCGGCAAGCGCGTTCAACCGGCCCTGCGGCGGCTCGGTGGCTGATATGGCGGGAATTTCGAAGACGAATTCCGATCCCTGGCCAAGCCGGCTGGAAACCGAAATCGCGCCGCCCATGGCGGCCACCAGGCGCTTGGAGATGGCAAGTCCCAGTCCGGCACCGCCATGGGGGCGCGTCGAGGTGCCGTCGGCCTGCTCGAATTCCTCGAAGATGCGCTCCATGTCCTCGTCGCGCAGGCCGGGACCGGTATCGGCGATGGTGAAGCAGATGCGGTCGGTGGTCTCGGTGCGGGCGCGCGCGACGCTGACCAGAACGCCGCCGCTGTCGGTGAACTTGATGGCGTTGCCGATGAGGTTGAGCAGCACCTGCCTGACCCGGCCCGGATCGGCTGTGATCAATTGCGGCACGTCCGGTTCGACATGGCAGCCGAGGCCAATATTCTTGGCGAAGGCGCGTGCGGCCATCAATTCGATGATGTTGTCGGCGATCTCGCGCACGGACATCGGCTGCGGTTCGGGATCGAAGCGTCCGGCCTCGATCTTGGAATAGTCGAGCAGGTCCTCGATCAGGGCAAGCAAGGCGCTGGCCGAAGTCGAGATGGCCCCGACATAGGTCTGCTGCTCCGGCGACAGCCTGGTGTCGGCGAGCAGTCTGGCCATGCCCATGATGCCGTTCATCGGCGTGCGGATCTCATGGCTGACCGTGGCGAGGAAGCGCGACTTGGCCTGGCTTGCGAACTCAGCGCGCTCGCGCGCGGTGATCATGGACGATTCGGCGCGCTTGCGTGCGGTGATGTCGCGGGCGATGGCGCGATGCGAGACGGCATTGCTATCCTTGTCGCGCACCGACAGCTCGATCCACGAGAACCAGCGCGGGCCGGTCGGCGTGCGGATTTCAACGTCGGTGGAACTCAGGCATTCATGGTCGGAGAAAGCGGCATCGGGAACGATACCGACCTCGATGCCGAGCTCGGCCAGCGTCTTGCCGGCAAGGTCGCGCTGATCGGTTTCAACAAGGTCGGCGAACACCTTGTTGGCATAGACGATGTAACCGTCTCGGTCGCGATGGATGACGAGGTCGCCGAGCGCGTCGATGAGACCGCGAAAGCGCTCCTCGCTTTCCTGCATCTCCCACATGCGGTCGGCCAGCGTCTCGATCTCGGCGCGGTTGCGGGCGGTGGTTTCGTCGAGCAGGACCGTATTGCGGCGCACGCCGCGTCTGGCGTGCAGATGCATGGCCAGGCCGGCAAGCCCGGTTGCCAGCAATGCCAGGCTGATGAAGGCCGGCGCCCCGGTCAGGTAGGAGAGGCCTGCCAGCGCCATGACAACGAAGGTCAGGATCGGCAGGCCTTGCCGCTTGGCCGGTTGCTGATCGGGCACCAGCGGCGGCGCGGCGATAAACCGCCGCGCGGACGCCGGCGCTTGCGCCGGTGCCGCATCGATATCGTCGCCTGCGTCGACCTGTTGGCTGTCGGATTCCGCGATCATGCGAAATCCTTTGCCAGACAGACATTATGGAAAATTGCGGGGGATCGTTCGAATTTTAGCGGATTGGGCGTTTTTGCCTCGGCGGCGACGGATTTGCCAGCCGATGTGACAATTCCGTCCGTCGCCCGCGACCCCTGAGACGGGTCACATGTCGACGACGACGCGGCCGCGGATCTTGCCATCGACGATGTCGTGTGCCGCACCGATGATGCCGTCGAAGCCGATGGTCGTGGACAGGCTGGCGAGCTTGTCGACATCGAGATCGGCACCGATGCGCCGCCACGCCTCAAGGCGTACGGCCTTCGGCGCCATCACCGAATCGATGCCGAGCAGGGAAACGCCACGCAGGATGAAGGGGGCCACGCTCGACGGCAGATCCATGCCGCCGGCCAGGCCGCAGGCGGCGACCGCGCCGCCATAGGAGGTCATCGACAGGACGTTGGCCAGCGTGTGGCTGCCGACCGAATCGATGCCGCCGGCCCAACGCTCCTTGGCCAGCGGCTTGGCAGGCTGGTTGAGCTCGTCGCGCGATATCACCTCGGCGGCGCCGAGGTTGATCAGATAAGGGCTTTCGGCATTGCGGCCGGTCGAGGCGATGACATGGTAGCCGAGGCTGGACAGGATCGAGACCGCGACCGAACCGACGCCGCCGGCAGCGCCCGTAACCACGACCGGGCCACGATCGGGCAGGATGCCGTGCCGCTCCAGGGCCATGACGCAGAGCATGGCCGTGTAGCCGGCGGTGCCGACCGCCATGGCATCATGCGCGCTCATGCCTTCCGGCAGAGGCACCAGCCAGTCGCCCTTCACGCGGGCGCGCCCGGCATAAGCGCCGAAATGGGTTTCGCCAACGCCCCAGCCATTCAGGATGACCTTGTCGCCCTTGCGCCAGTCGGGATTGGAAGAGGAGATGACGGTGCCGGCAAGGTCGATGCCCGGCACCAGCGGCCATCGGCGGATCACCGGCGCCTTGCCCGAGATGGCCAGTCCATCCTTGTAGTTCACCGTCGTCGCCTCGACCGCGATGGTAACGTCGCCCTCCATCAGATCGGCGTCGGTGAGATCAGTCACGGCGACCGACTGTTTTTTCTCGGCATCGCGCGAAACGAGAATGGCTTTGAAAGTTTCGGTCATCTTTCTCTCCGCGAACTTGCTTGGCGTGTGACTGTGCGGCGATGGCAGCGTGGGGTCAATCGTTCGAAGGCGTGGGTTCACGCCGCCAGCCGATGAGTTCGTCGAAGACGACCAGCGCCGCGCCCACGGAAATGAAGGCGTCCGCAAGGTTGAAGACGGCGAAGGACCAGACCGGCGTGTGGAACAGGATGTAATCGATGACGTGGCCGTAGACGGCTCGGTCGATCAGATTGCCCAGCGCGCCGCCGATGATCAGGGCAAAGCCGATGCGGGCGATGACATGGCCCGATGGCGTGCGCGTGGCGAGGTAAAGCACGCAGGCGACGACCAGCACGGCGATGACCACGAGGCCGGTGTCGCCGAAGGAGGAGAACATCGAGAAGGCGATGCCGGTGTTATAGGTGCGAAACAGCGCCAGGAAGGGCAGGAGGTCGAGCTTTTCCTGGAAGGGCAGGCCGGCCTCGACCAGTGCCTTTATCCATTGGTCGAGCGCGATGGCCACGATGACGAGCAGCGCGTAGGGAGACCATGATTTCACGATTGGGCAATCCTCATTGCTGGTCCGGGATTGGTTCGAGTTTCAGCGCGCCGCGCCTGATCTCGAACAGCATGATGCCGGTGGCGACCGCGAGGTTGAGCGAATCGGCACGGCCCGCCTGCGGAATCCTGAGCAGCCTGTCGCAGCTTGCCGCCAGGCTTTCGGGCAGGCCCTGCTGCTCGTTGCCCATCATCAGCAGCACCGGCCCGCGGGAGAAATCGACCGAGCGGTAGTCGACCGCGCCTTTCAGATGCGTGCCGGCAACGAGACCCGAAAAGCCGCCGCGCCAGGCCAGGAATGCCTCGGTCGTTGCCTTCGCCACTGGCACGGCGAAAATGGAACCCATGGTGGCGCGTACAGTTTCCACAGAAAACGGATCGGTGGTATCGCCGACCAGAATGACGCCCCTGGCGCCGACGGCGTCGACGGTGCGGATGACGGTGCCGAGGTTGCCGGGATCGCGCACCCGGTCGAGCGCCACCCAAACATCGCCATTGTCGGCACGGATGTCCTTCAGGGCCAGGAATTTTTGCGAGAAGACGCCGACCACCATTTGCGGATTGTCGCGGCGGGTGATGGCGACAAGCACCTTTTCCGATACTTCGAGCACGGTGCCGCCGGCGGCAACCGTGCGCGCCGCGACCTTTTCCACGGCCGCGTTGCCGCGTCCGGCCTTGGCGAAAACAAGCGTCCTGATCTGCCAGCCCAAATCGAGCGCATCGATGACCAGCTTCAGCCCTTCGGCCATGAAGGCGTTCTGCTGGTCGCGGAATTTCTTCAAGGCAAGTGCCTTGATGTCCTTGACCAGCGGATTGGCAAGGCTGGTGACTTCCTTCACCTGGCCTGGTGCGCCGGCATGCCGTTCGTTCATGTCAGGTCACCCAGCGCGAAAACAGTGAAGTCGAAAGCGCCCGGCCGGCGGACTTTTCACGGATGATCAGCTCACCCGATTCAACCTTGCCGCCCATGCCGGCAAAGGTGTCGCGCATCAGAGCGTGGATGGCGAAGAAGGAGGCACGGATCGAATAGGCGGTCAGCACCACGGCAAGCGGTTTTGGGGTCAGGATCGAGCGACAGAGGTCCGTCAAATCAGGCAGGTCCTCGAACAACTGCCACACTTCGCCCTTGGGGCCGCGGCCATAGGCCGGCGGGTCGAAGAGGATGATGTCGTAGCGGCTGCCGCGACGCTCCTCGCGTTCGGCGAACTTTACCGCGTCGTCGACGATCCAGCGGATCGGCTTGGCGCCAAGACCGGCCATCGCCTGGTTTTCGCGCGCCCAGCCGATTGCCTTCTTCGAGGCGTCGACATGGGTGACCTCCGCACCCGCGCGCGCCGCCACCAGCGAGGCAAGGCCGGTATAGCCAAACAGGTTGAGCACCTTGACGGGGCGCCTGGCCGCCGCGATCAGGTCCGCCATATGGTCCCAGTGCGAGGCCTGCTCGGGAAAGACGCCGACATGGCGAAACGAGGTGAAACGGCCGAGATAGTTGATGCCGTCATGCTTCATCGGCCAGGTTTCGCCGAGCGGTGTCTTGGGAAAACGCCAGCGGCCGATGCCCTCCTCGTCGGTGTCGCCGGTGAAGATCGCGTCGGCCCGCTCCCAGTCCCTTGCCGGCAGGGCCTTCTGCCAGATCGCCTGGCCCTCGGGCCGCACGATGCGGTAGGGACCGTATTGTTCAAGCTTTTGGCCGGCACCGCTGTCGAGCAGCGCGTAATCCGCGTTGGGAGCTACTTCGAGGATTACCGGAAGGTGCTCAGCGGGCAGCGCGCCTTCGCGGCGGGCGAGGATGCGCTGCGCGGATTTCGGCTCGAACTGGTTTTCCGGTTTCACATTGTGTTGTTCGCGCGGCCTGGCATCTGGCTTGACCGCGGAACGATCCTCGGCCGGGCGCGGCTGTACGGTCCCGCTCTTCGCTGGGTGCGGTCGGCCGTCGCGGCGTTTGTCGCGAAAAGACTTCAAGAGGCAGCTTCTCCGGCGGTTCGGCCCGCTTCTGCCACAGCTATGCCCATCGGCGCAACAAACCCGCGCGACATTGCGGTTGCGGATGGCTCAGCCACGCCCGATCGAAAGGAGGGCGACAACCAGCGAGACGAAGCCGACAGCCTTGGCCGCCGTGACGGCCATGTGGCCGGTCTCCCAGCGCAGCCGTATGGCTTCGAAATCGTCCGGAATCGGGCCCGGCACCCAGGTGGCGAGAACGTTATTGGCCGGTTTGACGAGAACGAACCAAAGCACGAGGGATAGCGCATAGAGCAAGGTGGCGCCGAGTGCGAACCAGAACGCCGGCCGATCCTCGCGCAGCAACCATGCGAGCAGTCCCGGGCAGGCGACCGCCGCGACATCCAGTGGCGCGCCAATGATAGCGAAGAGCAGGAACTGCCCGTTGAAAACGGTGGCCTCGCGCCAAAGCGCCGGAGACCACCGGGTGAGCCGGGGCGCCGATTCCAGGACATGGGCGAAGGACGGCCCGAGGCTGAGCGCAGCGATCGTGGCGGTCAAGACAGACCAGAAGAGCAGGAAGCCATATAGTCGCATGACGCGACAACGGTTCCGGGCCGAAGCCGTTCCGAACCGTCGCCACTTGCTGTTGCCTCAGCGCTGGCCCCATCGTTTACCACTCCCGGATAGCCGTCCATGTCCCGTTCCGAGGTTGTGTGCGTCAAGTTCTGCAAAATTGGGCGGCCATGGTGCTGGTCATGCGGCTTGGCGTAGAGCGAGTTTTTTGTGCTCGCGCAGATCGTCCATATTGATGTATCGGTTGGCCTCCATCCAGTT
>NZ_JAPYKQ010000015.1:0-124011 GCF_037179625.1 Mesorhizobium sp. Cs1299R1N3 | reverse complement strand
GCTCGCGAAGATCATTGGAAAGAGGTCGAGTCATCAGATGCTGGCCTCCATTCCAGCCAGCATCTTGAATCACAAAACCGACTGATCCGGAATCCCTTCGATTCCATCAACTCGTGAACCGCTCTAGAGCGGTTCAGCGTTTGATAGACTCGCTGACCCGCTCTAACTCTTTGCTTTCACGCAATTCCCTAGGGAAAGCGCTACGCGCTTTTCCCGGAAAACCGTTACACACTTTTCCTGGAATTGCTCTAGCAGCGGGTCGTCGAACAGATCCCTCAAGCGGTTCAATTGTGCACTAACTGTCGGCTGACTTAGGTGGAGGCGACGGGCCGTCTTTGTAACGTTTTGCTCCAACAGCAACGTTTCCAGTGTGGTCAGCAGATTGAGGTCGAGGCGCTTGTTATCCATCGGATTGATAGTACTCCAGAACGGTGGAAATATCCATCATAGCCGAGAGCACGAGACTTCCGCCCCGCCTGCGCCGCTGCCCGCTATCTGATCGGCTAGCTCAGCCTTCGCGCCGCTACAGCACCGAACTCGCAGCCCGTGACGGAGTACGGCATCACGCGCTGCGCCACCGAGGCCTTTCTCCTTGAAAATGCCCTTGTCAGCCGCGACCGCCGCATTGGCGCAATCGGTAGTCGCCGTGCAGCCGACGATAATCTTGTCTTGCGCGCGAGCGCGGTCGGTAAAAGCGTCAGTACGGACGAAAGCGCTGCAACTATCACTGCGGCGGATTGCATGATATTCATCTGTTCCCCCTTGCGAGCGGTCCAACGCCGCGCTTTTCATTTCTCCTCCCATGAGGCTGCTCGCAGAGACGAATGCTTTGTTGCCTAATGTAACTCTCATCGCAGTCCTCGAAAGAAGGCGCGGACTTCTTCGGCAAGTAGCTCGGGCTGCTCCAGTGCTGCGAAATGTCCGCCTTTCGGCATGACGCTCCAGCGTCGCAGGTCGGTGAATACGCGAGCCGCGGCGGCTTGCGGCGGCCTGAATATCTCGTGAGGGAATTCAGCATAACCGGTCGGAACGGAGATCTTTCCCCCTGCGGGCAAGATCTCCTCCGAGCCATGCAAGCGAGCATAGTAAGGCCAAAATGACGAGCCGATGGCGCCTGTGAACCAATAGAACGCGATGTCGGCGAGCATGCGGTCACGCTTGATCGCGCGTTCGACCTCACCGCCGCAATCCGACCAAGCACGGAACTTTTCCACCATCCATGCCGCCAGACCTGCGGGCGAATCGGTCAACCCGAAGGCAAGCGTCTGCGGACGAGTACCTTGAATCCACTGATAGCCGGTCTCCTCGCGCACCCACTTCGCACGTTCAACCAAGTAACGCTTCTCGTCCTCGCTGGGGTCGGGAAAGGCAGATGGATCACGGCCTGCCGCCGGCATGAAATTGATGTGGATGCCGATCATCTGATCAGCATAGGCAAAGCCGAGCCGGCTCGCGACAGCGGCGCCCCAGTCGCCGCCTTGCGCGCCGAACTTCGCAAAACCAAGCACGTCATGCATGAGGGCGATGAAGCAATCAGCCATTTCCGGGACGTCGAACCGCCTTTGACCAGGCTGGAACGAAAGCCCGTAGCCAGGCAACGACGGGGCCACCACTGTGAAGGCATCGCGCGCATCGCCGCCGAAACGCGCGGGATCGGTGAGGCGCGGAATAATATCGAGGAACTCGAACACCGAGCCGGGCCAGCCGTGCAGCAGCAGCAGCGGCATCGGATCAGGACCAACCCCGGGTACGTGTAGGTAGTGCAGGTCAATACCATCAAGCGCGACGTAGAATTGCGGAAAACCGTTGAGCGCGGCCTCTTCAGCCCGCCAGTCAAACTCGTCGCGCCAATATTCGGTGAGCTCGCGCAGGTAAGAGACATCGGTACCATAGGCCCACTCGGTGCCCGCAGCCTGATCAGGGAACCGTGTACGGGCGAGACGTTCGCGGAGATCGACGATGTCAGGATCGGGGATATGAAGCGTGAATGGAGAGGGTTTCATGGTTATCTCCTAGTCACTTTTGGGATGTCGAAGTGAGCCAAGCTCGAAGCCTGTGAACATCGGATACGTTTTTTCGGGATCTCCAGATGGATCTGTGTTCGAAATCCCTCCTGACGATTAAGGTTCCGGCGCTCTACGTGCGAGTAAACGACCGGCGAGCGACCGAGATTCACTCGCTGAGACCAAAAGCCCTTTTTTCGCCGTCCCAACCGGTCTTGATCAGGAACTGCTCCCAGGTGAGACTGGAGGGATTGATCCGCCTGCTCCACGAGAGATCCCGGTCTTTCCGGAAATATCCGTATTCGACCGCGTATTCCGCCATGCCGATGTTTTCTCGAACGAGCTCGGGATTTTCCCCGAACTGCGGAAAATGACGAACCAGCTCATCAGGGGTGTAGGCTGATGCATACACAGCCTTTTGGCCCGTGACGCGCTTGAAGGTGTCGATCATCTCGGCCGGTGATAGAACGTCCCCGATGATCGGTAGCGTTTGCCCGGCATAGATGTCGGGATGGTCGAAGATTTCCAGAACGGCTGGCCCTGTCGCCGTCAGCGGATCGACGAAGGGTGCTCGGAAATGCTCCGGCAGATAAATGGGAAAGACGAGCGTGTCGCCCTCCTTACGCGGGGTATAATATTCGAGAAGGTTGGTGTAGAAGAACGCGAGCTCGACGAATGAGCTGCGAACAGGAAGACCCTGGATATAAGCCCCGACGCGCGCCTTGTCCGTGAAATGCGGCGCGAACTTCGATCCTCCGGTGATCTCATCGACGTTTTCCAGCGTGCTGAAGACGATGTGATCAACACCCGCCTCTACGGCGGCATCCGCGAGATCCCTGCCGATATCGAACTCGTAGGTAGCTGGAGGGGCGACGACTGGAGTCATCAGGAAGGCGCCCTGCGCTCCCCGAAACGTGTTCACAAAATCGCTCCTGTGGTTGATCGCAAGCGGCACGGCGATGAGCTCAGCGCCCTGCTCGGCCAGCTTGAGAGCCGCAGGCGAGTCTGTACGACTTGTCAGCGCACGAACGTGATACCGTCCACTCCCCAACAACGACTCCGTCACGCTCCGGCCCTGCTTGCTCAGGCTGCCTGCGACGACAATGGTAGGCTTTTGATCAATCGACATGTGTATCTCCATCACTTTCCTGGAGCAGCGCAGCACGGCGCTCCCTGGAGATTTAAATCGCAACCCATAGGCATATGTGAAATCGATTGATTTATACGCTACTATCCAGGCCATGGATATGAGGCGCATCGATCTCAACCTCCTCGTCAGTCTCGAAGCTCTGCTTGTCGAGCGCAACGTCACAAGGGCCGCAGCCCGGCTACATATGAGCCAGCCGGCGCTCAGCGCGCAACTGAACCGCCTTCGCGACCTGTTCAAGGATCCCCTGCTCGTGCCGGCGCATCGTGGCATGGTGCCGACCGCCAAGGCCCTGGAGCTGATCGGACCGCTTCGAGTCTCGCTGGATCAGCTCCGCGGAACCCTCCAGGGTCATGACAGCTTTTCTCCTGCAACAGCCGAACTGACCATCTCGATCGCGTGTACCGACTACGTCGAGGCTGTGGTGGTGGCGCCTCTTATCGTGGCGCTGCGCGAAAGGGCTCCGAAGATACGCCTGGCGGTGCACCGATTTGCGCCGACAAGGTTAGCGCAGCAACTAGCCGATGGCGATGTCGATCTGGCCATCGCCACATCGGATGCCGGGCAGACTCATCTGCGTACCCGGCATCTGTTCGAGGAGAGCTATATTCTCATCGGTCGCCCCGGCCACCCGCGGATCGAGGAAGGGGCGACTGCAGCCGGGTTCGCCCGGCTTGAACAGGTGATCGTTTCGCCTTCTGGCGGCGTATTTTCCACGCCGGTGGACGTCATCCTGGAGGCCCTCGGTCACTCCCGCGCCGTTGTCGCGTCTGCCGCCTCTTTTCTCGTTATTCCGAGCGTCGTCGCCAGCAGCAACCTTGTCGCCCTGGTGCCGCGACGCCTGATGCGGAGCCGGCTGGCTGAGGTCGCATGGATAGACGTTCCGTGGCTCTCGGAGCGCTTCCAGGTCGAGCTCATATGGCATGAGCGGACGCACGGGCATCAGGGCCAGCAGTGGATCCGCGAGCAAATCCACGATCTCGTCGTCGCTGATTAGGGGCTGATCGCCGTCGTGGTGTCGCTTGCTGCCGCCGCGGCTGCTGGACTTGCCTTCGGCGGCCATGAGAAATCATCAGCGCGACCTGGGGAGGCCTCCGGTGCCTTGCCCTCGATCACCAGCCGTTCCCCGGGAAGAGCTGGATTGGCTTTTGGCGGCGGGGCAGCGCCGAGCAATTCCGTGCCGCCGTCGAGCGCGGGATCGCTGAGCAGCATGGGTTGGGTGCGATCGATGACGATGGGCGCGGCCGCCGGAGCCGGTGCTTCGACGGGTGCGCCCGCCGGCGCTGCCGTCGGTGCCACGCTTCCCGGCGCTGCCAGTCCAAGGATCTTCAGCAGCGGCTTTTCGGTGTAGAAAGCGAGCTTGCGCTTGCCTGCCTTGGACACGTTGATGCCGTCATCGGCGCGTAGCCGCACGGGCTGGCCGTTCATGTCGGGGCCGCTGGTAATGAAGGCGCCGTTCTCGTCGACGAAGCCGTCCCAGACATCGACGAATTCGCCGCCGTGGCTTTCGGCCGCCTTGTGGTAGATATCGTTGAAGGCCAGCATGTCCGATGTCATCTTCGGCACCCGGAAGGCCGGCATGCCGACCCACAGGAAAGGCACCTTGGCGGTGGCGATCGCCTTGCCGAACTCATCGGTACGGCGTTCGTATTCCTTGGTCCAGTTTTCGGAGCGAGGCTGCTCGCGCACGTCGCCGACCTTCATCTGCTGGCGGTCGTTAGACCCCAGCATGACGACCACCGCGGCGGGTTTTTCGGTTTCGATCAGCGATTTGATCTGTTCGGGCCAGTTGTAGAAATCATCGCGCACGAAGCCTGACGAGCCATTGCCGCGGACAACGATCCTGACACCGGTATTCTCGGCGAAGGCTTCGTCCAGACCCTCGGCGAGGCCCGTCGCCATGAAGTCGCCGACCACCAGGACGGTGCGGGCGTCCGGCGCCTTTTCGACCACGGGCGTTGCCGGCTCCTCGGGTGGACGAGGCGCACGAGGTTTCTTCTTCGGCTTAGGCCTCGCCTGCTGGATGTCCGGCGGTGGCTCGATCCGCTCGCTGCGGCGCGGAAACAGAAGGTCGCGCAACGACCAGCCTCTGCTCTGCTGCGGCTGCTCCTGCGCCATGGCAGGGGCATGAACGGCGCCGGCCACGGCAATGGCGAGCATGGCGAAGGCCAGGATCAGCACCGGCATGCGACGAACGAACGTGCCGATGCGCGCAGGCCAAACCAATCGCTCCCTCCCTACTCAACTTCGTCAGGCTCTATTTCTGCCTGAGCCATTTCAGCACTTCCAAGCTCGGATAGCCATCCTGGGTCAAGCCGACCTTTGCCTGATAGGCCATGATGGCCGTCTTCGAGCCGTCGCCGATCTTGCCGTCGAATTTGCCATCATAAAGGCCATGCTGGGAAAGTCGCTTCTGCAACTCCTGCCGTTCCTCGAAGCTGAGCTTGGTGAAAGGCCGGTTCCAATCCTGGACCAGGCCGCTGCCGCCGGCGATCTCATCGGCAAGCAGACCAACGGCCAGCGCGTATTTGTCGGCATTGTTGTAGGCCTTGATGACAGAAAAATTCCTGACCATCAGGAAGGCTGGTCCGCCACGCCCGTCCGGCACTTTCAGCGTCGCCTTGTCGGTGAGGTTCTTGAACGGCTTGCCGCTGGCCCTGACGACGCCGAGCGCCTGCCATTGTGCCAGCGTCTTCGATCCGCCCGGCAATTTGCCTGCCGGCAACGTGACTTCGTAGCCCCAGGTCTTTCCGGCCTGCCAGCCATTCTTCTTGAGCAGGTTGGCTGATGTCGCCAGCGCATCGGGAATGGAATTCCAGATGTCGCGCTTGCCGTTGCCATCCATGTCGACGGCATAATGCTGGTAGCTGGTCGGGATGAACTGGGTCTGGCCCATGGCGCCCGCCCAGGAGCCCATCAGGTGGCTCTCGTCGATATCGCCGGTTTGCAGTATCTTCAGCGCCGCGACCAACTGGGTGCGGGCATATTTCGAACGTTTCGCGTCGCCGTAGCCCAAAGTCGCCAGCGAACGGATGACGTTGCGCATGATGTCGTCGCGCTTGAGGATCTCGCCATAGTTCGATTCCATCGACCAGATGGCAAGGAGAACGTAGCGGTCGACGCCGAACCTTGCCTCGATCCTGTCCAGCCAAGGCTTCCACTTTTTCGCCATCTGCTGACCGACGGCGACGGACTGATCATGGACGCGGTTGTCGAAATAATCCCAGGCGGGGGCGGTGAATTCGGGCTGCGTTCGGGCCTTTTCCAACACCACCGGATCGGGCTCGTTGATAGCCCTGAAAGCCTGGTCGTAGACGGAGCCGGAAACGCCGCCCGCCACGGCGGTGGCGCGGAACCCGGCGACCCATTGCCGGAAACCGGCGTCGGCGAAAGCCGGCCCGGTCGGCATCAGCAAAGCGAGCGAGAGGCTGGCCGCCGTCATGACGCTGGCGAAACGTTTTGCGGCATTGCGAACGGACATCTTTTCCTCCTTCTCTGTCTCAGGAAAGACCATTCATCGCCGAACCGGGTTAGGAATTAGTTTACCATAGGCGTCGCCTGGAACGAAAAAGACACCTGGGTGCTTTAACCGGTGGAAGTTTCTCTCAGTTGCCCCAGTAATCTTCAATTCCGGCGTGAAAATGTCGCGAGACGGGGATTGCGGAGCTGGCCAGCAAACGGATAATTGAAAGCATGAAGAGAGTTCGCAAGGCAGTTTTCCCGGTCGCCGGTCTCGGCACGCGGTTTCTCCCGGCCACCAAGGCCGTTCCCAAGGAGATGCTGACCGTCGTCGACAGGCCGGTCATCCAGTATGTCGTCGATGAGGCGCGCGAGGCGGGCATCGAGCATTTCATCTTCGTCACCGGCCGCAACAAGGCGGTCATCGAGGACCATTTCGATATCCAGTTCGAGCTCTATGACACGCTGGCACAGCGCGGTAAGGACGAGCAGCTTGCCCGCCTGCAACGGCTGCAGCCGGCGCCGGGGCAGACCAGCTTCACCCGCCAGCAGGTGCCGATGGGTCTCGGCCATGCCGTCTGGTGCGCGCGCGAACTGGTCGGTGACGAGCCGTTCGCCCTGTTGTTGCCGGATATGATCATGCAGTCGGAGAAGAGCTGCACGAAGGCAATGGTCGAGCTCTATGAGGAAACCGGCAACAACATCATCGCCGTGCAGGAATGCGATCCGGCAGAGGCGCATAAATACGGCATCGTCGGGCGCGGCGAAGACACGCATCACGGGTTCCGCATCACCGAAATGGTGGAAAAACCGAAGACCGGCACGGCGCCGTCCAATCTCTACATCAACGGCCGCTACATCCTGCAGCCGGAAATCTTTGGGATTCTGGAAGGGCAGGAGAAGGGCGCCGGCAACGAGATTCAGCTCACCGACGCGATGCTGAAGCTGGAGAAGCAGCAGGCCTTCTACGGCTACCACTATCAGGGCCGCACCTTCGATTGCGGTTCGCCGGAAGGTTTTGTCGAGGCCAATGTCGCCTTCGCGCTGTGGCGCAGCGACATGAATGAGAACATGGCCGGCGTCATCCGCACGCTTCTCGACGAGGTGAGCCCATCCGAGCGCCGCGGGGCCGCGTTTTAGTCACCGCACTTTCGTCATCCTCGGGCAAAGCAGGAGCGTAGCGACGTCGCGGAGACCCCAGGATGACGAAGCTTATACGCCTTTAGCGCTGCACTTTCACGCCGAGGTAGATGCTGTTGGCGGTGTAGTCGCGGCCGGGCAGGTTGCTGGTCAGCTTCTCGGTTCTCACCCGGGTGGTGAGGCCGGCATACCGGTTCAGCCACCAGGTCAGTCCGGCCTCCGCGCTCAAGATCCTGTCATGGCCGTCGATGCCGACATAGTCGCGCCAGTCCAGGCCCAGAGCCGCATTCGCGGTAAGATTGGATCGGATCACACGTTCGCCCGTCAGGCGTCCGGAGTAGAGGATATCGCCGCTTTCGCCTGACGTGGTCGTGGTCTCGACAGTGGTCTTGCCGGTCAAGCCGATCATGGTGCCGCGTTGCGGCGACCATTTGACATCCGCGTTGACGGTGGCCCCAGAAATCGCTTCCAGGCTCTTGTCGTCGACCGCTTCCCTGAGCCAGCCGGCCGAGAATTCACCCGACAGCTTCTCGCCCATGTCGAGTTGCAGGCCCGCGCGGGCGCCAAGCCGCGTCGAGGAGCGCTCGAAGCCTTCAGTGTCGACGCGCCGGTCGTAGGCCCGGCGGCCGACCTCGATTTCGGTGAAAGGCGTGAGCGCCGGGGAAATCTCGTAGCCGGTGCGCAAGGTTGCTGTGTAGAGCGTGTTGTCCTGGTCTTTCTGCGACAGCGAGGTGCCGTCCGAGAGCTCGGCGTCGCCATAGAAGTCGTGTGAGACCGCCCCGGTCAATGTGTACTGCATCTTGCCGACCGCCTTCTCGACGCCGATGCTGCCGTCGATCGACTGCCGCAGGGGCTGGGTGCTGACGCCGGCGATGGCATCGGGCGAAGACGCGGATTCCGGCACGGCTTCGTAGCCGAGCTTGGCGATGGCGCGCATTTCCTTGTCGAGGTCGACATTGAGCTGGCCTTCGATGCGGCCCTGCGCATCGTGAACCCGGTAGCCCGACACCGTTTCGCGGAAAATGCCGTAGCCGTCGATGGTCGCGGAGTTTTCACGCCAGTCGGAAGCGGCGGTAAAGCGCAGCGCCGTCTCGGACAGCAGCGCCGATGTGCCGGCACTGCTCGAGTCGCCGTTCGTCGTGGCCGTCAACCCCTGTTCGATGGTCGGCCGGATGACGAAGGAGCCCCATTTGACGCCGGTGGCGGCGAACGGATCGTCCTCGGGTTTCTTGTTCCGGCCCTCGATCGCAGTGGTGCGCTCGGCGCCAGCGTCGAGTTTCTGCCTGTCCGCACTGTCGATGGTGAGTGCACGGCGGTTGGCCGCGTCCTGGTCCGCCGCGATGCCGTCGGTGTCGTCCGTTCTGGCCGTCGTGGCAGTGGTGGTTGGATCCGTAGCCGCCGTAGTGCTCTTTTTCTTCTTCGACTTGTTGGTCGCCCTGTCCTTTGCCTTGTCGGCCGCATTCTGCCTGGCGGTCGAAGTGCGGCGCGGCTTGGGCGGCGTGGGCGCATCAGGGGGGGTATCGTCGCTAGCCTGGGGCGGGTCGAAGACGCTCGTGGTCGAGTTCGCGGCGTCCGTGTCGTCGGGCACGGCGCTGGCCGGCAAATAGGTGCGCGCCGGCGCATTGTCCCGCGCGTCAGCGCTGGCCGCCGTTTGCTGGGCGAGAACCAGGCTTCCCGCCTTGCGCTGCTGGTCGGACAGGATCGCCGATTCGGATACTTCTCCACGCAGTTCCGTTTCCTGGGCATGGAGGGGCGCAGGGCGCAGCAAGGCAAGGATGCTAGTCGCCAGCAGCAAGGCGCAGGCCGCCTTGTCCCGTCGTCCTCTCAATTTTTCTGGCTGGACCCCGGACATCGCCACCACTGCTCGCGCGGCGCATGCGCGCCATACTTACCGAACCGTAAATGGGGATGGTTAATGGAGGGTTGAGGCGGCACGCATCACCCCCGGCTCAAAACGCGATTTCCGCGGGCGACAATGCGGGTCCGGGTCGTGCCCTCTGTTTTGATCCTTGTCGTTACTCCAACCGCCGCACACTCGACCTTGATGCCGGAGGGCCATTTCCGTTGGACAGGCGGGCGGCAAAGCGCTAATCGCATCATCCATGCATGCGAGACCTCTCGATAAGAAGCCTCTGGACAGGCAAGCGTCGATCGAATCGGCGCTGAGAACGGTGGCAACCGAACAGGCCGGGATCGCGGCCCTTGCCGAGGCACTCGAGAACGGACTGGCAGCACCCTTTGCCCAGGCCGTCGAGATGATCTCGAAGATTGAGGGCCGGCTCATCGTCACCGGTATCGGCAAAAGCGGCCATATCGGTTCGAAAGTCGCGGCGACGCTGGCCTCGACCGGCACGCCGGCCTTCTTCGTCCATCCCGTCGAGGCCAATCATGGCGATCTCGGGATGATCGCCAAGGACGATGCCATCATCGCGATTTCGTGGTCGGGCGAGAGCAAGGAGATGATGGGCATCGTCGCCTATTCCAGGCGTTTCTCCATCCCGCTCATCGCCGTGACCTCCGGGGAGACGTCGGCGCTGGCGCGCGCGGCCGACGTGGTGCTGCTTTTGCCACGCACCCCCGAGGCATGCCCGCATGGCCTGGCGCCGACGACATCGACGCTGCTGCAACTGGTCATCGGTGACGCGCTGGCGATCGCGCTGCTCGAGGCGCGCGGCTTCACGCCTGACCATTTCCGCACCTTCCATCCCGGCGGCCAGCTCGGCGCCAACCTGACCATGGTCTCCGAGATCATGCGGGCCGGCGACCAGATGCCGCTGGCTTCGCTCGGCACCAAAATGCCGGAAGCTGTGATGACATTATCGCAGAAGAAGGTCGGCTGCGTTCTGATCGTCGACGCGAATGGCGAACTGGCCGGGATCATCACCGACGGCGATGTCGCGCGCAACCTGCACCGCAACCTGGCCGACGTCATCGTCGACGAAGTGATGACCCGCACGCCCAAGACGGTCGACCCGCAGACGCTTGCAGGCACGGCCATCGCGCTGCTCAACGAGCACAATATCGGCGCGCTGGTGGTGACCAGGAACAACATGCCGCTGGGCGTGGTGCATTTCCATGACCTGCTGCGCATCGGCGCCGCCTAAGGCGTGTCGGTATTCAGGTCAGGCCGAGCCGAGAACGACAGCCTCCTGCGCTTCCCAGTTCTACTGCGTCGCAGTAGAACTGTGCTCACGGACTTAATGCCCGCTCCGCTCCGGTTCTCGGAGGCCACCATTCTCGGCTCGGCCTGACCTGAATCTCAACACACCTTGTGCCGGTGCTATTCAGGTATTGGGGGTCGGAAACTCAGACCTGTTCCACCGTCAGTTCCAGGTCGGTGTCGGCAGCGGCGGTGACGCGCACCTGTGTGCCGGCGGGCAAATCCGGGCCGGAAACCCGCCACAGCGTGTCGCCGAGCTTGATGCGGCCGCGGCCGTCGCGGATCGGCTCGGCAAGCGTCGCCATCCTGCCGATCATCTGCGCACCACGGCGGTTGAGCAGCGGCTGGTCGCTCGGCTGGTCGTGTCCGCCCATGAGTTTCTTGCCGGCAAAGGCTGAAACCAGCGACAGCACGAGGAATAGCAGCACCTGGACCTGCCATGTCCAGATGGCGGCATCCCAGATCAGCAGCGACACCGCGCCGACGATGAGGGCGGCGATGCCGATCCAAAGCATGAAGAAGCCCGGCGCGATGACCTCTACCACCAGCAGCACGAAGCCCAGAACCATCCAGTTCCACGGGCCGAGTTCAGAAACGATGCGGTCGATCATGAGAGTGGCCTATCTCAATTCTCGCTCGGCCGGACCACCGGCGGACGTGCTGCCTGCCTTTGCGCACCGGTCGTGCCTTCGCTGCGGAAGACTTCCTTGGCGATTTCGCCAATGCCGCCAAGTGAGCCGATCAGAGACGACGCCTCGAAGGGCATCAGCACGATCTTGCTGTTGGTGGCGGTGCCGATCTTGCCCAGCGCCTCGGTGTATTTCTGGGCGACGAAGTAGTTCAGCGCCTGCACGTCACCCTTGGAAATCGCTTCCGACACGACCTGGGTAGCGCGGGCTTCGGCTTCGGCGGAGCGTTCGCGCGCCTCGGCATCGCGGAAGGCGGCTTCCTTGCGGCCCTCGGCTTCGAGGATCTGCGACTGCTTGAGGCCCTCGGCGGCCAGGATCTGCGCGCGCTTGTTGCGCTCGGCGGTCATCTGGCGGCCCATCGATTCGATGAGGTTGGCCGGCGGGTTGATGTCCTTGATCTCGACGCGGGTGATCTTGATGCCCCACGGGTGCGCCGCCTCGTCGACGACGCGCAGCAGGCGCTCGTTGATGGCGTCGCGGTTGGACAACAGCTCATCGAGGTCCATCGAACCCATGACGGTACGGATGTTGGTCATCGTCAGGTTGAGGATGGCGTTCTGCAGGCCGGCAACCTGATAGGCGGCCTGTGCCGCATTGAGGATCTGGTAGAAAGCGATGCCGTCGACACCGACGATGGCGTTGTCGCGCGTGATGATCTCCTGGCTCGGAACATCGAGCACCTGTTCCATCATGTTCATCTTGGCGCCGATGCGGTCGACGAACGGCGTGATGAGATTGAGACCGGGGCTCAGTGTCTTGGTATAACGACCAAAGCGTTCGACGGTATAGTTGTATCCCTGCGGAATTGTCTTGATGCCTTTGAAGAGCACCAGCACGACAAGCGCGACAAGAACAACGACCGCAATATCGAAACCACTGAAATCCATTTGGCTCTCCCTCAGAGGCAGGCCACGCAAGCCATTCCCGCGCAGCCAACTTCACCAAAGACTTAAGTGTGTTTCAAGAACGTTACAATCAGGTGATGAGGGATTGTTTGCGAGTATGCACTCAGCGGTTGAAGGCAAACAGGCTTGCATCCGTGTCTTCAAGCCCGTCGATCGACGCCGAGACGATCTCGGCGGCGATCCGTGAGAAGGTGATGCCATTGCCGCCGTAACCCAACACGGCGTGGATGCGCGGGTGCCTGGGAATGGCGCCGATATAGGGCAGGCCTGACGTCGTGATGCCGAAGGAGCCGGCCCAGGCAAATTCGGGCCTGACGTCGAGATGCGGAAACATCAGGCCAAGTTTTGCGGCGATACGTGCGCTCTTGTCGCCGATCAGTTCATCGCGCCGCGTCATCGTCGATGAAATCCTCGTCCTCGCCGCCGCAGATGACCCTGCCGTCGACCGTTGCCCTGACGTAGAGATAGGGATCGGAAGCTTCCCAGATAAACGCCGCGCCCGGCCAGAGTTTTCGCGTTTGCGGGCGGGTTGCGATCGCCCATGTCGATATGACCCGGTGAGCAGCCGCCGGCACCATATCGACCAGTTCGTAACCCGTGGCCAGGACAACATGCCGTGCCGTGATGGCGGGGCCATCCCTGGTTGCCACGATCACCTCGTCGGCACTGTCCTTGATTGCCGCCGCTTCGACCGGCGTATAGAGACGTGCCTTGCGCTCCTGGGCCTTGAGTAGCAACCCGGCCGTCAGCTTGCGCGGGTCGAGCGCGATGTTGCCATGGCTTAGGATGGCGCCGGCGCGATCGATGCCGAATGTTTCGGCCAATGGCGTCGGTGTGAGATAGGTCGCGCCGATGCCGGCCATCTGCCGCGCCTCGGTTTCGTCCCGGAGTTCCGAGGGGCCGAGCGCGGTACCGGCCAAATAGAGCGATTGGGTGCGGCTCATGCCGCATTTGATGCCGAGTTCGGCGATGCGGGCGGCGAGATTGGAAATAGCCAGCCGCGAACGTCGCCAGGCCTGCCGTGCCTGGGCCTTGCCAATCATCCTCGACAGAGCCGAAAGCGGCTGGTCGATTTCGAACTGCACCAGCGCCGTGGTTGCCGCCGTCGATCCTTTCAGCGGCCCCCGCCGGTCGATGCAGATCACGGAGTGACCATCCGCTGTCAGCGCCTCGGCCATCATGGCGCCGCTGATGCCCATGCCGACGATCAGCACATCGGTCTTGACGTCCCGGGTCAGACTGCCCGTCGGCACCGCGGGCGCCCGATAGGCGGACCAGACGGGCCGGCCAGTGCTGAGGTCGAGTTTGCGGAGCATTGAATTCTCCGGAGGCGCTGCTCAACGCTTCGGAGCTTGTGTTGTTCCGGCGTCAGACCCAGCCCGACAGTTCGCGCCGCACCATTGCTTCGATCACCGCCATGCCCTCGGGGCTGTCGTTGAGACATGGTATGTGGGCGAAGTTTTCGCCACCGGCATGATGGAAGGTCTCGGCTGCTTCGCGGCCGATCTCGTCCAGCGTCTCGATGCAGTCGACGGAAAAGCCTGGATTGACGATGGCGATCGATCTGATGCCGTCCTTGGCCAGTTTCTCGACCGTCTTGTCGGTGTAAGGCTGCAGCCACTCCTGCGCGCCGAAGCGCGACTGGAAGGTGGTGATCAGCTTGTTCTCGTCCCAGCCGAGTTTCTCGCGCAGCAGCCGCGTCGTCTCCAGGCAATGCGCCTGGTAGGGATCGCCCTTGTCGGAATAGGGTTTCGGGATGCCGTGATAGGAGGTGATGACCACCTCCGGTTCGAAATCGAGCGTCGCCAGATGCCGTTCGATCGAACTGGCGAGCGCTTCGATGTAGACCGGCTCGGCATAATAGGGCGGCACGCTGCGGACGGCAGGTGCCGCGCGCATCTTCATCAACGCCCGGAACAGCTGGTCGTTGGCGGTTGCCGTGGTGGTCGCCGAATATTGCGGATAGAGCGGAAAGCTCAGGATGCGGTCGCAGCCTTGCGCCACCAGCCTTTCGGCGACGCTTGATGTCGAAGGGTTGCCGTAACGCATCGCCCAGTCGACGATGACATTGGGCAAGTCGCGCAATGCCCCGGTCAGCTTTTCGGACTGCGCGCGCGTGTAGGTGCGCAAAGGCGACTCGTTCTTCTCCCGGTTCCAGATCCTGGCGTAGTTGGCACCCGACTTCTTCGGCCGCGTGGTCAGCACCAGCCCATAGAGGATCGGATACCAGATCGCCTTGTTGAGCTCGATAACGCGTGGATCAGACAGGAACTCCCTGAGATAGCGCCACATCGGCCTGAACTCGGTGCCGTCTGGGGTCCCAAGGTTGACCAGCATGACGCCAACCTTGCCGGCCTTGGCCGGCGCGTGCCCCGCCGTCGCGCCGACCGGCTTGACCGTCTTGGGGTCGACAACATTGGTAGGCGTCATAAGGGTTCTCCGGAGACGGCGTGAAACTAGCGATGGCGCGCCGCTTTTCAATGCTGCGTCTGGCCGCACCATACCGCCTTTCCGTCTGGAAAAAGAACACCCGCCAGGTTTCCCCGGCGGGTGTTCTCGCTGGAAGCGAAATGAGGTTACTTCGCGGGGATGGTCAGTGTCGCGCCCGGCACAAGCCGATGCGGCCTTTGACCCTTGTTCGCCTCATAGATGAGTTTCCACCTGGTCGCATCGCCATAGGCTTTCTTTGCCAGATCCCAGTAGGTATCGCCGGCCACGATGACATGGCTGCCGGTGGCTGGCGCGGCTTCAGCGGGCTTTGTCGGTTCTGCTGGCGCCGCCGGGGCGGGAGCGGCAGGCGCGGGGGCGGTCTCGGCAGGCTTTGCCGGTTCGGCGGGTGCCGGCGGCGGGGGTGCCTTTTCCGTCGATATGGCTGGCGGCGTGTTGGCGATATCGCCTGAGTTGGCAGGCAGTTCAGGCATCGCCGGTGCGGCCGGTTTGGCGGCTTCGGCCGGTGCCGGCGCTGCCGGTGCGGTCTCCGCGGGCTTTGCTGGTTCGGCGGGCTTGGCCGGCTCGGCGGCGGGAGCTGCCGCTGTCGTCGCGGCGATCTCGGTGATACGGCCGTCGAGCTTTGGCGTATAGGGCCGGTGCGCGCCGAGATAGTCGGCGACGACCTGTTCGAGGCCAGGGCCGTAATCATAGGCATTCCTGGCCTTTTCGGCGAAGACCTTGTAGCCGTCGCCGCCCTGGCGGACGTAGTTGTTGGTGGCGACCAGATAATCCTTTTCGGGATTGATCGGCGTCCAGGCGCCGTTCTCCATCACCTCCACCGACTTCACGCGGCCGGCATTGGGCGCGACCGACTTGTCGAAGGAATATTTGAGGCCCGCGACCTGCGGGAAGCGGCCGGCGCCGTCCTCGATCTGGCTGAGACCGCCTTCGAGCCCGGCGACCAGATCCTTGCCGGAAATCTGGAAGGTCGCCAGCGTGTTCTGGAACGGCAGCACGGTCAGCACCTCGCCCATGGTGACGGTGCCCTTGTCGATAGAGGCGCGCAGGCCGCCACCGTTGGAGATGACGATCTCGACGCCCTGTCCCTTGACGCGGTCGAGGATGGCGTCGGAGACGAGATTGCCCATCTCGCACTCCTTGGCGCGGCAGCTTTCGCGGCTGCCGTCGATCACGTCGGTGGTCTCGGCCACTTCCTTGTTCTTCAGGGCCTCGATCGGCGCGCCGAGTTCCTTGATGCGGGCGAGCACCGCGGGATCGGGCGTGATCGACTTGTCGAGATAGATCGGGTCGCCGCTCGCCGATTTGACGACGCCATTGTCGTCGAACACCACCTTGAATTCGCCGAGATATTTCGAATAGGACGCCGCCTGCACCACCGGAACCTTGTAGCCGCCAGGGTTGTCGACCATCGTCGGGTAGGGGCCAGCCGCCTTCGGATCGGTGTTCGACAGGAGCGTGTGGCTGTGGCCGCCGACCACGACGTCGATGCCGGGGATCTTGGCAATGATGTCGCGTTCCCTGTTGTAGCCTATATGGGTGACAGCGATGATCTTGTTGACGCCTTCTCCCTTGAGTTTCTCGACCTCGGCCGTGATCGACTTGACGTCGTCCTCGATTGTGATGTTGGGGCCGGGGGAGGCGAGTTCGGGCGTGTCGTTGGTGACGGCGCCAATGATGCCGATCTTCTGGCCGCCGACCTCGATCACGATCGACGGCTTGACGCGGTCGCCGAGCTTGGACTGCGCGTTTGCCTTGACGTTGGCGCCGAGCACCGGGAATTTGATCATGTCGAGGAAGGGCGCAAGGGCGGCTTCGCCGTCGTCGAACTCATGGTTGCCGAGCGCCATGGCGTCGAACCTCATGTCGTTGAGGAACTCGCCTTCGACCTTGCCCTTGTACGTCGTGTAGAACAGCGAGCCTTGGAAATTGTCGCCGGCGCTGAGCAGCAACACGTTCTGGCCTTCCAGCTTCTTGCGTTCCTGGGCGATGGCGGTGATCAGCCGGCCGGCGCCGCCGATGCACTCGCCCTTGGTCTCCTCCTCGGCAGAGCAGGTCGACTCATATTTGTTGTTGCCTTCGATGCGGCTGTGCCAGTCATTGATGTGCAGGATGTTCAGTGTGTAGTCGGCAAAGGATGCCCCGGCCGACAGGCCAAGCGTCGACGCGGAAAGGGCGGCAATGGCGGCAAGCTTCTTCATCTTCGTCTCCCGGTAGGCTGATCATAGGCGTCTAGCGCCCTTGCTTGACTGGGATTTACAGCCAGCGTTTCGATCATGTTCCCATCGCGTTCCGGCTGACGCAAGCGGAAATGCCGGTGGTATTTCCAGGCGCAAAATGCGGGGGATTGCCGGCACAAAAAAACGGCGACCAAGCGGCCGCCGTCCTTTGTGACTGGAATGTTCGCCGGGTTCAGGTGCGCCGCGTCAGCACGAAATTCTGGCCGGCGGAGCTGGTGCAGTTGAGCTGGCTCGTCGACACCATCAGGCAATTGAAGCTCACCGGGGTTTGGCGGATCAGCGAGGTGCCGTTGATCTGCACCGACGTGGCGCCGGTCATCGTGTAGCTGCCGTCGGCAAGCTTCTGTCCCGTGTCGGTGGCGACGGTCGTGAAGGTGCCGCCGGTGAAGGTCGACAGGCCGGTGCCCTTGGCATCGATCCAGGAACCTTCGACGCCTTTCGGCGCGGCAGCCATCGGCGGCTGGTCGGGACCGCTGGTGGCACAGGCAGCAAGCATCGAGGCAAGGGCACCCGCGATGCCTATCGAAAGAACTTTGCGCGCAATCGTCATATGAAATCCTCTCCAAACGCGTCGGTCCAAAAATCGGGCCGATTTCTGGGAAGCACGACGCGAACGTCCAAAGTGCTGGGGTATGCTTCAAGCGTCCGACGGACGCACATCGCCACCCCAGGCCGCATCCCTTCAATCGCCCGATTTCCGGGCGATTGCAAGGCAATGGCACATGGTCCGGGTGATGCTATCGGACGAGGATGTTGCGGAATTGCCACGGGTCGCTGCGGTCGAGGTCTTCCGGGAAAAGGCCCGGGCGTCTGTCGAGCGGCGTCCAGTCGGTATAGTATCCCTTGACCGGTCCGAGATAGGGCGACTGCACGTCCAGGCAGCGCTTGTAGTCCATCTCGTCGGCCTCGACGATGCCGGCGGCCGGATTTTCCAGTGCCCAGACCATGCCGGCCAGAACCGCCGAGGTGACCTGCATGCCGGTGGCGTTCTGATAGGGGGCCAGCTTGCGCGCCTCGGCAAGCGACAGCTGGGAACCGTACCAGTAGGCATTCTTGTCGTGGCCGTAGAGCAGGACGCCGAGTTCGTCGACACCGTCGACCAGTTCGTTCTCGTCGAGCACGTGGTGCACCGGCTGCGGCTTGCCGGCGGCACCGAACATCTCGTCCAGCGACAGCATGGCATCGTTGCAGGGATGATAGGCGTAGTGGCATGTCGGGCGGTATTGAACCTTGCCCTTCTTGGAGTGCACGGTGAAGAAATCGGCGATCGAGATCGCCTCGTTGTGCGTCACCAGCAGGCCATATTGCGGTCCCGGCGTCGGGCACCAGGAGCGCACGCGGGTGTTGGCGCCAGGCTGCTCCAGATAGATCGCGGCCTTGGAGCCGTGCTTGTGCTTCTTGCCGTTCTTGGGCATCCAGGTCTCATGCGTGCCCCAGCCGAGCTCGGCCGGCTGCAATCCCTCGGAGATGAAGCCCTCGACCGACCAAGTGTTCCAGAACACATCCATCGGCTTGGGCTTCTTGGTGCGCTGGGTGTCGCGCTCGGCGATGTGGATGCCCTTGACCCCGGCCTTCTTCATCAGTTTCGCCCAGCCCTCGCGGTCTTCCTGCGCCGGCTCGGAGAACTCCATGCCAAGATCGGTGGCCAGATTGACCAGCGCCTGCTTGACGAACCAGGACACCATGCCGGGATTGGCACCGCAGGTGGAGACGGCGGTGGCGCCGCCGGGCTTGTCGTGCTTCTCCTTGAGCAGCGCCTCGCGCAACGCATAGTTGGTGCGGCTGGCATTGTCGGCCTTGGCGTCGAAATAGAAGCCAAGCCAGGGCTCGACGACAGTGTCGATGTAAAGCACGCCGAGCTTGCGGCAGAGCCGCATCAGGTCCACCGAGCCGGTGTCGACCGACAGGTTGACGCAAAAGCCCTGGCCACCGCCATTGGTCAGCAGCGGCGTCAAAAGCTTCTTGTAATTCTTCTCGGTCACCGCTTCCTGGACGAAGGTGATGCCGCGCTCGTCGAGCAGCTTGCGATCGGTATCGCGCGGATCGATGACCGTCATGCGCGACTTGTCGAACTTGAAATGGCGTTCGATGAGCGGCAGCGTTCCGTGTCCGATCGAACCAAAGCCGATCATCACCACGGGGCCGGTGATCTCACCGTAAACGGGCCAGTTTTCATTCGCCATTTTATCGAGCACTCCTTCAACTGCGTGCAAAAGCCCGGCAACGACGTGCAAAGACCGAGCAACCACTTGCAAAAACCGGGCATTTTCGCTCAACGGCCATGCGCTACATCACAGATCATTGTCATAAACCAGCGAAAACCGCCAACCCGCGACTACGCGTCCTTCGCCATGTGGTTAAGGACAGCAGTCAGCCGATCGCGATCCGACGTCAGGCCCTTGTAGTCAAGCTGCGTCTGGTCCAGCGCATTGAGCTGGTCGGCGAAGGAGACCGCCAGCGTTGCCCGTTCCGGGTGCCGCGCCAGCACGGCGAGCGGGTCGAGATGGATGCGGACGGTGAACAGGACATCGCGCGAAGCCGGCAGTTTGCGCAGCGTCTGACGTTCGACGCGGATGAAGGCGTGTGCCTTGACGTCACCGTCGCGGAAACGCGTCGGCCGGCTGGTCGCGCGGTCGATGCGCTCGACATTGGACAACGGATGGTAGAGCGCGTCGCCTGACTGGATCGACCAATTGTAACGCTCGACGGCCTGGCCCTGGAGGCCATCGAACATCCGGTTGATGAGATCGGCCGGCCTTGTGCCCGGGCCGAAGCCCGGCACCGGCTCGTGGATCCGCTGCAGCGGCCTGCCGAATTTTTCGGTGAGCGCCCAGGACGAAGGAAAGCACAGCGAACCCGCGGCCAGACGCCAGCCGTCTTCGCCCCGCCGCATGAGGATCAGGTCTTCCTGGACCAGCAGTGAGGCCGCGACCAAGGGAGCGCCGATGAGGCTGGAAGGGATGGCGGGATGGCTCGTCGCGCCCACGACCGCAACGCCCGCATCGCTGCGCCGGTGGGTGTCGGGAAATCTTTCCGGCAGGTAGGCGCCGAGCAAGTCGAGCACCTCTTGCTGGGCAGCGCGCGTGCCGTCCTCCTCGACGAAGACGCGCGCGGGGATTTCGTCATAGAGCCGGCGCTTTTCGGCGAGATAGGGCAGCAGGTGACCGTCGACCTCGATCCAGTTCGCGGGGTCGAGCGGCTTCAGCCCGATGGTGAAGAGTTTCGACGAGCCGTCATACGGCGTGTGGGTAGGTTGCCGGAAACTCATGCCTCTTTGAACGAGCCCAAACCGGCGGCGGTCATCCGCGCTGTGAATTCGGTGATGTCGTAGTCGGCGGCGCCCGCCTGGGCGAAAGGATCGGCTGCCAACCTGGCATCGAGAACTTCGCGGGAGCAGCGTGCGATGGTGACGCCGCCGGTTCTTGGCCGCTTGGGCCCGGACGCAACGAAGATGCCTTCGGCGTAACAGGCTTCCAGCCATTCGATATGACCTGGCGCCAAGCGGTCGATCTCGGTGAGCGGCACCTTGTAGTTCAGCGACACGACGAACATTGCATTCTCCGGGCTTGGGTTACGCCAGCCTGGCGGGGATCAGCCCGCGCAGCGAATTGCCGACGAACAGCGCCTTGGCGGATTTCAGGTCATCCAAGCTGTAGATCGCTTCAGTGGCGCGGCCTTCATCCAGAAGCACCGCGCGCAATACGCCAGGCAGCAGGCCGCAATCGAGCCGGGGCGTCGCCAGGATGCCGTCGCCGAAATCGGCGAAGACATTGGTGATCGTGCCTTCGCAGATTTCGCCGCGTTCGTTGGCCAGCAACACCTCATCGGCCTGGGTGATGAGATATTCGGAGCGGGCATGGGTGTAGAGCTGCCGCCGGCTGGTTTTGTGACGCAGCAGCATGTTGCTCGAATCGAGCCTCGTCCGTGCCAGCCGCAGCGCCCACACCTTGTCGGCGGCAAGCGGTTCATAGGGCTGCGCCGAGGCGTTGGCCTCGCCATCGCGCGACAGAGCGAGCCGCGTGCGCATGGCGATGGGTGATCGATCGACCGCGCCGCTCAGGGCTTCGCCGACCTTTTGCGGATCATGGCTGAAGCCCAGTTCCGCCGCCGATCCATAAAGACGTGCAAGATGGCGATCGAGGCGCAGGAAACCCGAGGCGGGTTCCCAGCGCATGGTCTCGATCAGCTCGAAATCGGCGGCGTCCCCGTCGCGAAGCGGGCTTTGAGCAGACATTCCTGGTACTCCTCTTCCGCGACCGAATCGAAGACGATGCCGCCGCCGACATTGTAGACGGCCTCGCCGCTGGCAAAGAGCGAGATGGTACGGATCGCCACGGAAAAGCGCATCGTGCCGCCGGGTGCGATCCAGCCGATGGCGCCGCAATAGACGTCGCGGGGCGTGCCTTCCAGATCGTGCAGGATCTCCATGGCGCGGATCTTCGGCGCGCCGGTGATCGAGCCGCAGGGAAACAGCGCCGCGAAGATCTGGCGTATCGAGAGGCCGGGCAGCAGCTTGGCCCTGACGTCGCTCACCATCTGGTGCACGGTCGGGTAGGTCTCGATGCGAAACAGTTCCGGCACCTCCAGCGTGCCGACCTCGCTGATCAGCGATATGTCGTTGCGCAGGAGATCGACGATCATCCGGTTCTCGGCCTGGTTCTTCTCGTCGTTGCGCAGGAAATTCTTCTGCCGCTCGTCCTCGTCCCTTGTCGCGCCGCGCGGTGCGGTACCCTTCATTGGGTGCGTCTCGATCCTCCCCGCCGCATCGATCTCGAAGAACAGTTCGGGCGAGCGCGACAGAACGATGGGATCGCCGAGCGCGAACAGCGCGCCATATTTCACCGGCTGGCGTTCGGTCAGCGCGTCGAAGGCGGCGAGCGGATCGCCGGACCATTGCGCGTGCACCGGAAAGGTGAGGTTGCCCTGGTAGCAATCGCCTTGCCTGATGTGCCGGTGCAGCCGCGAGAACCGCTTCTCGTAGTCCTCGAACGACCACGTCGCCCTTGCATCGAAGATCGGGCCGTTGGTCGGCGTGCTTGGCGGCGGCACCGCCTCTTCATCGGGAGCATCGAAGACCCCGAGGCAGACCAGCGGGGCCCGGCGCCGGCCCGGCAGCAGGGGAACGAGTTTCGGCTCGAGCAGGTAACCGGCCTCGTAGGAGAAATAACCGGCCAGCCATTTGCCGGCGTCGTGCGCGGCCTGCGCCGCTTGCAGTGCGGCCGGGAAATCCTTGGCCTCATGCGCGACGATAACATCGGCCGGCCGCTCGAAAACGAGCTGGCGCGCGCTTTCGTCGTTGCGGAAAATTGCGGCGGGCAGGGACATGGGGACCGGGATCGATGTAGCCGACGATCGCTCTATATGGGGGGCCGGGCGCACGCAATCGAGGGAACGGCACCCTGTCCCTCAAAGCCGACCTTTGCCGCATCGAACCTTGCCATCAAAAAAGAAAGCGGCGGCGCCTTGGCGCCGCCGTGACATCGTCCCTGTATCCATCGCTCAGGTGTTGCTGGCGGTTCCGGCCGTCGGAAACTGCTTGGCGAATTCGGCCTCGTTGCCGGCGGCGAGCAGCTTGGCCTGCTCGATCCAGCGTTCGCGCGCGATGCGGCCGTCGAAGTTCATCACGTCCTCGATCCGCTTGATGTCGGCTGATGTCCAGGCGGCGATCTGGGCGAAGCTGGTAACGCCTTGCGCCTTGAGCAGCTTTTCGTTGACCGGGCCAATGCCGATCAGCCGGCGCAGATTGTCGGGCTTGCCCGACGCCGGCTTGGCTGCTGCTGTTGCGGCCTTCTTTGCGGCGGGCGCTGCCTTGGGCGCGGCCGAGGTCTTCGCCGGAGCCTTGGTCGGCGAAGCCTTGGCCGCCGGTGCCGAAGCGGTTGCGGATTTGGCCGCCGCGGGCTTCGGCGCCGTCTTTGCCGGGGCGGCTTTCGCCGCGGCTGGCTTGGCTGTCGCCGGAGCGGATTTGCCAACGGCAGGCGTCGACATCAGGGCTGCCGGTGGCTGACTTGACGCCTTTGCTCCGCCGGCGCCCGACGAGGCCTGCGCCTCGCGCAGCTGACGCTCGAGATCGGAGCGGGTCTTGCCGCATGCATTGAGTTCGCCGGTCAGGCGATCGCTGTCGGCGCGCAGCTTGTCGCGCTCGCTGCGGGTGCGATCGACGTCGCCGCGCAAACTGTCGAGTTCACCGCGCAGACGCCCCCAGATGAACCAGCCGACCAACACGCCTACCAGGAACGCCAGGACCACGTAGAAAAAAGTGCCCATTGTCTCTCTCCAGTCAGATCCGTCTGCCGTGGGTCAAGACCTTCGGCGCAGGACTACTCGATGATGGTTCCGCGGTTCGCGGAACAGCCGGCTTCGGTTCGAGCTGTCGGCGATCGGCTTTGCCTGCCCATGGCCAACGGCCGTCGTCGCGTTCGCCTGAGCGCACGGCCGGCCGGGACTTTCCCTCGCCGATCCGCATGCGCTCCGGCTGAGCTTAAAGGGAAAGCTACCATAGAGCTTGCGGAAAGCTATGGGAAAACGTTCGCGGAGAGTTCTTCAAGAACAAATATTTAGGGCAAGAATAGCGCGGCCCAAACATGCATTCCGGCTAAACTGTTCTTGCCGGGCGAGAGGTGACTCAATCGTCCAGCGTTTCCAGTTCGTCGATCAGGCCGCCGATCACGGCGAGCCCGATCTGCCAGAAGGCAGGGTCGGTGGCGTCGAGGCCGAAAGGCGCCAGAAGCTGAGAATGATGCTTGGTGCCGCCGGCACGCAGCATCTCGAAATATTTGTCCTGAAAGCCGCGCTCGGCATTCTGGTAGACCGCATAGAGCGAGTTCACCAGACAGTCGCCGAACGCATAGGCATAGACGTAGAAGGGCGAGTGGATGAAATGAGGGATGTAGGTCCAGAACACCTCGTAACCCTCGCGCAACTTGATCGCCGGTCCCAGGCTCTCGGCTTGCACCTCCAGCCAGAACTGGCCGAGCCTGTCGGATGTCAATTCACCGTTGCGACGCTCGGCGTGCACCTTGCGCTCGAATTCATAGAAGGCGATCTGGCGTACCACCGTGTTGATCATGTCCTCGACCTTCTGGGCGAGCATGGCCTTGCGCTCGCGCCGGTCGGTGGTCCGCTCGAGCAGCGAGCGGAAGGTCAGCATCTCACCGAAGACGGACGCCGTCTCCGCCAGAGTCAGCGGCGTCGAGGCCATCAGCGCGCCCTGGCCGGCGGCCAGCACCTGATGCACGCCGTGCCCGAGTTCATGCGCCAGCGTCATCACGTCGCGCGGCTTGCCCATGTAGTTGAGCAGCACATAGGGGTGAGCCGATGGCACGGTCGGGTGGGCAAAGGCGCCGGGAGACTTGCCCGGACGCACCGGCGCGTCGATCCAGTTGCGGTCGAAGAAGGTGCGCGCGATCTCGGCCATCTCGGGCGAGAAGCGGTGATAGGCCGACAGCACGGTGTTCCTGGCCTCGTCCCAGCCGATCACCGCCTGCGGCGTCTCCGGCAAGGGCGCATTGCGGTCCCAGTGGTTCATCACCTCCATGCCGAGCCAGCGCGCCTTCATTGCGTAGTAGCGGTGCGACAGGCGCGGATAGGCTTCGCGCACCGCGGTGGCGAGCGCATCGACCACGCCGCGCTCGACGCGGTTGGCGAGGTGGCGTGAATCGGCGATGTCCTCGAAACCGCGCCAGCGGTCCGAAATTTCCTTGTCCTTGGCAAGCGTGTTGGTGATCAGCGTGAAGGTGCGCAAATTCTTGCGGAAGGTCGTGGCCAATGCCTCCGAGGCGCGCCGGCGAACATCGCCATCGGCGTCCTGCAGCCGGTTGAGGGCTGGCTCCAGCGTCAATTCCTCGCCGTCGACATCGAAGCGAAGATCGGTCATCGTCTCGTCGAACAGGCGGTTCCAGGCGCCGCGCCCGGTGATCGATTTTTCGTGGAAAAGCTGCTCGACGCGGTCCTCGAGCTGATAAGGCTTGTCCATGCGCAGATCGAGCACCCACGGGCGGTAATGCCCGAAGGCGGGGTCGCTGGCCAGCGCGCCTTCGATCGCCGCATCGTCGATCAGGTTCAGCTCGAGCGCGAAGAACAGAAGATGCGCGCTGGCGTCGGTCATCTTCTCCTGGATGTCGCCATAGAGCTTGGCGCGCTGCGGATCGGCGGTGTTGCCGGCATAGACGAGGCCGGCATAGGAGACGATGCGGCCGATCAGTTCCTCGAGTGCCTCGTAGGCGGCAAGCGCCTCGCCCAGCCTGCCGGCGCTGCCGCGCCCGGCCTCGGCGGCTAGCGTGCCTTTCCAGCGGGCCTCGAATGCGATGGCGTCGGCGGCCGCTTTGGCAATGTCGCGCTTCAGTTCCGGCGCCTCCATGCCGGCATAAAGATCGGCGAGGTTCCATTCCGGCAGATCGCCAAGCCCGGCCGCCGCACCCTGACCGGACGCTGGCGCCGCAATCCGCCGATCAAACATCATGCGCATCGACATACCTTCTTTGAATCAAATGGCCTGAGTTGAATCAAGTGACCGGAATTACGGAGCCGGACTCAACGGGGAATGGAGAAGCCGGTCAAATCCTAAGGAATTCGTTCACCGGGTTTTTTGAAACCTTATTTAGAACCCTGTGCCAAGATGATCCATGGGGAATTCGGGCTCGGGCAGACCAAGACAGTCATGACAGGTTCCATACTCATAGTCGATGACGATCCCGTGCAGCGCCGGCTGCTCGAGGGGGCGGTGACGCGGTTCGGCCATACCGCAATCATCGCCGATGGCGGTGCTGCCGGCCTCGAAGTCCTCGACGGGCCTGGCGCCCGCGATGTCTCGGTCGTGATCCTCGACCTTGTCATGCCCGGTCTCGACGGCATCGGCGTGCTGAAGGCGATGCGCGAGCGCGACATCAGCGTGCCGGTCATCGTGCAGACCGCTCAGGGCGGCATCGAAACCGTGGTTTCGGCGATGCGCCACGGCGCTTTCGATTTCGTCGTCAAGCCCGCTTCGCCCGACAGGCTGCAGGCCTCGATCTCCAATGCGCTCAAGGTCGAGGCGGTCGAGGGCGAGGTCAAGCGCACATCGCGCAAACGCGGCGGGCTGCTGACCTTCAGGGACATGATCACCCACAGTCCGGCCATGGACAGGGTGATACGCCTCGGCCAGAAAGCGGCGGCCTCCAACATCCCGATCCTGATCGAGGGCGAATCCGGTGTCGGCAAGGAGCTGGTGGCGCGTGCCATCCAGGGCAGCGGCGACCGCCGCTCGAAACCGTTCGTCACCGTCAATTGCGGCGCCATCCCCGACAATCTGGTGGAATCCATCCTGTTCGGCCACGAGAAAGGCTCGTTCACCGGCGCCACCGACAAGCACACCGGTAAATTCGTCGAGGCGCATTCCGGCACGCTGTTCCTCGACGAGATCGGCGACCTGCCGCTCGACGTCCAGGTCAAGCTGCTGCGCGCGGTCCAGGAGGGCGAGGTCGATCCGGTCGGCGGCCGCTCGACCGTCAAGGTCGACATCCGGCTGATTTCGGCGACGCACCGCAACCTCCTGCAGCAGGTCAAGGACGGCAAGTTCCGCGAGGATCTGTTCTACCGGCTCAACGTCTACCCGATCTTCGTGCCGCCGCTGCGCGACCGCCGCGACGACATTCCCCATCTGGTCACGCATTTCATGGAAAAGGTGGCGCCCGCGGACCCGCGCCATCGGCTGAAAGGCATTTCGGCGGCGGCACTCGCGGTGCTGCAGGCCTATGACTGGCCTGGCAACATCCGGCAGCTCGAAAACGCCGTCTTCCGCGCATCGGTGCTGTGCGAAGGCGATGTGTTGACCGCCGATGATTTCCCGCAGATCCGCGCGCAGGTGGAAGGCACTGTCAATCTTGAGGTCGACGACACGTTCGAAGCAAGCGGCGCTGCGCCGCCGCTGGCGCCGCGCGACGAGGACGTCGTGCCCGACGAAACCGCTCCGGCAACTGTGCAGCCGGCCGGGGCGCAGCCCCGCTTCGGCACGCTGCGGGCGCTCGACGAGCGCGGCAATGTGCGTGCGCTGGCCGATGTCGAACTCGAAATGATCAAGCTCGCCATCGATCACTACAATGGCCAGATGAGTGAGGTCGCCCGCCGGCTCGGCATCGGCCGCTCGACGCTTTACCGCAAGCTCAAGGAATACGGCATCGACCCGGAAACCGGCCGCGTCGACAGGCTTGCATCCTGAACCGCAAGGCCGAGACCAGCTTCCCTCGTCATTATGTGGGCTGACAGAGTGCCTTCCCCGGACTATGGCGGGTCGGAGGCGGCACTCGATGTGGGTATTGTTCACGCATTGAGGCCAGTGGTAACAGATCGTGTTCGGCCAAAGCCGGAATCCTGATCTAAACCAGCGGTTTACCAAGAAACCGCGCGGACAATTTTTGACGGGATATCGCCACGGTGTTACCGCATTTCGGCTTCAATAAGCGATGATTAACCATTAGGATCGATATTCGGATGTGAAAACGACACGTCCGTTTGGGCAAATCCGGGGACAAACGGCAGCCTGCAAGGCCTTTTGATTTGAACAGAATCGAACGACTCACAAACGGGCGGCAGTATCATTTGAGCGTCTGGCCGAGATGGTTGGCGGCGGTGATTGTCGCATTTGGTTTTGTTGCCGCGGCCGCCACGGGCGCCCAAGCCGAAGTTCGTTCGCTAAAGCTCTACCACCTCCACACGCACGAGAAGGCGGAGATCGTCTACAAGCGCAATGGCCGCTACGTTCCCGAGGGCCTGAGGAAGATCAACATCATCCTGCGCGACTGGCGCCGCAACGAGCCGACCAAGATGGACCCGCGTCTGCTGGATCTGGTCTGGGAGGCGTATCGCGAAAGCGGCGCCACCGATTATATCCAGGTCGTCTGCGGCTACCGCTCGCCCTCGACCAATTCAATGCTGCGCAGCCGCAGCCGCGGTGTCGCCGAGAAGAGCCAGCATATGCTTGGCAAGGCGATGGATTTCTATATTCCCGGCGTGCCGCTGAAGAAGCTGCGCAACATCGGCCTCAAGATGCAGGGCGGTGGCGTCGGCTATTACCCGACCTCCGGTTCGCCGTTCGTCCACATGGACGTCGGCAATGTGCGCCACTGGCCCGGCATCAGCCGCCAGGAACTGGTCAGCCTGTTCCCCAACGGCAAGACGCTGCATGTGCCGAGCGACGGCCGGCCGCTGCCCGGCTATGAACAGGCGCTGGCCTCCTATCAATCGCGCAAGGGTTCCGGCACACCGAATATCGAGATGGCCAGCGCCGGCGGCAGCGGCAAGAAATCCGGCGGGTTCCTCTCTGCCTTGTTCGGCGGCGGTGGCGACGACGAGGCCGACGACAGCGCCGACGTGGAGACCGCTTCGGCCGCACCTGCGCCCAAGGCTAGAAATCTGAAGCCGGCCGCCGCCGCCAAGAGCAGCAACGTGCCTGGCATCTCCATCGTGGCCCCCGAGAATGCCCAACGGGCCGAGATTCCGCAGGTTGCCGACGAGCAGGCTCCGGAACCGGAGAAGAACACGCCGGAGACGATTATCGCGGCGCTGCCGGCCAAGGAAATCCCGCTGCCCGATTTCGCGCCGCGGCCGAAGGCCGATGTCGGCGCACAGCCGCCTGAGAATGTTCCCTTCGCCACGGCGGATGCGACGGCCACCACCGAACAGGCAGTGGCGACGGCCCAGGCACCGGCGAACATGCCTTTCGGCAAGTCCGATCCGGCAGCCATCGCGGAAGCCGCGGCCGCCGATCCGGCGCAGGTCGCCCTCAACAACATCCCACTGCCGACATGGCGCCCCGAGCGCTCGCTGCCGGCGGACCTCGCACCGCCGCCCAGCAAGGATGTGCTGATGGCGCTGGCCGAAACGGCTGAACAGGGCAAGACCGCGACGGATGCGTTCTCCGTGCTGCCGACAGCGCGTCCCGAGCCGACCAAGCCGGACGCCGTCAAGGCCGTGCTCGACGAGGCCAATGCCCAGGTCGGCACCGCCGACGAATATCAGGTGGCCTCGTTGGCCGAAGAACCGCGTTCGGCCTTCAACGATCCGTCTGGTGTCGATGCGGCCTCGCCGCGCCAGGCTGTTGCCGCCCGTCCTGCCGGTTCCGATCCGGTCGCCGCGATCGGCGCTGGTGTGAAGACGACCCGCAAGGAAGCCAGGGCCACCGTCCGCGACCAGAAACCCGGCCCCAGGGCCGTGGTGGTTGCCGCTGCTCCGCAGGCCGCCCGCTGGGCGCTGACCAGCGGCGAAAACGTCGCCACCGTTTCGAGCGCGACGACCGCACCGGGTTACGCCTACAACATCGTGCATACGCCGCCGAGCGAGGTCTATACGACTGGCTTCCAGGCGGGCAACCAGATGGCCGACGCCAACCGTTTCACCGGCAATGCCGTCAAGTTCCTGTCGGTCGCCCGTTTCCAGACGAAGTAGCGAACAGCCCCGAATATTGCTGAAGCCGCGCCGGGCGACCCGCGCGGCTTTTTGCTGTCCAGAGGTGCGATGCAGGTGGTGCCTGACGCCGCAGGATCGGGCGCGGCTTGTCGTCAAGACCGACAATCATATGCACATGATGAAGAAGCGCTGCCGCACCACGGTGGTGACGCGCTGCCGGCACCACCCCAAGCAGACGGTCAAGGGTCTGCAACGGATCGCACCCCCCAGCCGGTCAAAGAGGCCCGGTCGACGCTAGTCGGCCGGAGTTTTCGTGCCGTCCGGAAAGGTTATTTCGCTAGTTTGCTGGCGGCGCGTGCGAGCGCTTCGATCTCGTCCCACTTGCCGGCCTTGACCATGTCGTCGGGCGCCACCCACGAGCCGCCGACGCAGATGACATTGGACAGGCTGAGATAGTCGGCTGCGTTCTTGCCGGTGATGCCGCCGGTCGGGCAGAATTTGACGTCGGCCAGCGGCGAGGCGAAGGCCTTGAGCGAAGCGATGCCGCCGGACTGCTCGGCGGGGAAGAATTTCAGGAAGCGCAGGCCGGCTTCGCGCGCGGCCATGATCTCGCCGGGCGTGATGGCGCCGGGCAGCAACGGAACCTCGCTGCCGGCGGCGGCGGCCAGAAGCTCGCGGGTTATGCCGGGGCTGACGATGAAGCGCGAACCGGCACCGGCTGCCTCGTCGAACTGCTTGCCGTCCAGAATGGTGCCGGCGCCGACGATGGCCCCCTCGACCTCGCCGGCCACGCGACGGATCGCTTCGAGCGCATCCGCGGTCCTGAGCGTGATCTCGATCGCCGGCAAACCGCCGCGCGCCAGAGCACGGGCCAGCGGCACCGCATCGGCTACATTGGCGATCTTCAACACCGGAATGACAGGCTGGCCATTCAGGAGCGACAGGAGTTTCTCGGTCTTGCTGGGCATCTGTCTCTCCTTGTCGAGGGCCGGATCGAGGGGAATTTCAACCGATTAGCAGACGGGTATTGCCGTGTCCACGAAACCGGTCGCGGCGCGATGTCACGTATTGCCGCCGAGCTTAAAGGTTCTTTCCCGACAAGGCCATGACGAGCAGCCCGACCCGTTTCGCCTTGAATCGGCGTCTACGAGCGTCTAGTTGCTCTGGCGATGACAACTCTGCCCGCGCCATCCCAGCCAGTCCGCGTCGCCGCGCTCTACCGCTTTGCCCGGCTTGACGCTTTCGAGGCGTTGCGCGCGCCGCTTGCGGCCTTCTGCTGCGGGCGCGGGATCAAGGGCACGCTGCTCCTGGCACATGAGGGCATCAACGGCACCGTCGCGGGCAGCGAGGAAGCGATCGCCGCGCTGATCGAGTACATCGAAGCGATCCACGGCCTGTCGGGTCTCGAGGTCAAATACAGCAGTGCCGCGGCCATGCCGTTCCACCGCATGAAGGTGCGGCTGAAACGCGAGATCGTCACCATGGGTGTCGAGACCATCGACCCGGCGAAAAGCGCGGGCACCTATGTGGAGCCGGGCGACTGGAATGCGCTGATCTCGCAACCCGACACAATCGTCATCGATACGCGCAATGCCTATGAGGTCTCGATCGGCACCTTCAAGGGCGCCGTCGATCCGGCGACGGCGAGCTTTCGCGAATTCCCGGCCTGGGTGGAAGCGCACCGGGCGGCTCTCGAAGGGCGCAAGGTGGCGATGTTCTGCACCGGCGGTATACGCTGCGAAAAGGCGACCGCTTATGTGAAGTCGCTCGGCTTCGAGGACGTGTTCCACCTCAGGGGCGGTATTCTCAAATATCTCGAGGATGTTCCAGCGGAGCAGAGCCTGTGGCAGGGCGAGTGCTTCGTCTTCGACGAACGGGTTTCGGTGTCGCACGGCCTCGCGGAGGGCGACGCGGAACTCTGCCGCGCATGCCGCCATCCGCTGACGGAGAGCGAGCTGGTGTCGCCGAAATATGCCGCCGGGGTTTCGTGCCCGCACTGCTTCGATGCCCGCTCGGATGAGGACCGCAAGCGCTACGCAGAGCGCCAGCGCCAGGTCGAGCTTGCGCAAGCCCGGGGCAGGGGACCGCATATCGGATCCTGATCGAGGCGCCGGGGCCGGGCAAACCGGGTCGCCTGTCATTGCAATATCAAGCTTCGGGACCTACGTCTTCGGCGTCGAAACCTGCCCGTTCGGCCGGGCAAATCCTGGAGGCATTGATGTTCGATCCCAAGAAGCTTCTCGACGATCTGCTCGGCTCGCAAGTTCCCGGCACCAGCGGCACGGTCCGCGACAAGGCGGGACAAGCGGTACAGATGGCCAAGGACAATCCGCTGGCCGCCGGTGCGCTGGCTGCCGTGTTGCTTGGGACCGGCGCCGGCCGGCAGGTGACGGGTGCCGCGGTGAAGCTCGGCGGCTTGGCCGCCATCGGTGGTCTCGCCTACAAGGCCTATCAGAACTACAAGGCCGGCAACGCACCGGAACAGGCGCCCGCCGCCGGCGAGCCGGAATTGTTGCCGCCACCCAAGGATACCGCCTTCCACCCGTCGCAGGCGCCGCAAGGCGAGGATGAGTTCACGCTGACCCTGGTCCGGGCGATGATCTCGGCGGCCAAGGCCGACGGCCATGTCGACGACGAGGAACGCCAGAAGATCGCCGGCAAGCTCAACCTCGCCGGGATCGGCACCGATGCGGAAAAATTCCTGATGGCGGAGCTGGAGAGCCCGCTCGACCTCGACACGCTGGTGGCCGGCGCCAGGACCGACGCGCAGAAGCTCGAGCTCTATACGGCGTCGCGCCTCACCATCGACCCCAACACGCGCGCCGAGCGCGGTTATCTCGACCTGCTTGCCGGGCGGCTTGGCCTGCCGGATGCGCTGATCGATCATGTCGAGGCGACGGTTTCGGCGGCGAAAGTGCCCGCCGCCAAGGGTACGTCACCCAATCCGCGCTGGTAGCCCGGATTGGCACGGAGGGCCCTGGAGGCGTTTACCTTTCGTTAACTCAGGAAGCGCATCATTCTACACAGTCGGATCGGCTTTTCCTCCTCCCAAGCCCGGTTCAGATCAGGGCGGTCGCCAATGACCGCCCTTTTTGTCGGCGCTCGCCGGCTTCCCTCCAAAGAAACGGGTTTCACTTTTCGAGGGCATGTCCCGGTGGCCGCGCTTGCCATCGCCGCCATCATTTGCGATGCCTTCTCCACCCGAACCAAACTTGTAGATCAGGCGAGCACGCACAGCGCTGCCGGAGGACAACTGCCATGACCGAACAAAAAACCGCCATCGTCACCGGCGCCGGCACCGGGATCGGCAAGAGCGTCGCCACGGCCTTGCTCAAGGCGGGCTGGAACACGGTGTTCTGTGGGCGCCGCAAGCCGGTGCTGGATGCCGCGATCGCCGAGATCGGCCCGACCGACGCCAGGGCTTTGGCGGCTTCCTGCGACATCAGCAAGGCCGGCGAGGTCGACGATCTGTTCGAGACGGTGGCGGAGGCTTTCGGCCGCGTCGACCTGCTCTTCAACAATGCCGGCATGGGCTACAAGTCGACGCCCATCGACGAGATCCCGGTCGAGGTGTGGAACGATATCGTCGGCGTCAATCTCACGGGATCTTTCCTGTGCGCGCGCGCCGCATTCGGCGCCATGCGCAAGCAGAAGCCGATGGGCGGCCGCATCATCAACAATGGCTCGGTGTCGGCTTATGCGCCCCGTCCGGGATCCGTGCCTTATACAGCGACCAAGCACGCCATTACGGGGTTGACCAAGACGCTGGCGCTGGATGGCCGCCCCTTTGACATCGCCTGCGGCCAGATCGACATCGGCAATGCGCTGACGGACATGGCGCAGCCGATGACCGTCGGCGTGCCGCAGGCCAATGGCTCGATCGCCGCCGAAGCGGTGATGGATGTCCAGCGCGTCGCCGATGCGGTCGTGCACATGGCCAGCCTGCCGCTCGACACCAACGTGCTGTTCATGACGGTGATGGCGACCAAGATGCCATTCGTCGGGCGTGGGTGAGCAGCCGGTGCCGGCAGGGCTTTCGCGCCGGCTCATTTGCCAGCCAGCGGCACGCCGGGCTTGAAATGCAAAATGGGCCTGATCTCGTAAACCGCGGTAGGATTGACGCGGCGAAGGTCGCGGGCGATCGCGATGGCGTCCTCTCTCGTGGCGCAGTCGACGACGTAGAGGCCGAGCAACTGCTCCTTGGTTTCGGCGAAGGGGCCGTCGACAATCATGCCGTCGCCTGGACCGCGCAGGGTGCAGGCATCCTGTGTTGCCCCCAGACGCGCGGACGGTCCAAGCGTGCCTTCCTCGTGAAGCCGGGCGTTTATCTTCAGCAACTCGGCCATCAGCGCCGTATCTTCCTGCGGCGTCATCGCCTTGATCGCGTCTTCCACGTGATAGGCGAGGATTGCATAGAACATCCGAGATTCCCTCATTTGGTCCTGACAAAGGGAAGTCGTAGCCGTTTTCGGCATGCCCGCCCAGCCTTGGCCAAGCGCCTCCGGACGCCTCATGACACCGTCGTGGAAGGGCGGCACCCTATCTGGGCTCGGGCGGCGGACGCTGAAGCTCACTTCGCCAGGAACGCTCCGATCCGCTCCAGCGCGCGCAGGATGTTCTCTTCGGAATTGGCGTAGGAGAGCCTGATATAGCCTTCGCCGAGAATGCCGAAATCGGGGCCGCCGATCAGCGCCACACCGGCCTCGTCGAGCAGCGCCGAGGCGAGCTTCTTGGCCTTCCAACCGGTCTTCGAGACATTTGGGAAGGCATAGAACGCGCCCTTGGGCGTGATGCAGGAGACGTTTGGCAGGGCGTTCAGGCCTTCGACCACGATCTTCCGGCGGTTGTCGAAAGCGCGCATCATTCTGTCGACGTCCTCCTGCGGGCCGTCGATCGCGGCAATGCCGGCGAACTGGCTCGGCGCGTTGACGCAGGACCAGCAATTGACCGCCAGCTTGCGCACCTTGTCATAGAGATGGCCGCCCTTGTCGCCGTTCGGCCAGATCGACCAGCCCATGCGCCAGCCGGTCATCGCCCAGGTCTTCGACCAGCCGTTGAGCACGATCAGCCGGTCGCGGATCTCGGGAAAGCCGAGCAGCGAGCAAGGCGTCTCGCCGTCATAGGTCATGACATCGTAGATCTCGTCGGAGAGGATGGCGACATCTGGGTGGTTCTCCAGCCCCTTGACCAGTTTTTCAATCTCGGCCCGGGGCGTGACGCCACCGGTCGGGTTGGCCGGCGAGTTGAGGATCAGGAGCCTGGTCTTCGAGGTGATCAGCGCCAGCGTCTCTTGCGCCGAGAAGGCGAAGCCGTTCTCCTCGCGCATCGGCACGGGAATGGGGGTCGCACCGGTGAATTCGATCATCGAGCGGTAGATGGGAAAGCCGGGGTCGGGATAGAGGATCTCTGCGCCCGGTTCGCCAAACATCAGGATGGCGGCGAACATGGTCGGCTTGCCGCCGGGCATGATCATCACCGCCTCGGGCGAGACCTCGATGCCGGTGGTGGTCAGCGTGCGGCGCACCACCGCCTCGCGCGTCGCCAAAAGGCCGTTGGCCGGCGTATAGCCATGGTGGCCGTCACGCAACGCCTTGATCGCCGCCTCGACGATGTGCTGCGGCGTCTTGAAGTCTGGCTGGCCGATGCCGAGGTTGACGATGTCGCGGCCCTGCTGGGCAAGTGCCGTTGCTCGCGCCAGCACCGCGAACGCATTTTCCTCGCCGAGACGGTCGAAGGCCGAAATCGTGTGGAGCATTTTTCCCGTCCCTGTGGTTCTTACTGTGCGGCAGCGTTTTTGTGAGCGTCCGCTCGCAAAAGTCAACGGATTGGAGCTTTCGGTGTCGGAAAATCTCAAAGACTGGCAACCGCGTCCGCGCCCGGAGCACAAGGTGCTGGAGGGCCGCTATGTCAGGCTCGAGCCGCTGAGTGCCGCGAAGCACGGCGACGGTCTCTATGAAGCCTCGGCCGTCGCCGATGTCGACGGCCGCTTCGCCTGGCTACCCGATTATCCGCCGGAAACCCGCGCCGCCTTCCAGCCCTGGCTGGACAAGGTGGAGGCCAGCGAGGATCCACTGTTCTTCGCGGTCATCGACAAGGCGAGCGGCAAGATCGCGGGACGCCAGACGCTGATGCGCATCGATCCGGCCTATGGCGTCATCGAGATCGGCAACATCTATTGGGGACCGCTCATCTCGCGCAAGCCGGCGGCGACCGAAGCGCAGTTCCTGTTCATGAAATACATCTTCGACGAACTCGGCTATCGCCGCTACGAATGGAAGTGCAACAACCGCAACGAGCCATCGAAGCGCGCGGCGGAACGGTTTGGCTTCAAATTCGAGGGCATTTTCCGCCAGCATCTCATCGTCAAGGGTGAAAACCGCGACACCGCGTGGTATTCGATCATCGACAAGGAATGGCCGGCTCTGCGCAAGGCTTATGAAGCCTGGCTCGATCCAGCCAATTTCGACGCCGATGGCCAGCAGAAGCGCCGCCTGGAGGATTTTCGCGCGGAATTCGGCGCCTAACGGGAGTTTGCCATTTGGCCCATACCCACCACCACGGCGGGCACGATCACGGCGCTGGCCATGTGCATGGCTCGAGCGACAAGAAGCGCGTGCTGATCGCGGCTTGCCTTACCGCCGGCTTCATGGTCGCCGAGGCGCTCGGCGGCCTGTTTACGGGGTCGCTGGCGCTGCTGGCCGATGCCGGCCACATGCTCGCCGACGCCATTGCGCTCGGCTTGGCTTGGTATGCCTTCCACCTGGCAGGCCGGCCGGCGACCGGCCAGCTCACCTACGGCTTCGGCCGGGTCAAGACGCTGGTAGCCTACACCAACGGCATCGCCATCTTCGTCATCGCGCTGTGGATCGTCTACGAGGCATGGAATCGCCTGCTGACACCTGCACCGGTGCTGGGCGGTCCGATGCTGGTGGTGGCGATCCTCGGCCTGCTGGTCAATATAGGCTCCTTCCTGGTGCTGCATGGCGGCGATCGAGACAACCTCAACATGCGCGGCGCCATCCTGCATGTGCTTGGCGATCTGCTCGGCTCTGCCGCCGCGATCGTGGCGGCACTGGTCATCCTGGCGACCGGCTGGACGCCGATCGACCCGATCCTGTCCGTGCTGGTCTCGCTGCTGATCCTGTCCACCGCCTGGTCGCTGATGCGCGCCGCCGCCCACGTCCTGCTCGAAGGCGTGCCGCCAAGCCTCGACCGCGACCTGATCGCCGGGGATATCCAGACAACCGTCCAGGGCGTGCGCGAAGTGCACCATATGCATATCTGGTCGATCGACGGCACGAGCAGCATGGCGACCCTGCACGCTTGCCTTGACGAGGGGATCGACGCGCATCAGGCGGTCAGCGCCATCAAGAAGCGGCTTGCCAGCGAGCACGGCATCAGCCATGCCACCGTCGAACCGGAATTCGGCCACTGCGCCGATGATGGCGACGGCCACGACCATAAGCACGGGCACGATGCGGCTCCGCATCACGGCCACTATCACTAGGCCCGATCGATGACCATTGATCGGACCTGCCTCAGGAGTTCTCCAGCTTTGAAACTCAAACCGATGAACGATCGCCGCTCCGGTCCGGCCTGATGGACCGCGACACGCGCAATGCGGCCATCGCGGCGGTCTGGATCATGCTTCTGTTCGGCATTGCCGCTTTCTACCTGCCGACCGTGATGTTGGCACTCGGCAACTATTCGACCGTGCTGGCGGGTATCTTCGGCACCGCCTTCGTGCTGGCGTTCTTCTTGGTGTTCTGGCTGCGCGCGCGCAGCCAGCGCAAAAATCGGGACAAGTAAGGGATATCGGACATGCGCATTCTGATCACTGGCGCGGCGGGCATGGTCGGCCGCAAACTCATCGCCCGGCTGGCCAAGGACGGCACGCTGCGCGGCAAGAAGATCACCGCGCTCGATCTGCACGACATCGTGCCGCCGCAGGCGCCAGCCATGGACGGCGTCAGCGTCGCAGCGCACACGGGTGACCTTGCCGAAGCAGGCGCCGCGGAAAGCCTGGTTGCGTCGCGGCCCGATGTCGTCTTCCACCTCGCCGGCATCGTGTCGGGTGAGGCGGAAGCGAATTTCGAACTCGGCTACCACGTCAACCTCGACGGCACGCGCGCGCTGTTCGACGCCATCCGCCTGGCGGGGTTCGCGCCGCGCGTCGTCTTCACCTCGTCGATCGCGGTGTTCGGCGCGCCGTTCCCGGATGTCATTCCGGACGAATTCCACCCGACGCCGCTGACCTCCTACGGCACGCAGAAGCAGATGAGCGAAGCGCTGCTCGCCGATTATTCAAGGCGCGGCTTCTTCGATGGCATCGGCATCCGGCTGCCGACGATCTGCGTGCGGCCGGGCAAGCCGAACAAGGCGGCCTCCGGCTTCTTCTCCGGCATTATCCGCGAACCGCTGAGCGGGCAGGAGGCGATCCTGCCGGTGCCGCGCTCGGTGCTGCACACCCATGCCAGCCCGCGTTCGGCGGTGAATTTCCTGATCCATGCGGCTGGCATCGACGGTGCCGCCGTCGGGCCGCGCCGCAACCTGACGATGCCGGGCGTCTCCGTCACCGTCGGCGAGCAGATCGAGGCGCTGGAACGCATCGCCGGATCGAAGGCGGCAAGCCTGATCCGCGAGGTGCCCGACGAGACAATCTGGGCGATCGTCAAGGGCTGGCCGACCCGGTTCGAGGCGCGGCGGTCAAGGGAGCTTGGCTTCAGCGCCGAGAAAAGTTTTGACGAGATCATCCGCGTTCATATCGAGGATGAGCTGGGCGGCAAGATCGCCGGTTAGGCGTCGCGGCGCCTATCCCGTTCCAATGGGTTGGATGGGTCTAGACGCCGCCCGTCAGGCTCGCTGACAGCAACAGCAGTCCAAACAGGAATACGAAGGCCGCGCCGCCGATCTCGACGATCGAATGGATGCGGTTGCCCATGCGGCCGTCGCCGGCGAAATACACCGCCCAGTTCTTGGCGGTCACGGCCAGCGTCGCCAGCGCCGAAACGGTGATGGCGGTTCCAATCGACATCGCCAGCACCGACAGCAGGCCGCCGAGCCAGAGCCCGTTGAGAAGCGCGAAGCTCAGCACGATCAGCGCGCCGGAGCAGGGGCGGATGCCGACCGCCGCCACCGCCGACCATGCCGTGCGCCAATCGAAGCGGTCACCCGACAGCAGCGCCGGGTCGGGTGCATGCGAGTGGCCGCAGGTTTCGCAGACCTCCCCGCTGGCGTGGTCGTGATGCGCATGATCGTGCGCGCCATGGTCGTGCCCGCCATGGTCGTGATGGTGCTCGTGCGCGCCGTGGTCGTGATGATCGTGCGAATGGCCATGCGCATGGTCGTGATCGTCGTGCGCGTGAAGTGCATGGGAATGAGCGTGCGCAGCATGGTCGTGGGCGCCATGCGAATGGCCGCCGGCATGAGAATGGCCCGCGTGGGAATGACCTGCGTGAGCCGCGGACAGGCTGTAGGCCGGCCCCTTGCCAAACAGGCGCAGGACGGCTGGACCGAGCTTGCGCCACAAAAGCCAGGCGCCAAAGAGGGTGACCAGGGCAAAGCTCATGATCTCCATGAACCAGGCCGCATCGGTCATCGAGATGGTGGTGCCGCGTAGGACGAAATAGGCAAGCAGCATCACCAGGATCGCCGTCAGGCCCTGCAGCAGCGCCGAGACGAAGGACAACAGGATGCCGCGCTTCAGCGCCACTTCGTTTGCCACCATGTAGGAGGAGATCACCGCCTTGCCGTGGCCGGGGCCGGCGGCGTGGAAAATGCCATAGGCGAAGGACAGGCCGATGAGCACCCAGAGCTTGCTGTTGTCCTGGCGCATCGCCTTCATGGCTGTCGCCAGCGCGCGATAGAATTCCTGCTGCCTGAGATTGATCCACATCAGGATATGGGCGAACGGACCGGTGGTCGGCGCCATGCCGTCATTGACGCCTATGCCGAGCGAACTCTGGGCGTGCGCGGCATTGGCGAAATGCATCATGGCAAAGGTGAGGGCCAACAGGCCGAATGCCAAACGCAGGGACGGTTTCGAACAGTTCCCGATCAGGTTCACCGGATCTATCCTTCTGGCTGACAGGTCAGTTCGAGCTTGGTGGCAAAGATCTTGCTCATATCGGTGCCCGTCGGATCGTTGAAGAAAGCATCCGTCAGGGTCTTCTGGTTTTCCTTGATCGCTTCGTCCGGGTCCGGCCGGATGACCTTGCTCGTGCAATTCGACGGCAGGCCTTCAACCGTGATGTTGGAATCCTCGGTGAAGTCGATCGCCGTGTAGAAGGTCGGATCATAGACACCGATGTTGATCGTGCCGGTCAGCTTGATCGGCACCTTGGGTTCGGACTCGAACAGGATGATCAACTGGTCGTTGTCGAAATTGGCCATCAGATGCGGCGGCGGCACCATCGTCACGTCCTTGCCGTTCTGGGTGACGAGCTGGAAATAATTGAACTCGGCCAGCGAGGCATGGACGGTATCGGCGACCTCCTTCAGCTCCTTGTCGTCAAGCTTCAGGTCGGAGTTCTTGTCGAACTCCATCATCACCGTACTCGAAAACAGGTCGTCGAAGCGCCACAGATGACGCAACGCTTTCACACTTTGGTGATCCGGGGAGAGGATCACGTCGAGGCGTGCCTCGGCGAAGACGTGCGGATGCACCTCGGCGGGTCCTGTCGCGGCAAAGGTCGCCGCCAAGGCCGAAGCCAGCATGATTGCGTGCCGTTTCAAATGCATTCGCGGTCGCGATTCCCTTGGTTTTCGGAGAGAGTTGTCGAAGGTTACCAGAAAGGGGGCGAAATTGGGACCGCCAGTGCGTGTCGCCCAAAAGTGCGAAGCGGTTTTGGGACGACGACACGCACACAACAAAGGCGTGTCGCCCAAAAGTGCGAAGCGGTTTTGGGACGACGACACGCACACAACAAAAGCATGTCACCCAAAAGTGCGAAGCGGTTTTGGGACAGCGGCGCGCACGCAACGAGAGCTCGAAGCGCATCGCGGCGCGACGCGCCTCGAGGACTGAAGCGGGGTCAGGCGCTCTCGCGCGTCCTGAACCACTGCACCAGGAAGTCGACGAACACGCGCACCTTCGCCGGCAGATAGCGGCGGTGTGGATAGACGGCGAAGATGCCGCCGCCCGACAGGATGCGGTCGTCGAGCACTGCCATCAATTGGCCGCTCTTGAGATCGGGCGCGGCGATGAAATCCGGCAGGATGCAGAAGCCAAGCCCCGACAAGGCCGCGGCGCGCGCCGCCATCGGGCTGTTGACCTCGATCGGGCCCGACACGGCGATGCTCACCGGATCGCCATTGTCGCCCTTGAACGGCCAGTTGTTCAGGCCGCGGCCATTGGTGTCGACGATGCAGGGCATGTGGCCGAGATCCTGGGGCCGTGTCGGCATGCCATGCCTGGCGATCAGTTCGGGAGAGCCGCAAAGCTTGATCGAAAACGGCGCCAGCCGTCTGGCGATCAGCGACGAATTCTCCAGCCGCGAGATGCGCACCGCGAGGTCGAAGCCTTCCTCGACCAGATCGACGAAGCGGTCGTCGAGCTGGATGTCGAGCACGATGTCGGGATATTGCTTGGCGAAGTCGATCAGGGACTGACCGATCGGCGCGTCGGCGAAGGTGCGCGGCGCCGACAGCTTGATCCGGCCGCGCACATCACCGGAGGACTCGCGCACGGCGTCGGCCAGGCTGTCGACCTCGCGCACGATCTCCGAGGCCCGACGGTAGTAGGTGTGGCCGGCCTCGGTCATCGAGAACTGGCGCGTGGTGCGGTTGAGCAGCAGCGCACCGAGTTCGTCCTCCAGCTCGCGCACATATTTCGACAGCAGCGCCTTGGAGCGGCCGATCTTGCGCGCCGCCGCCGAAAAGCCCTCGGCCTCGACGACATCGATGAAGGCGCGCATGCGGGTCAGTGTATCCATTGTTCAGGCTCTTTGTGCTGCGTCGAGAAGTTTTCGGCCGAGCCGTATCAGGGCTATGTCGCTGCCGGAAGGGCCAAGCAGCGACAGGCCGAAAGGAGCACCGGCGACCGAGCCGATCGGCAAGGTGATTTGGGGAAAGCCGGAGAGCCCGGCCAGACACAGGAGATGCAAGGCGCGCTCGCGATAGGTCTGGAACTGCTCGGGTGTGCTGCCGACGTATGGCGCCGGGCCTGGCACCGTCGGCAGGACAAGGAAGCCGTCCTTGCCGAGCAGGGCGCTGAGTTCGCCGCGAAAGGTCAGCCGGCGCACTTTTTCGGCCTGAGCCGTCCGGTCGTCGACGGCACGGCCGAAGCCGAACCGTTCCTCGACCCCAGGGCCAAGGTCGCGCTCGCCGCTGGTGATCCATTCGCCATGTACCGTCCAGGCCTCCCTGGCCTGCAGCCGGCGAAAGCACCAGTAGAGTTCATCCGGGGGAGAGCTGAAGCGCGTCGTCGGCGTCGCCGGCGTGCCGAAAATCGCGCCCGCCAGCGCCTTCATTCCCGCATATTCGGCGAGTGCCGGCCGGGCCACCATTTCGTCCAGCCAGTCAGCGTCAGCGGGCGCTCGAGCGCATGCTGGTGCGGGTCGCGGCCGAGCAGCAGCTTGCCGACTGTCTCGTAGGTTTCGATGTCGTCGGCGAACCAGCCGAACGTGTCGAAACTCGGCGCCAACGGCATGGTGCCCTCGAGGGAAATGCGGCCATGCGTGGTGCGGAGCCCGATCAGCCCGCAGAAACTCGCCGGCGCGCGGATCGAACCACCGGTGTCGGACCCCGTGGCGATGTCGGCCAGCCTACCCGCAACCGCCGCTGCCGACCCGGACGACGAGCCTCCGGTGACGCGGTCGGGAGCCGCGGGGTTCACCGGAAACGGAAAATGCGCGTTCTGGCCGAACAGAGCGAAAGCGAGCTCGTCGGTCTGGGTCTTGCCGACGAAACGCGCGCCCGCGTCGAGAATCATCTGCACGGCGGGTGCCGTGCGCGAAGCGGCGTGGCCTTCGGCGAATTTCCGCAAATTGCCGCAACCGGTGCGATAGCCGGCAACATCGTAAATGTCCTTGACCGCCAGCCGCAGGCCGGCCAGGGGCCCAAGTTCGGCATGCGCCACCGGCATCTGGCGAAGATGGAGAAAGGCGTTGAAGGGGCCGTGCGTGCCTGTCATCGTTCGATATCCGGATACGGTTGCGCCAACATTGTTCGATGCCAGAAATTTTACAACCTGGGATACGATTTTTATTGATTGTGAAATGCTTCGCCCCTATATCGCGCTTGCCCAAAGTCGCACGTGCCTGTGGGTGTCCGCCGGTCCTCGAATGGTGAGGGAAATCGGTAAGGTAACTGGAGCCAACCCCTCCAGTCGGTTTAGCGGCCAACCGCCAGACCGAGGACACCTTGAAGCAACGACGGTGCGGGCCTTTCTGGTTCTCTGCCGGTTGTCCAAAGACCGGGGTTACTGAAGAGGCACACCTTCATTGCCGGCAGTGCGGAACGGGGTTCTCCCAATCCAAGCCAAGGCAGACAAAGCGAACCGAAGCCGGGCAAGGCCAAGGTTCATCGCCGCGAGACGGCGTTTCATGGTTCCGGGGTCTCCACCGGCTGGTTCCATGGATTTTCCGTCCCGCCTTTGTTTGACCGCGTGTTCGCGAGGCCGAAAGCCCGTGTCCGCACCCCTGTGCGCGCCGAAAGGCGCGATGGAGAAACCCGATGGCTACACAGCGCATCCTCGACTTCCTCGCCACCCGACGTCCGTCCGGCCCCTGCCTCGTCGTCGACCTCGATGTCGTGCGCGACAATTTCCGCGCCTTCGAGAAGGCTCTGCCCGATTCCAAGATCTACTATGCGGTGAAAGCAAACCCGGCGCCGGAAATCCTGCGCCTGCTTGCTGCGATGGGCTCGTCCTTCGACACCGCTTCCGTTGCCGAAGTCGAGATGGCGATGGACGCCGGTGCGCCGGCGGACCGCATCTCCTTCGGCAACACCATCAAGAAGGAGCGTGATATCGCACGCGCCTACCAGCTCGGCATCAAGCTGTTCGCGGTCGACTGCGTCGAGGAGGTCGAGAAGATCGCCCGCGCCGCTCCCGGCGCCCGCGTGTTCTGCCGCGTGCTGACCGATGGCGAAGGCGCCGAATGGCCGCTGTCGCGCAAGTTCGGCTGCGTGCCAGCGATGGCCGTCGACGTGCTGCGCCATGCCAAGGGCCTCGGCCTCGACGCCCATGGCGTGTCGTTCCATGTCGGCTCGCAGCAGACCGACCTGACCGCATGGGACCGTGCGCTGTCCGACGCCAAGAAGGTGTTCGCCACGCTCGCCGAGGAAGGCATCGTGCTCAAGATGGTCAATATGGGCGGCGGCTTCCCGACGCGCTATTTGCGCGACGTGCCGGCGGCGCAGGCCTATGGCCAGGCGATCTTCTCGGCGCTACGCAAGCATTTCGGCAACGCCATTCCCGAGACGATCATCGAGCCAGGCCGCGGCATGGTCGGCAATGCCGGCGTCATCAAGTCGGAAGTCGTGCTGATCTCGAAGAAGGCCGACAACGACAATGTGCGCTGGGTGTTCCTCGACATCGGCAAGTTCGGCGGTCTGGCCGAGACGATGGACGAGGCTATCCGCTACCCGATCGTCACCGCGCATGACGGCACAGAGACCGCGCCTTGCGTGCTCGCCGGCCCGACCTGCGATTCGGCCGACGTTATGTACGAGAAGACGCCATATCCGCTGCCCCTGTCGCTGACCATCGGCGACGAGGTGCTGATCGAAGGCACCGGTGCCTACACGACCACCTACTCGGCGGTCGCCTTCAACGGCTTCGAGCCTCTCCGATCCTACGTGATCTGACGCTCGCTAGAGCTGTTCAGATCATCCCAGGTGGGCGCCCGTCGCCCGCTTGGGCTCGCCTGTGGAACAGATCTCCGCTCGCAGGGATTGCGGAAATGGAAATGTCAGTTGAAATCGTAGCTCATGCGCCGGCCTTCGCAATGGTCGCCGAAACTGTTGCCGACGTGGCGGCGCGCGAAGCCTTGCTCGATCGTGCCATGGGGCCGAAGCGCAAGACTAAGTCTTCGGAGAAGTTGCGGCGCGGCCGCCGGCCCTCGGAGGGCCTGGCCTTCGTCGCGCGCGATGCCTCGGGCGGCTTGGCCGGCACGGTGCGGTTATGGGATGTCACGCTGGGCGAGGGCGGTCCGGCAGCGCTGCTGCTTGGCCCGCTCGCCGTCGACCCGTCGCTCAAGAGTGCCGGCATCGGCTCGGCGCTGATGCGCCATGCCATTGCGGAAGCCGCGCGCCTCGGCCACGCGGCGATCCTGCTGGTCGGCGACGAGCCTTACTATGGCCGCTTCGGCTTTTCGGCCGCCAGGACCGGTGCGCTCGCCATGCCGGGACCTTACGAGCGGCACCGCCTGCTGGCGCTGGAACTGGTGAAGGGCGCGCTCGACGGCGCCCAGGGCACGCTGAAGGCGTCCGGCCGCAAGCTCAAGGCACAAGCGCCGACCCTGGCGGCGTGACGCTTTAAGCACAACTGCCATTCAAACAAAACGCCGCCTGAAAAGGCGGCGTTGTTGTCTCGAAGCCGCTTCTGGCGGCCGCATCCGTTCAGCCGATCAACTGGCTCAGCGCCATGGCGACGGTCATGTCGCCTTCGACCTTTATCTTGCCGGTCATGAAGGCCATGGTCGGGTTCAGGTCGCCCGCGATCAGCGAATCCAGATCGTCGAGCGACAGCTTGATGGTGCAGTCGGCGGGAGCGTCCGTGGTCGAGACGGTTGCGCCGTCGATGACGACGACGCCGTCGCTGCCGGTGTCGAATTTCACGGAACGATCGAACCCGCTGCTGGCCACGCGCGACTTGATCTTCTCGGCAATCTCCTGAACGCTCACGCTGTTCTCCTGTCTGGTTGCATTCTGTCGCGCACCGGCACTTCGGTCCAGCCGAGGTCCATGCGGCATCACTGGCGATCACGATCGCTGCCGCATATAGCTTTGGATTGACGTTTACGTCAACGCGAATTGCAGGAATCGGCCCCGACGCCGACTGCTATCGGGACCACCGGCACCGGGTGGCCAGTTCAATGCGCGCTGACCGGCTTAGGCGCCTCGGGCGCCGGGGTGCTGGCATCCTGGCGTCGGCGCAGCCAGTTGTCGCGGATCTCATCCTTGCTCAGGAAATTGACCTGATCGATCAGGACCTCATGCACCAGGGTTGCGCCGACACGTGTGTTGATCGTGTCGCGGATGGCGGCGCGAAAGGCATCGAGGTCGACCGTCGCTTTCTTGGTGAAGTCGATCTGGGGGTGGGCGTAGAGATAACTGTAGACCTCGTCTGTAATCAGCGCCTCGGCCGGGATCGACAGCTTCTTTATCTGTTCCGGCTCGACGGTATAGACGAGCTTGGCCAGGAAGTAGCCGTCGATCTTCGAGTCGTGGATCAGCGGCACCGAAATGACGTCGGTCTTGACGTAGTCCAGCCCGCCCAGCATCGGCTTGGGTTTTTCGCCTACGCCGCGTTCGCCGGCGGCCTGGAACGAATAGAACACCGCGCCGAGCGTGGCGGCGCAGATCCAGACCGCTATGGCGATGACCTTGATCATTTTGAACCCGGGCCCTGCATCGCCGCGCTCTAACCTTTCTGCCTGCCGAACTCACCGGCGGAGTAGGTGCCGTCGGTTTCGGCGCGCTGGATGGCGCTGCGCAGCAGGCCGGCAACCTCGTTGACGGCGCTCAGATGCGCCAGGATCGCGGCCTCGTTCTTCGCCAGCTTCTGACGCAGCCGGGTTAGGCCCTCACGGTGCTGCTCGAGGAATTCGGCTTCGCTGCCGCCCTTCATGGCGCGGGTCAGCTCGTAGAGATAGCGGCTCTTGCGGGCGTTCGACGCCTTGAGGTCATAACTTGTGTCACTGCGGATGCCGGCGGTCTCTTCCTCGACCACCTCCTCGATGCGGCCGATGATGGCGGCAAGGTTTCCGGGCCGAGCGAACGGGGTCGGTGCGTCCGACGCGGTTGCTCGCGCTGGCAGGTTGGCGGTGAATTCGGAAGAGTCGGCCATGGTGTTTCCCAGTCTAGATCTTGATGTCTGTTTTTATGGTTGTCTCGTCGCCGGTCATCGACCTGGCGGCCTTGCGCTGTAATTCCTGGACGAGCGAGGTGGACAGACGGGTCTGCTGGTCGATCTCGGTCTTTTCCGGTCCATTCGAGACCGGGCCGATCGGTACCTTGCGCTTGCCGTCCATGTAGTGGTCGGCGAGCAGCGACTTGGCGATGCCGATGCCGCCGCGATCGGCCATGACGTCGGCGACGCGCTCGGCGAGTTGCGATTTCCACATGTCGCCGGCGAGACCCGTGCCGTAGACGCCCTCGGTGTCCTTGGGCAGCATGTTCTGGATGAAGGTCTGCAACACCATCGCCTCGAACTTCTTGAATTTCTTGGCAGGATCGGCCGTCGCCGCGGCTTTGTCAGCCGTCGCGCGCGACAGGATCGAGCCGGCATCGACCGAGGCCGCCGTGTCGACCGAAAACGTGCCGGCTACGCTCCCGGCGCGCTTGATCAGCGCGGCGCGGGCAGCCTCGATATCCATCGGATCGGCAGCTCGGGCGACATCCATCACGATGTCGCTGGGTGGAGAAATCGCCAAGAAGGTCCGCCTTTTGCCGGGTTTCCTTAGCCAGGACCATGCCTCAACAAGCTTGTGGCAGGCTTGCGAGGAGGCGGGCTTGATCTGGTTTCTCCAGAACCAAGCCGCCTAGCCAGGTTCCATCAGGAAGCAGGAAGGCCAGCTCTCGACAGCATTTCAAGGAACCTCGCGTGATGATGATCCTTCACATAGCGCGGCACAAAACCGGGGCAGACATTGCCCAGGTTGAGATGAGGAAGTTGTGACAGGCAATGGTGTATGGCCCGTGAGGCTTCTTCGCTGTTTCCGGTTGCCGACGCGGACGCGGCCCAGTAAAGGGCGCCGCGAACAAAGCCGGGCTTTGTCCTGACCACCCTGCGGGCGACTTCGAGCGCCCGCCGATCGTCGCCTCCCGCAAACAGTGCGACAACCAAGCCATGGTGACGCCAGAAGTCGATGACGTCATGCGTTCCGAGCCGGATTGCCTCGTTGGCCTCGCGCACTGCTTCGTTCACCTGTCCGCGCAATGCAAAGAGCATCGAAATGTCGCCGTGGCCGCTCGGATAGCTTGGATTGAGACTGATCGCGTGCTGGCATTCCGCCATCGCCTCGTCGATGCGGCCACAGCTTTCGAGCGCGAATGACAGGATGCAGCGGGCAATTTCGTCGTCAGGCACCGCCCGCACCGCCGCCGCCGCAAGCTCGACCGCCCGCTCGATCTGGCCCGCCTCCCTGGGCAGCGAGCCGAACGCCACGCCCATTGAAATTATAATCGAGAGCGTCCGCTTCGCACGAGCGTTGTCAGCGCCTATCGAGACAGCTTTCTCGGCAAGCTCTAGCCCGATCAAAAGCGAGTCCCGGGTCATCTCAAAATACTTCATCAAAGCTTCGTTCACCAACCTGCGCACTTCGGGGGGACCAGGCGGGCTCTTGTCGCGGACTTTCCAGTTGGTCAGTTGAAGGTCGAGGATCACTGCCAAGACAACAGCCTGTGCGATCCTGTCCTGGAATTCGAGCGCATTCTCGGAGTGCCCGTCGAACTTCTGGGCCCAGACGTTGTGGCCGTCAGCGGCATCGACAAGCTGGATGTTCACCCTCAGCCCATGGCCCGATCTCTGGACGCTGCCGCTAAGCACGTATCGCGCGCGGAGCGTTCCCGGGATCTTGGTTCCTTCGGCAGCACCACTCTTTTCCGCGGGTGGCGGTGCGGAGAGCACCACATAGTCAGCCACCTCGGAAAGAGCCGTGGTGATGTCCTGCACGAGTCCCTTGGAGAAAAAGTCGTCGCCTTGCTTTCCGGTCAGATTGATGAAGTCGGCAACGCTGATCGATGGGCGCCCGTGGCTCTGATTGGCTGGACCAGCATTTGCCGACTGTGTATTCGACGCCGTGTCGGCCGACAGCATGGATTGCCAAAGCGCTCGCGTCTCCGGGCCGACCTCGACCCCGAACTCTTTCTTCAGCATGCTTTTGCAGACTTCGTATGTCCTGATCGCCCTGTCGCGTTGACCGGACGCGAGCAGCAATTCCATCTTGAGCCGATAGGACTCTTCCCGTGTCGGTTCCATGACGAGAACGCGATCGACCAGGATGATTCCGGTTTCCGGGTCAACGAGACGGGCCAATTTTTCGAAAGCTTCAAGTGCGCGGCTCAGCAATCTGTCGCGTTCGGATGTGACCCAGCCATCGAACCCATCGCTTCCCAGATAAAACCCGTCGAGGAACGGCCCGGTGTAGTTCGCCAGAGCCTTTTCGAGTTCCGGCACAGAACGGGCCGTGAGGCCTGCTTCGAAATCGTCCACGTCAACCCGAACCACTTCTGGCGTGAGGCCAATCGATTCCCCGCGGGAATGGATAAGATCCACGCCTGCTCGCAATAAGTCCCGGCGCAGGATACTGAGAGTTTGCCGCAGACTGTTGCGGGAGTGTTCGCTATCGCTGTCACTCCAGAATAGATCAGCCAGTCTCTCCCGTGTCGCTGCCATGCCTGGAGACCGGGACAGATAAGCAATGATCGCAGGCCCTCGTTTTCCTGTCAGCCGCAGCGAATGCGCCGTTTCATTTTCGATCCTGAAACCACCGAAGAGTGAGATTCTATTTGTCTCGCCCGCATCTTCATTTTGCATTTGCTCTCACCGCCTAACGAAATTCTAACTCAAAACTAACGCTCCGCAAACAGTAGCGCCCCGCCCTCAAGCGCTGCCGTGATGCAGGGTGGTCTAGGTCCGGCGAGTTAGAGCGGCCGAGTCATCAAGACCTTGGCTTGAGGGGGGTGCCGGGTGTCCGAGACCAGAGCCAATTTGCTGCTGCTGTTGGCGGCCGCTTTATGGGGCCTCGGCAATGTCGCGCAAAAGACGGTGCTTGCTCACCTCGATGCTCTAAGCGCCGTCGGCCTGCGTTGCCTGATCGGCGGGCTGCTGGTGCTGCCCTTTGTCTTGAAGGAGAGGAGACTGCCTGCCGGGCCGGGCTATTTTGCCAGCCTGACCAAGGTGGGTGCGCTGTTCGCGATCTCCATCACGCTTCAGCAGCTTTGCTATCTCGGCGCCACAGTCACGAATGCAAGCTTCCTGGTGAGCACCGCAACCGTGATGACACCACTGGCCGCCTGGCTGCTCATCGGCGAACGCCCGACAGCAAACCTTGCCGTAGCCGCCGGTCTGACCGTGCTTGGTGCCCTGCTTTTGTCCGGCGGAATCGACGGTCTCGGTGGCGGCGATCTCACCGCTGTCCTGTCGGCTGCCTGCTATGCGCTGTGGATGGTCGAACTTGGCCGGCACATGCGGGCCCATCCGCGACCGTTCACCGCCTCGGCGACACAATTCCTCGGGGCCGCCGCCGTCGCCCTGCCGCTCGGAGCGCTGCAAGGCAAGCTATCGCCGGCCGCTGTAGTCGCGGCTGGCCCGGAACTGGCGGTCCTCGGCGTGTTCTCCACCGCGATCGCTTTCGGCATACAAACCGCCGCCCAACGCTTCACCACCGCCAGTCATGCCGCCGTGATCGTCAGTGCCGAAAGTGTTTTCGGGGCGCTCGCAGCGGCGATCTTCCTTGGCGAACGGAGCTCACCCGCGGCCGCACTGGGTGCCGCGATCATTCTCGGTGCGATCCTGTCCGTCGCAACGAACGGAACGCGGGCACGCGCGCCCCTGGCCGGGCCGGTTCCCTTCGGCGCGGCGCCTGGCTTCGCGGTCGCGCCCGCACTCCAGGCGAGCGATCGTCCCGCCACCAATTCAGGTTCAGTGGAGAGACGTGATGACCCTTGCCATTGATGAGGGCGTATTCCCAACCCTACCGCCGCTCGGCATGGCACGGATCACTTCAAACGGCTCGGCAACGGTCGCTGCCGCGCTTGTCGTGAGGTCGCCGCGATGATCGCGCGGGCAGCTCCGGTCGCATATTTGGTGGCGGCGCTCCGCGCCCGCGTGAAGGGGCCCGGCGGCTATTACAACGGCGGCAATGCGCTCGGCCTTGTCGTGGGTGTCGCGATCCAGATTGCCACGGTGCCGGCCGGATCGCATGAGGGAAGCGCCGTCACCACCGCGATGATGGGCTATTTCGCCGGCAGCCATGGCACTGTTGCGCTGACCCTGGCTACTCTGGTTTTCTTCCTGGGCGGTGAGGCCTATCACGCGCATGGTCAGGGCCGGATGCGCCCGATCCGTCCCTCAACCGTCTGGGCGACTTCCTGTCAGGTACAGGTGCCCTCGGACTCGGCGCTGCCCTCCTGCTGTTCGGCGATCCCCTACTGGCGGCGACTTCCGGCCTGCTGCATGCGTTGGGTAAATTCGGCAGCGCCATTCATAGGCCGGGCACGCCGCTTCCGTTGTGGCCGGCCGCCTGGCCCGATCCCTTCCGTAGTGCAGTGCTCGCCAGCCGGTTGCCGGCAATGCTGGCGACAACCGTGGCCCTCGGTGGGACCTTGCGGCAGGTCTGGTCAGGCGGTCCTTCGCGGCGCTCGCCATGCAACTGACTTTGCTGGGCTGTTACCTTCTGTGGACCAAAGCGGATCTGCTGCTGCTCGGCGCGCGGAGCAAGGCGCTTCGCGAGATTTCCACATGTTGAAAAATGACTGTTTTGAAAATGCCCATTCTTGAGATGGAGGATAACATGTTGGGAAATATGCATCGTGGCTTGGGTGCTTTGTCCGTAGCGGCCTCTTTTCGCGAGCAGGTGCGGGCGATACGCAGGGGCACCCTGACGTCGGCGACAGAGCGATCAGCCGGAGGGCCGGCAAAGCGTGCCAGTCTATTTCTGGCGCTGATGGGGACACTTGCAGCTTCGGTGTGTTGGGCGCCGCAGGGGTACGCGGCCAATGTCGATGTCGCCGTTGTGTTCGCCGTCGATTTCTCATCCTCGATCGATCCAAAGGTCGCCGATCTACAGCGCGAGGGTCATGCAGCGGCACTCACTTCTCCAGAGATTATCGCCGCCATCGCGCGCAATTACGTCGGCTGCATCGGCGTTGCCTACTTTGAGTGGTCGAGTCCTGGACACTCACGCGTCGTGCTGCCATGGACGAACATCTGCGGGCTGGAAGACGCCAGGGCGGCCGCATCGGTGATCAGCAACAAAGGAGATACCGGCTTCGCTCGCCGGGGGCGGAGCGGAACGTCCGTATCGTCGGCTATTGACGTCGGCAGCCTTCTGCTCGACCAATTTCCGGGAACGGCAGCAAAGAAAGTAATCGACATCTCTGCCAACGGCGAGAATAACGATGGGCTTCCTGTTCAGCCGAGCAGGCTGAACGCCGTTGCCAAGGGGTATACGATCAACGCGATCGCCATTCCAACGCAAGATGAGGACCCCGATCAACCGTTGGCATCCTATTTTGCCAAATCGGTCATTGGCGGTTCCCAAGCCTTCGTTATAACGCCGAAGGGACCGAGTGACTATGTGATGGCCCTTCGCCGCAAGCTGGTTACGGAAGTACGCATGGACGTTAGCCGGCAGGCGGATGGGCTTTCTACGCAACACTGATGAGTTCGCGCCAACGATCGGGTCCCGCCACTATTCCTGTCCCCGCTTCTGCGCGATCAGGTCCAGGCGCTCGCGGTCTGATCTCTCGCGTTCGTCGCGGTTGCGCACGTCCTTGTAGGCGCGCTCGACGATGTTGGTGCGGGCGCTTGCCGCGGCGATGAGGCCGGCTTCCTGCCTCGCGCTTTCCAGGCTTTCCCCCTGGCGCAAGACGGCCTGGGCGATGCGGCGGTGGTAGAGATCGGGGAACAGGGCGGAGAGGGAATTGTCCTGGTCGAAATGGCCGATCAATTCGCGGGCTTCGGTCTCGGCGGCGTTTGCCGCGGCGACGAAGGTGGCGTGGCGGCTTTCGTGCAAGGCTTTCAGCTGCTCCTGCACCTTGACCAGTTTCCGCAAGCGGTCCTTGCGCGTGCTCATGTCACCTCGCCAGTGTGAGGTCGACGAAGCCGTCGACGAACAGCGACAGCATGGTGCCGATGGCGAAATAGAAGATCAGCATGCCGCCGGCGATGACGAAGGGCTGGGAGATGAAATAGATCGGGATCTGCGGGGTCAGCTTGTTGACGAAGCCGATCGTCAGATTGACGAGAATGGCATAGGCGACGAACGGGCTGCCGAGACGGATGACCAGGAAGAATGTGTCCGACACGGTGTCGGTGATGTCGACCAGCGCGGCCTGTGGATTGAAGAAGACATTGACCGGCGCGACCGTGTAGGACGTCACCAGGGCACGGACGATCTCGTGGTCGAAGTCGAAGACGAACAGCATCAGCAGCGCCGAGAACGAGATGATGGCGGCAAGCGCCGCCTGCGGTTCCGGCTCCTCGATCGCCGGTCCGCCGGGGCCGCCATAGCCGATCAGCATGGCGATGGCCGAGCCCATGAAGCGAAGCGCTTCCATGTAGAGCCTGGTCATGGCGCCGATCAGCCCGCCGACCAGCAGCTCCGAGATGATCATCGGCACCAGGATCTGCGGGCGCGGATCGACGAAGGGAAAGATCTTGTCCCACAGGAAGGCGAGCAGGCCGCCGGTGGCGGCGACCGCGACGAACAGCCTGACCTGCACCGGAACGCGGGCGCTGGACAGGCCCGGCATCAGCATGAAGCAGGCGCCGATGCGGCAGAAAGCGAGAAACGCCGCGATGACGACGGCCTGCGAGAGAACGCTCACGATATGGTCCCGAGCACCCTGATCTCGACGCCCTTGGCGATTTCGACGTGGGAGAGCACCGGCAGCGTGGTGAACAGGCGCTCGATGATCATGCGTACATAAGGGCGGGCGTCGGGCGCGGTGACGAGGACGAAACGCTCGCCGGCTTCCAGATGTTTCTTGATCGCCTTGGTGGCGTCCTGGCCGAACTCCTCGAGCTGGCGAGGATCGATGTCGAACTCGCGCACCTCGCCCTTGGCGTCGCGCTTGAGGCTCTGGTGGAAGGCGAGGTCCCAGCGGTTGCCGAGGCGCAGCACCTTGAGCACGCCGCCTTCCGAGAGGTCGCCGCAGATCTGCTGGGCCATGCGGATGCGCACATGTTCGACGATCTGCTCGGTGCGGCGCACATGCGGCGCGATCTCGGCGATGGCCTCGATGATGAGATGCAGATTGCGGATCGAGACGCGTTCGGCAAGCAAAAGCTTCAGCACGGCCTGCAGGCCGGGATAGGAGATGTGGGTGGTGCAGATCTCGTCGGCGAGCTTGCGGTATTCCTGGTCCTGGCGTTCGAGCAGCGCCTTCATGTCCTTGTAGGAGAGGAGCTGCGGCAGGTTGTTGCGGATGACTTCCGAGAGATGCGTGAGCAGCACCGACATGTTGTCGGCGAAGGTGAAGTTCTCGCGCTTCAGATCCTCGGCGAAGGTCTCCATGACGGAATAGGCGCGCATGCCGAAGGCGGGCTCGCGGATTTCCTCGCCGGGGATTTCGGGGATATCGCGGTTGCCGAGCAGCACCATGATCTCGCCGACGCGCATCGAATATTCGGCGACCACGGTGCCGTGCACCTTGATCTGATAACTTTTCGGCGGGATGGCGAAGTCGTCGGCGACGCGGACTTCGGGCACGACGAAGCCGTATTGCTGGGCGAACTTCTTGCGCATCTTCGACATGCGGAAGACCAGTTCCTGATGCGAGACCAGCAGCCGGGTCGAAAGCTGCTTGCCGATCAGAAGTTCGATCTCGGCGGTGGCGAGCGAGGCCTTGACCGAATTCTTCTCTTCCTCAGCCTTGGTCGCTTTCTCCTGGCTCTTCAGCGCCTCTGCCTCGGCGACTGCCCGGTTGTGGCGCATCGGAATGACATAGCCGAGGCCGGCCATGCCGGCGGCCAGCGCGAAGAACGGGAACAGTGGCAGGCCGGGCATCAGGCCGAGCAGCACCAGCAGTGCGGCCGCCACGTAGAGCGCGCGCGGATGGGCACCGAGCTGGCCGAACACGGCCTGGTTGGTCGAGCCGCGCGTGCCGCCCTTGGACACCAGCAGGCCGGCCGCCAGCGAGACGATCAGCGCCGGAATCTGGGTGACGAGACCGTCGCCGACAGACAGCTTGATGAACACGTCGGCGGCCTCGCCCATGCCCATGCCGTGCCTGATGTAGCCGATGGCGATGCCGCCGACGATGTTGATGGCGGTGATGATGAGGCCGGCGATGGCGTCGCCGCGCACGAATTTCGAGGCGCCGTCCATCGAGCCGAAAAAGGAGGATTCCTCTTCCAGTTCGCGGCGGCGCAGCTGCGCGGTCTTGTCGTCGATCATGCCGGCGGAGAGGTCGGCGTCGATCGACATCTGCTTGCCGGGGATGGCGTCGAGGGTGAAGCGCGCGCCGACCTCGGCGATACGGGTGGCGCCCTTGGTGATGACGATGAAGTTCACCACGATCAGGATCATGAAGACGATGAGGCCGATGACGAAGTCGCTGGCCATGACCAGCTTGGAGAAGCCGGCGATGACATAGCCGGCGGCGTGCGTGCCCTCATTGCCATGCGACAGGATCATGCGCGTGGTGGCGATGTTGAGCGACAGGCGCAGCATGGTGGCGATGAGCAGCACGGTCGGGAACGAGGAGAAATCCAACGGCCGCTGGATCCACAGCGCCACCATCAGGATCAGCACCGAAAGCGCGATCGAGAAAGCCAGCCCGATGTCGATGAGAAAGGCCGGGATCGGCAGGAAAAGCACGGCCAGGATGATGACGATGCCGAGCGCGAAGAAGATGTCGCGGCCGTTCTTGGCCGCCGCGCCGGGCTGGATGCTTTCGCTGATAGCCATTCTCGTCCTCGAACCACAGGGCTGCCGAGCATGCGACAGCCCGGCGAGGGTAGCTGGCCAAGCTTGCGCGAGGGTGGGAGAGTGGCCGGATCGACTCTCTCGCGAAGGACAATCCATGCTGCTGATCATCGGTACGATCCGCCTGCCGCCCGACAGGCTCGACGAGGCCAGGCCGGTAATGGAACGCATGGTTCGCGCCAGCCGCGCCGAGGATGGCTGCCTTGAATATTCCTATGCGCAGGATGTGCTTGATTCCGGCTTGATCCGGGTCACCGAGGCATGGCGCGACAGGCCGGCACTCGATGCGCATTTCCGCTCGCCGCACATCGCCGACTGGCGCGCGAGTTGGCCGGGCCTCGGCATCGGCGAGCGCAATCTCGTGCTCTACGAGGCCGGCGAAGCCATGCCGACCTGAGCGGTCCGGCGCCCGGATCCTTGCCGGCCCCCAGCAAGCAATCAGGTCCCGGCCGGGTCTGCGGTGGCAACGCCGACCAGCCACCGCCTGACGGCTCGTTCCTCCGGCGCCGACAGGCCGGCGGTCAGTTCGCTCTCGATCGCATGCACACGGTTCCGGCATCGCCGCAGCAGGGCCTGTCCGCTGGCGCTGAGCTCGATATGCTGGATGCGGCCATGGACAGCGTGCGGCTTGCGCACCAGCGAGCCGGCCCGCTCCAGATTGGTGACGATGACGCTGAGCGTTTGCGGGGTGAGCAGCGCCAGCCGGGCAAGATCGGCATTTGACAGGCCGGGATAGGCCGCCAGCATGGTCAAAGTGACGAATTGCGGCTGCGTCACGCCGAGATCGGCTAGCGCCCGGTCGACCCTCAGCCGATGCGCGCCGGCGGCCTGCCGCAGGAGATAGCCGAGATAACCTTCCTCGCCGCGTTTGCCTTCGCCCGGTGCTGGAATAGACGGATTTGGCTTGCGCATGATGTAAGAGCTCTTATATGTTGTTCGAGCTTTGATATTAAGGCAGAGCAAGGACGATGACGATGGCCTATCGGATTTTTCTCGCCGGCGCTTCTGGCGCCATCGGGCAGCGGTTGGTCCCGCAACTCCTGGCCGCCGGCCATCAGGTGGCGGGCACCACGCGCAGTGCCGACAAGGCCGCCAGACTGGAGGTCCTTGGCGTCGAGCCGGTGGTTGTGGATGTGTTCGATGCGAAGTCACTGTCGCAGGCGATGCTTGCTGCCCGCCCCGACATCGTCGTCCACCAGTTGACCGATCTGCCGGCGGGCCTGGACCCGAGCCGCATGGCCGAGGCTGTCGTTCGCAATGCGCGCATCCGCGAGGAGGGCACACGCAATCTGGTCGCCGCAGCCGCCGCCGCCGGCGTCAGGCGCATGGTGGCGCAAAGCATCGCCTGGGCCTATGCGCCAGGCCCCGAACCGCATGCCGAGGCCGATCCGCTGGATGGCGGGGGGAGCGGCAATCGCGGCATCAGCGTCGGCGGGGTCATCGCGCTGGAAACGGCTGTGCTCGAAGCCCCATTCGCCGGCATCATCCTGCGGTATGGCCAGCTCTACGGCCCGGGAACGGGAGCGGACGCCCCCGGCGGGGCGTCGCCGGTGCATGTCGATGCGGCCGCCTATGCGGCGCTGCTTGCGCTGGACAAGGGCGTGCCCGGCATCTTCAACGTGGCCGAACCCAATGAGGCCGTCTCGACGCGAAAGGCGGCCGAGGAACTCGGCTGGCGCGCCGATTTCCGCTTGCCCGCCTGAGCCAATGCGCTCGGAGACATCGACATGATCAGCAATCAAGCCCGTTTGCGAGCGATCCATCTCTTCGCCGAGAATGCCAGCACCACCGAGCCGGCCGAACTGCTGGCGACCTTTATTGCCAACGACGATTGCGGCCCGCTGACGATCCCGGATTGACCACCGCGCCGGTGGCTTTCCACGCCCAAGGCGGGAAAGGCCGGGTCAGGCGGCATCGCGGCCATATTGGCGCCTTTGATGTCGGCATTGTGGTTGTCACGACGTGCCGCCCGGCGTATCAGGCGGGTCTTCCGTTGCCTTTGATATCGGCGAGCCGTCCCGGTGCTTTCCAGAAACCAACCCCAAGTCTACGCCCGCCGGCTGCGCGCGGTGCTTCTGAGATCAGTCCCTCTCTTGGAGGCGCGCGGCATCGCCGTGGTCATCCTGGCGGGCATTGTCGGCGTGATGGCGGGCATACTGGTCACCGCGATGAGCCAGATCGTGCAGGACCTGCACGGACTGCTGTTTGGCGTCCAGCCCGGCGGGCGCCTGTCCGGCATGTTCTCGCTCGCCAATCCGATGCAGGCGCTGATCCCCGCGATCGGCGGCATCCTGCTTGGGATATCGGTGGTCTGGCTGAGGCTTCGGAAATTCCGCACGCCGGTCGACCCGATCGAGGCCAACGCGCTCTATGGCGGGCGCATGTCGCTCACCGATACCTTCATCATCGTCGTGCAGACGATGATTTCCAGCGGCTTCGGCGCTTCGGTCGGCCTGGAGGCCGGGTATACGCAGATCGGCTCAGGGGTCGCCTCGCGGCTGGCGCGTGCCTTCCGGTTGCGCCGCAACGATGTCCGCATCCTCGTCGGCTGCGGCGCCGCCGGCGCCATATCAGCCGCCTTCGATGCGCCGCTGACCGGCGCCTTCTACGGTTTCGAGCTGGTCATCGGCATCTACTCGGTCGCCAATGTCGCGCCTGTCCTGACCGCCGCGATCTCGGCGTCGCTGACAGCGGAAGTGTTCGGCGGTGTACCGTTTCCGCTCGAGCTTTCAGGGTTGCCGCAACTCACCGCCAGCCAATATGTGCCGTTCCTGTTGCTTGGCCTGCTTGGCGGCGCGGCCTCGATCGCCATCATGCATCTGGTGACGCTGATCGAGCGCGGGTTCAACAGGCTGTCCGTCGATGCCTCGCTGCGCCCCGTCATCGGCGGTGTCCTGGTCGGTCTCCTCGGCCTGATCACGCCGCAGGTCCTGTCCAGCGGCCACGGCGCGCTGCATCGCGAGTTCGCCATGAATTATGGGCTGGCGGTGGTGGCCAGCGTCTTCGTGCTGAAGCTGGCGGCGTCGGCCATCTCGCTGGGCTCGGGCTTTCGCGGCGGACTGTTCTTCGCCTCGCTGTTCCTTGGGGCGCTGCTCGGCAAGTCGTTCGCCGGTGTCATGGCGCTCGTCTCGCCGGCGACCGGCATCGACCCTTCCGTCGCCGCCGTCGTCGGCATGACATCGCTCGCCGTCGGTGTCGTCGGCGGCCCGCTGACCATGACCTTCCTGGCGCTGGAATCGACCCGTGACCTGACGCTCACCGGCGTGGTGCTGGCCGCCTCGATCATGGCGGCGATCCTGGTGCGTGAGACCTTCGGCTACTCGTTCTCGACCTGGCGCTTCCACCTGCGCGGCGAGACGATCCGCAGCGCCCACGATGTCGGCTGGATGCGCAGCCTGACCGTCGGCTCGATGATGCGCAAGGACATCAAGACCATCGACGCCTCGACGACCCTGGCCGCCTTCCGCAACGAATTCCCGCTGGGTTCGGCCCAGCGCGTGATCGCCGTCGACCCGGGGGACGAGTATGTCGGCGTGCTGATCGTGGCCGAACTGCACAGCGATCCCTCCGGAGGCGAGGTGCCGGTGCGCGATCTTGCCCAGTACAAGGATGCCGTCCTGGTGCCCAGCATGAACGTGCAGGCCGCCGCCGAGACCTTCCAGCGCGCCGGCGCCGAGGAACTGGCCGTGGTAGAGGATTTCGCCGACCACATCGTGCTCGGGCTTCTGACCGAGGGCCATTTGATGCGGCGCTATGCCGAGGAACTCGAAAAGGCGCGCCGGGACCTGTCGGGGGAAGGGTAAGGAGCCCGCGGTCTCCGAACGCGTCAGTGCTCGATCGGTCCCTTGGCCGGCACCAGCGCCGTGCCGGCGGTTGTCGGACGCTCGATGACGCGGCGCACGCGCGGCGGCTCGTCGCCTGAGTGCAACGCCCGCAAGCGTTCGCCGACCATGGCGTCGGCATGGGTGATGCGGCCATTGTGCCTGACATATTCGAGCCAGGTCGGCGTGTGATAATGCTCGATCCAGATCGACGGATTTTCGAGATCGCGCGCCAGCGTCCAGTTTCGGGCACCGTCACGGCGGCGGATGCGCCCGCGTTCGGCCATGGTGGCGAGGAATTCCGCCTCGTCCTCGCGCCGGATCACATATTCGATCATGATGGCGATCGGACCGCTGCGCGGCTTCAGGTCGAGGGCGAGGTGCGGCTCCTTGAAGCGGTTGAGCGGGTCGAGATTGAGCACCTGCTGTTGTGGCAGCGGCAGCACGAGACCAATGGCGCCGCCGGCCAGCATGGCGATGGCCGCGGCGATCAGCGCCGTCTCGGCGCCATGCGCGTCGGCGACCACACCCCAGATCCAGCTGCCCAACGCGATGCCGCCGAAGGTGGCGGTCTGGTAGACCGACAGAACCCGGCCGACCACCCAGCGCGGCGTCGCCATCTGCACGGTAACGTTGAAATGCGAGAGCGCAATCACCCAGCAGGCACCGCCGACCAGCAGGCCGAGCGAGGTCTGCCAGGCATGCTGGCTGACGGCTGCGTTGAAGGCGCAGGCAGCGAAGCCGGCGAAGGCACAGCGCACCATCGTCTCGCTGGAGAGCAACTGCCGAAGCCGCACGCTGATCAGCGCGCCGCCGACGGCGCCGATGCCGAAGGCGCCCAGCATGATGCCGTAGGTCAGCGCGTCGCCCTTGACGACGTCGCGCGCCACCAGCGGCAGCAGCGCCAGCACCGCGCCGGCGCTGAAGCCAAAGGCCGCACCCCTGACCAGCACCTTGCCGATGTTGGGCGACATGGCGACGTAACGCAGGCCGGCGCCCATGGCGGCCCCCAATGACTCGCGCGGCAGGGTCGAGACCGGTAGATCCGGCTTCCAGCGTGCCAGCACGACGATGAGGCCGATATAGCTCACCGCGTTCGCCGCGAAGGCGGCGGCCGCACCGGCGGCCGCGACGATGATGCCGCCGATCGCGGGGCCGACACTGCGGGTCAGGTTGAAGCCCATGGAATTCAACGCCACGGCGGCAGGCACCTTGTTGCGCGGAACGATGTCGCCGACGGAGGCTTGCCATGACGGGCTGTTGAGCGCCGTGCCGCTGTCGATCAGGAAGGTGAAGGCCAGCAGCGTCCACGGCGTGATCAGGTCCAGATAGGTGAATACGGTCAGAAGCACCGAAACGACCAGCATGAAGGTCTGGGCGATCAGCATCACCTTGCGGCGGTCGAAGCTGTCGGCGACGGCGCCCGCGACAAGCGCGAACAGCATGATCGGCAAGGTGGTCGAGGCCTGGACCAGGGCGACCTGATAGGGCGAGGTGGCGATGGTGGTCATCATCCAGGCGGCGCCGACGCCCTGGATCAAGCCGCCGAAATTGGAGACGAGACTTGCGCCCCAGACGGCGCGGAAGATGCCGTGCCGGAACGGCGCCAGCGCCGAGACGCTTTCGCTATCCGGCTTTTCGTCAATCATGGGCGGGTTCCTGCCACGGCATGCCGATCCTTGCGGTGATCCGTTTCCCCGCATGATTTGCCGAAACTATGGCATCACGGCGCAAAGGGCGAATGCCTTGCGGGGAAGATCATGGTCCAACAAGGGGATAGCGAAGGGCCACACGCTCGTGCCGGAAGGCGCCGAGCACCGTTTCTGGAATCGCTCAGAAACCGTTCTGGATCCGCTCGAAGATGACATTGGTGAAGGCCGATATCTGGCCGCCGATGAAGGGGCCCGTAAGCGCCACCACCAGCATGATGGCGACGATCTTGGGCACGAAGGTCAAGGTGATTTCCTGGACCTGTGTCAACGCCTGGATCAAGGCGATGCCGATGCCGACGGCCATTGCGACCAGCACCACCGGCGCGGATGCCGTCAGCACCGTCCAAACCGCGTACTGGACGATGTCGAGAGCGTCGGCTTCGTTCATGTCGGCGGTCGGCCTAGCTCGCCGGCTTGATCGACACGCCCGCGCCGACGGGGACCTGGGTGCCGTCCTGCAGCACCGCGATCAGTCCGCTGCTGGCGAGCGTCACCGAAGCCACTATTCCGGTGGTCTTGCCGTCGGCCGACGTGATCGAGCGGCCGATGATAGCGTCGGCCTGCGACAGCGCCGAGGACTGCATGATCTGGTCGAGCTTGGTGTTGCTCTGTACCGATTGCTCGACCTGGGAGAAGGTGGCGAGCTGGGCGACGTACGCGGTCGAATCCATCGGCTTGGTCGGATCCTGGTTCTTCATCTCCGCGATCAGAAGCTTCAGGAAGGACTGATAGTCGACCGCTGTCTTCGAGGTCGACTTGGTGGTCTGGTTGGTGCCAGCCGGTATCGTCGTCGTCATATCCACGGTCATTAGTATCGTGCCCCCACGGCCAGCGGGCGCGCGGCACCCGGAACGTCGTCATTGCCGCCAAGCGCGCGGCGTTCGAGAGGATAAAGCGAACGGATCGCCTTCAAGGCCTCGTAGATGTGATCCTCGCCGACCATGCGGTCGACCTGTTTCAGCGCGCTGCCGATCTCGGCGTCTTCGAAACTTGCAATGAGCAGCGGCAGCGAGCGGCGGAACATCCCGCGTGCTTCGTCGGCACCAGCGGGGTTCATCAGCATGACCTGCACGATGAAATAGAGCTGCCGCAATGGCGTCGACGCCTCGTCGGCCTGGATCACATGGCTCTCGAGCAGGAACTGCACGTCGTTCATCAGCTCGACGGTGACCTTGCGGTCGACGCGGATGACCGCGCCGTTGATGTAGATCTTCTCATTGGGCTTCAGCGATATCTTCAGCGTGTTCGTCATTGAATGCCGTCGCGGATGATCTGGGATACTTCGATCAGCCCCTCGAAATTGTCGGTGCGGCCCTGGCGGATGTCCTCGGCCTCGCGCAGTAGCCACAGGCCGATGGAAATCAGGTTGGCGCGCAATTCCTTGGGGAGCGCATTCTCGCTGGAGCCAAGGTCTTCGACGAAGACAGTCCAGACGCGATTGGTGAAATTCAGTGCCTCCACGGCCTCCATCGAATCGTGGCCGGCCACCGCTGCAGCCGACAGCATGTCGATCGAGCGGGTCAGCAGCTCGCGCTCACGGTCCTTGGCGTCCGTGACGGAGGTGCTCTGGACGTCGGCGTAGGAGAATTGGTACATCGTTGGCTCTACCGTTCCGGTTCAGAGTGCTTTCAGGTCAGGTACTTCAGCAGGCTGAGCTGCTGCAGGCGCGCCGTCAGAGCGAACGACGTCTCGATATGCTGCGTCAGGTTGGCGACGCGGGTCGCGGCTTCCGCCGGATCGACTGCTTCGAGATCCAGAATGTGCCGTTCGAACAGGTCGATCTGCGTCTTCATACGGTCGCTGGCGTCGGAGACGCGCTTCTGGACGATGCCGGTCTGGGATTGGACCTGCGCGATGCCGCTCAGCGCTTCGCCGACCAGCAACTGCGAGTGGTCGACGATGCTGTCCTTTGCCGCCCGGCTGATATTGGTGGACATCAGGCTGGAGACCAAGGCGGCCGCCATGGCGAGCTTCCTGATACCGTCGCTGTTGGCGCCGGTCGAGGTTTCGGTGGTTTCGTTGAGCGCGATGCGGCTGACGATCTGCTGGTCGGTGGCATTCGACATGTTGGTCTGCCAGCCCGCGCCGAGGAACTGCGGCGTGACATCGTTGGTGATGAAATCGTCCATCTGGGCCGCGGTGATGTTGGCTGCGGCCGGGTCATTGGGCGTGAAGCCGAATTTGGCGACGAAGGAGGCGTCGAAGGCAGCCTTGGCGGGAGAGCCGGGGGCCGTGAAATCGTTGATGGGCTTGACGTCGGTGTTGGTGCCGGCGAACAGATATTCGCCGTTGACGCTGGTGTTGAGGATCGACGTAAGCTGCTGAATAGTTGTCTGGCCAGTCGATTGGGTCAGGCTGTCGGAGTTGACGCCCGACGATGCGGTGGTCAGGCTGGACAGGAAAGTCTGCGCGACGTTGGAGAGCTGGCCGAGCGAGGTCTGGGTCGATGAGAGCCGGGCGGCCACCAGTCCGTTGGAATCGACAATGACGTTGAGCCGGTCGAGGTCGCGCGAAAAAGTGACGGACTGGGCCGTGCGCCCACCAAGTGCCAGGCCGACATCGGCGACCTTGCCGGTCGAGGACTCCTTCGTGGCTTTGACGAGATCGGCCTGCATGCGCATCTGCTGATAGCGCATGGCATTCGTTAGGGCAGCAGAGGAGACAAAGGTCATGGCTTATCCCACCGCGTTCAACAGGGCCGTCATCATGTCGTCGACGGTCTTCATCATCCGGGCGGATGCCTGATAGGTGTGCTCGAGATCGAGCATCAGCGACATCTCTTGATCGACATTGACGCCGGTTGCGTTGGACAAGGCATCGGCACTGCGCTGTGCCAGGGCTTCCTTCGCGTCGGCGGCGGCCGAAGCCTGCTGACGAACGCCCTGCAACCAGCCGATCGAATTGGCGGCGTAGTCGGCAACGCTGGAGGTTGCCGAGATTCCGGCCGAGGGATCGAACGCCATCGGCTTGTCGAGCCGGTCGCCATAGGCGACCAGAAGGTTGGAGTATGAAGGTCCGCCAGTGGTGTTGGCGACGTAGGCGACGCCGTTGGCGCCGCCGTCGCGCAGCAATGTCGGATTGCCGCCAATGCTGGGATCCATCGCGGCATTGATCTTGATCGTTCCAGCAAGGCCATCGACGAGCGTGCCTGCGGCTGGCACCGCCGGTGCGCCCGACCAGGTGAACAGGCCCGCCAAGTTGGGCTTCGACGGTGCGGTTTCGGCAAAGGCGGTGATCAGGCCGCGCGCGGTTTCGTCGAGCTGGCCCTGCATGGTCGAGGCGACGCCGTCGCGCAATTGCAGCATGCCGGCAATCGTGCCGCTGGCGCTGGTGTTGCCGCCGCTGCCCGCCGAGACCGGCACATTGTCGATATAGACCGTGTTGCCAGCCGCACCCGCGGCATAGCCCGAAGATGGGGCGAAGCTGACGGTGCGTGGGATCGTTTCGAACAATGTCGTGCCGTCACCCGTAGTGATGACCATGTCATTGTCGCCACGCGTGAAGGTCGATACCGGAATGTAATTGGCGATCTTCTTCAATAATGCGTCGCGTTGGTCGAGCGCATCGGAAACGTCAGTGCCGGAACGGGTTCCGGACATGACCGCCGTGTTGGCATCCTGGAACTGGTTGAGCAGCGAGTTGAGATCTTTGACGGCGGTATCGATCTGGCCGTCGGTCTGGGTACGAAAATCCTGAATGGCCTTGGAGCCTTCATTCAGGGACCGCACGACCTGTTTGGCAGCGTCGATGACGCTCGAGCCTAGATTCTGGTTGGACGGCGCGGTGGCGTATAGCTGCAGCGCCTGCTGCAGATTGGCGATGGCGGTCGAAGGTGAGGAGGCGTTGTCGACGCCATTCACTGAAACGTCGAGCTGATCCATGCCGCTGTAGAGCGCGTTCTGGCCGGCGTAGGCGGACAAAGCGCCGAGGTTCTGGCGAAACAGCAGGTCGTTGGCCGCACGCTGGACATCAACCGAACGCGCGCCGGGCGTCGTGCTGGTGACGAGCGCGATGCGGCGCGAATAGTTCGGATTGTCGGCGTCTGTCACGTTGCGCGTGACGACGCTTGTCTGCCGCGAGGTGGCCAGAAGCGCCGATTGGGCGATGCTCAGTGCGGAGGAAAGCGACATGCTGGTCTTTCACGGGCGGAGCCCGGTTTATCTCTTCAGGTTGACGAGGACGTCCATCAGATCGGAACCGGTCTGGAAGACTTTGGAATTGGCGGTGTAACTGCGCTGTGCCGCGATCATGTCGGTCAATTCCTCCGCGATATCGACGTTGGAATTTTCGAGCGCGCCGGAAATGATCGAACCGGCCTTGCCTTCATTGGCAAAGCCGACACGGATGGCACCGGAGTCGGTGCCTTGTGAGTAGACATTGCCGGGGAGGGCCTTGAGCTGGTCGGGGCTCTGCACGTCGGCCAGCGGAATTTTGTAGAGCGGCTTGGAGGTGCCATCCTTGTATTGGGCGTAGATGGTGCCGTCCTTGCTGATCTGCACCTTGTCGATGGTGCTCGGCGCGTTGCCGTTCACCTGAGCGTCGGAGACGGTGAAGCCAGTGCCGAGCTGGGTCAGCTTCGAAAGGTCGAGATTGAGGCTCGCGCCGCCCGGCACCGTGAATGAAACGTTGGTGGGTGTGCCGGTGAGTTTGCCTGTGGTGGTATCGAAGGTCAGGTTGGCCGAGCCCAGTGCACCGCCAGCGTAGGGGAAGCCAGTTCCGGCCGTCGCCTTCGATTGGTCGAAGACCGCCACCTGCCAGGTGCCGGTGCCGGTGTTGGTGAAATAGACGTCGAGCAGCTTCTTGTTGCCGAGGTTGTCATAGGCGACCATCGACGATTTCGAGGTGTACTGTGCGGTGGCGGCGTTGCCGCCGGGCAGGTTGGCGGTGGCGACCGGTGTCGCACCCGCCGGCAGATTGCCACTGAAATTCCCCTGGGTGCTCGGCGTCGCGGTCAGTCCCTGGTCGGAAATGACGACCGGCTCCAGCCCTTCGAAGCCGTTCACCGTGGCTGCCGGCGTGCCATTGGCATAACTGTAGGCCATCAGCTGGAAACCGGCGGCATTGACCAGCCGGCCCTGTGCATCGGGAACGAAGGCGCCGGCGCGAGTCAGGAAGGGCGTGCCGCTCGGGTCCTGGACGACAAAGAAGCCATCGCCGCTGACGGCAAGATCGGAGACCGAGGTCGTGTATTGAAGTACGCCCGGATCGCTGACCGCCTGGCGGATCGTGGTGGTGACGCCACCGGAATTATAGGCGCCGCCGGTCGACGGCATGATCAGCGTCGAAAATTCGGCCGAGGACCGCTTGTAGCCGGTGGTGTCGGAGTTGGCGATGTTGTCGGCCGTCGTCGACAGGCGGTTTGCCTGGGCGTTCATGCCGGAAACGCCAGTCCGCATCATTCCGTAGAGGCTCATCGAGATGTCTCCGCAATATCCTTGCCACTGGCTTGGAGGCTACGCCTCCTGTCTTGCGCGAGGCTGGCGCGGTGCCGCATCAGAACACCAGCCGGTAGCCGAGGAAGCGCTTGGAATCGATCGGGTCGGTGCCCAGCTTCTCGCGCAGTTTCTTGCGCAGTTTGCTGATGTGGCTTTCCACCACGTTCTCCTCGACCTCTTCGTCGAAGATGCCATAGATGGCGTTGAACACCTGGGTCTTGGTGACGCGGCGGCCGCGATTGCTCGCCAGATATTCCAGGATGCGGCGCTCGCGGCGCGGCAAGGGCAGCGGCTGGCCGTCGATCTCGGGATCGCGGCCGTCCATGAAGATGCGCATCGCGCCGATCTCGGTATAGGCGACGTCCTCGCTGGCGCGTCGGCGGATGGCGGTGATGCGGGCCAGGATTTCGCGGATGTGCACCGGCTTGCGGATGACGTCGTCGACGCCGCTCTCGAACAACCGCAGCGTGTTTTCCAGCGAATGCTGCTCGCTGAGCGCAATGACCGGAGCTCCGGTGCGGTCGCGGATCTGGCGCGGCGAGATCGCGCCGTCGCGACAGTCGCCGATCAGGAAGGCCCGGACCGATCGCAGATCGGTGTCGGCGGCCGAGTTGACCCACTCGCCGAATTCGCCCGGCGCGAAACCGGCGCAGGCGATCCCCTCGCGATCGAAAAGTGAATTATAGCCCTCTGTCACGAGCTCTCGCTCGTCAACGATAACGATCATCGGCCCCGCCTCCGAATCAGCACATTTGCCCCGTGGGGAAAGGCGTATCCGCTGGCGAGAATCCTGAACAACCGTCATTTCTTGTAACTAGTTTCTTGGGAGTCTGGAATCGGAGCGGTTGCATTAGCGTGCAGCCAGATATGTTTGTGAGTCCAAGTCTTGACCAAGTCGAATGGACCGCTTCGCATCCAGGGAGTTGATGTATTAGAAGCAGAAAATGCGCTTATGGGTTGCAGAAGGCGCGAGCGTTCGTGGTCCATTTGCCGAAGCCGGTGGCCACCATGTTGGCGATCACCCTGCAGACATAGACCTTCTGCGCCGGATCGTTGTCGGGACCGGCATGATAGCGGGCGACGGCCATCGACCAGGTCACATGGCGGGCATGGAGGCTGGCCAGGAAGCTTGCCGCGTAGTCGACGTTCTGGCGTGGGTCGAGCATGTCCTCGACGCTGCGGAAATGCGAGGCATGGTAGTGATGGTTGATCTGCATGCAGCCCAGATCGATCAGTGTCTTGCCCTCGCGCTGGGCGTTGGCGAAGGCGGCAAGCGCTTCGGCCCGGCTTCTCGGGAAGACTGCTTTTCCCTCTATGTTCAAGGCATTAGGCTGAAGACTGCCCTTGTTGCCGGTTTCCGTCAATCCGACGGCATAGAGGATGCCGGCGGGTACGCCATAGCGGTCGGCGGCACGCAGGATCTCGGGTTCGCAAGGATTGGTGGCGGCGCCGGCGCTGCTCGCGAGGCTAGATAAATATATCGCCAGCGCGCTCGCGAGAAGGCGAAGCGGCGCGGCCGTGTGCTTGCGCTTCATCATGGTTACCCCTTGCGGATTGCTGACCCGACTGCTGGCCGCCGGCTCCATTATTGCCGCCGCCGGAATTTCCGGGCTGGAAGGATGATGGATCGCGGCCGGGTGCAGCGCTCACTGAGGCGGTTGCATCCGTCCGGGTTGTAGGGGCAATTGCGACCGAAGGTTGCAGGATCGTGACCTTATCAACCTCGAAGCCCAGTCCGCGCAGCGACTTGACGATCGCCTCGCTGTCGCTGGAAAGCCGGCGATAGGCATCGTGTGTTTCGGGCTTCAATTCAATCGACAGTTGTTCTCCGGAGAGCCGAAGATGGGCCGTGACCATGCCCAGTTCGGCCGGGTGAAGTTCGATCTTCAACACATGTGTCGGAACGGCAACAGAGCCCGTCAGTCGAGCGGTCGCGGAAGCCGTGGAAAGCGTCTGGTTCGGGCCCCCATCGGCTGAAATGGCGCCGATCACGTTGAGGGCTGCCTGGCTCATCGGTGCCTGCGGCGGTGCGGGAAAGCTGCGTTCGGAAACCACGTCGATGCGCGCCGCTGCCGACTGCTGTTTTCCCGGCTCGGACCGCAATGAGGACTGAAGGTCGGCGATGGATTTCAGCTGCGGCGGCGCCTGTTCCACGCCTGGCACCTCCGCGGGCGCCTCGGGCAGCGGGCCGGCCACGATGGCATTGTCGTGTTTCGGCGCGCCGGCGGCATCGCGGACGAGCTTGCCGTCGAGTTTCGTCAACGGCCCGTCGACGAGCGACACCCGCTCAGGCTCGGACATGGGTTCGAGATCGTCACGCCCCGTTGCAGATTTCTGCCGATAGGCCTTCGACGGAAGCTGTCCATCGATAGCAGAGCCCTGTCCTGTTTCGCTCGCGCTCGAGGCGGCCGACTTGGTCGATGTCGAGAAATGGCGCAGGTCATGAAACGCCATCAGCAGCGGCAGATGCCCGTCGAGCGGCGCTGCGCCCGGATCGGCGGCCGGCGCATCGGCATCGGCATCCTTGTCCGTCCCAGCGTCCTTGCCGTCCTTCATGGATTTCGCGGCAGACGATCCGCTCGGCGTGGCCCTTGCCTTGCCGGCGGGCATCGGCTTGTCCTCGCCTGCCTTTGCCGCAAGCTCCGCGGCAAGCCTGCTCCACCGCGGATCGCGGGAGCCTGCCTCGGCCGGGGGCTGCTTCTCCGAATGGGCAGGGCTCGCGCCGCCGTGCACCATCTCTCCGAAACCGGTGTCGTCCTTTCTTCCGGACGCGGCCGGTTGCTCGGCCGTGCGCGCGGCGGTAAATCCTGGCAGGGCCGGGCCGAGGCTGGGGGTCATTTCGGGGCGGCTCCAAGCATCTGGTCGATCAGGTCTAGCTGTCGACGGGTTTTCGTCATGGCGGCGTCGGCCGGGTCTGTCGTGCCGGCGCTGGCCGAGGCCGCCGGTGCCGATGCCGGCAGGACGGTCGCCCCATCGGTTGCGGGCGTGGATGCGTTCGGCGCAGCCGCTGCTGTGTCCAGGGATGGCGCTACGGCGGTCTGTTCAGGGACGGCGCCCTCGACAGGTGGCAATCCGGCGGCATCGGTGGTCGGCGCGGCCGCAACCTCGGGTTCGGGCGATGGCACAACCGGGGCGGGCGCCGGATTTGCCGCCGGAGGGGAGGCAGGTGGCGCCACCACTTCACCGGCGATGGTCTGGGCCGCGTCGAGCAAGGCGCGGTCGCCGTCCGACAACCTGCTGCGGTCGATCTTGCCCAGTTTGGCGCGCACGTCCTCGATGGTATCGGAGGTCACCGTGGACAGGCTGGAATAGAGCAGGGCGCGCGGATCGCCCTGATTGGTGTTGCCGTCGCGACCCTGCTCGGCCCGTGCCGAGGCGAAGGCCGACAAGTCGCTCATGCCGTCAATCGCGGCGCGGCGGGCGATGCGCAGATAGATCACCTTCTCGCGCTCGGGATCCATCATCGAGGTGATGTCGGCAAGCTTGTCCTGGCTGATCGACATGTGCAGTGCGATGACGCCGGAGACGAAGGAGTCGGCGAACTGGCTGGCGTAGGGCGAATAGAGATAGCGCTCGACATACTGGGTGGAGGCAAGCGCGAACCGTGCCGCGTCGCCTTGCGTCACGGCAATGCCGACCGAGCGCCGCAACGCCGCTTCCTCGACCAGAGTGCCGGGGCTGAGCAGCTTGGCCTCATCGAACAGCGTGAGTGCGGTCGCCGGCTGGTCCGTGGCAAGCAGCGAGCCTTTGACCAAAGCGAGGAACGCGCCGAGATCGCCTGGCAGGGCCATCGGATCGATCGGCCTCAGGGCTTCGATCGCCTCGCCCGGCCGGCCGTTCAGGTAGTCGATCACACCTTTGGCCATGGCAAGGTTGCGCGGATCGGAGGCGGCGCGCGAGACGGCCGCCTCGACGGTCACCGGATTGCCGCCGCTCATGCCGTAGACCAGGAGCGCGCGAAAATTCCTGGGATCCTTGAAATCCTCGGCATCGGCCGCGCGCAACCGTGCATCGGTCATCTCGAGCAGCTTGGCCTGCATCGGCATCGCGGCGTGATCGCCGGCCGCGATACGGTCCTGGACGAGCTGCAACGAGCGCACCAACTGATAGGGCTGCAGCGTATCCTGGGCGAAGCCCGCCGACGGATACGCCGTGGCCAGCAGCAACAGGCCCATCAGGCGGCTGGTCAGCGCCGTCCGCTTCATCCGCCGGTCGCCATCAGGATCTCGATGCGGCGGTTGGCCGCCGACATTGGGTCTGCCGGATCCTTGGGCTGGCGATCCGCGAAGCCGGCAACCTCGGTGATGCGGCGTTCATCGACGCCGCCACGCACGAGCATGTAATAGGCGGAGTGCGCCCGCGCCGTCGATAGCCGCCAATTGTCGTAGCTGGCGCTGCGGAAAGGGCGCGCATCGGTGTGGCCGTTGATGCTGATGGTGCCCTTCTGGCTGTTGACGATGTGGCCGATCTTTTCCATCGCCAGCACCAGCTCGCGGCTCGGCACCGCCGACCCGACCTCGAACATGCCGAAGTCGAGCTGGTCGGTGATGGAGATGACGACACCCTTGTCGGTGGCTTCGACCGAGACACCGTCATGCAGCTTGTCACCGGGCTTGAAGGCATCGGCGAGCTGCTGCTTGACGTCGGCAGCCGCCTTCAGCGCGGCGGCGGTCGGAGCCTTGTCCGCCGCCTCGGTTTTTACGGCCTCCTGCTTTGCGACCGCATCAGCGGCCTTGTTGTCTCCAGCGTTGGCGTTGCCCGCCTTGGCATCGCCGGCCTTGGCATCGCCAGTCTTGACCATTGTCGCGGCGGTATTCTTGCCATCTCCGGCCAGGGGCTCGAGTGGTGCGTCCTTGACCGGCGGTGCGGGCGGCACGGCCTTGACCTTGGCGACCTGAGTCTCGGCCGCCTTGTCGCCGGACTTGAGCGGGTCGCCCTCGATCTTGGGACGCTGGGCGCTCGCCTCGGCGCCGGGCGCGGCGACCTGCTGCGACCAGAAGTCCGGCTCGAAGGGATCGCGGTAGGACGCGCCGCCCGAGGCACCCGTCGCCGGGCCGGAATTCTGCGCGCCGCCATCGCCCTTCTGGCTGACATTCTGCATGACGCCGGTATCCGTGGCGATCTCCGAGAGCACCGCATAGGGGTCGGCGAAAAGATGCTCGTCGGACTGTGGCGACTGCTGCGGCTCCTGTTTTTCCTGCTTGCGGTTGGATGAGCCCGCGGCGCCGCTGCCGTCCTGCCCGGCCTTGGTTGTCGCTTCTTGCGGGTCGTCGGCCATCAGCCCGACCGAGCGCGGCCCATTGCCGAGATCCTGGAGGCCCTTGCGGCTCGACTCACGGTCGACCAGCTTGACGGGATTGAAGTAGCTGGCGACGGCCGCCTTGGTCTGTTCGTTGGCGGCATTGATCAGCCACATGACCAGGAAGAAGCACATCATCGCGGTCATGAAGTCGGCGAAGGCGATCTTCCAGACGCCGCCATGGTGACCTTCGTCGTGGTCGTCATGCCCGCGCCGCACGATGATGATCTCGTGCCTGCCATGATCTGCATCGGCGACGCTCATGACAACACCTCGGAAAGTGTTGCCGACCATTCGGCCATGCGCGTCTCGAACACGGCCTCGTCGATGGTGACCGTCAGGTCGAAGCCGGACGCCTCGATGAAGTCGAGATTTTCGGCACGCGGCCCAAGCGATGCCTTCAGCGTTTCGAACAGCGAAAGCGGCCCGCGGACCGTGATGCGCACGGCTTCACCATCGCCGACGGCTTCGCGGACCGCGCCGGCGAGCGCTTCAAGCGAGCGCTTCCGCAGATCATCGCTGACCACGCCGCCGATGATGCGGGCGACCGTGGCGCCGACAAGATCCGTCACGCGCGCCTCCATGGCGTCGAGCCGCGACGAGACCGCCTTGCCGACATCGCCACCGAAGCTGTCGAGAAAGGCCTTTGCTTCCTCGGCATTGGCCTGGCGTTCCGCTTCCAGCGCTGCTTCATGCGTCGCGGCAAGCCGTTCGCCGAGCGCTGCCTCCGCCTGGGCAACCGCTTCGGCGATCAGCGTGCCGATATCGGCCGGCGGTGCCGCCTCGGGTTTGTGCTCGGCGGCGGCCTGGGGCTGGCTGGCGCGTTGCGCGCGCGTGCCGAAATCAGGGAGAAGATCGAAGAGGGCTGCGGAGGGCATGGTCTACGCCGCGACTTCCTGGGCCGCCCATTTGCGCAGGATCTGCGCGGTGCGTTCCTCGTTGATGTCGACCATGCGGGCAAGCCGCTCCTGCGGGGCCGGCCTGATCTTCTGGCGCAGATCATCGAGCGGGGTGGCGCCGGCACGCGTGCCGGGCAGGGCGCCAATGGCGGCACCCGCATCGGCGGAAGCGGCTGCCTCCGGCGTCGGCAGAGAGCGCTGGACTTCATCGAAATTGGGGCCTGCTATGGCGGGCGTCGCCCTGGCCGTCAACGCGGCCGCCATCGGCCGCAGGCCGAAGAAGGCGACCAGGAACACCACGACGATGAAGGCGCCGGCATTGATCAGCGTGCCGGCATGCTGGCCGATGGAATCGAGCATTCCCGCCTGGGGCACCGCCTCGCCGTCCAGCCCGTCGATGAACTCGACAGCCGAGACGTCGATGACGTCGCCGCGCTTGTCGTCGAAGCCGGTGGCAGAGCTCACCATCTTCTGGATTTCGGCGACGCGCTTGGCGATCTGCTCCGGTGTTGCATCCTTGCCCAGGATCGTCTTCAGCCGATCCTGGTTGACGACGACGGCAATCGACATCTTGGTCACTGAATAGCCGTTGGAGACGGTGGCGATCTTCTTGGAATTGATCTCGTAATTGGTGATCTCCTCCTTGCGGTCGTTGGCCGAGGAGGTCTGCGGACCCTCGGTGCTGGTCGCCTGGGTCTCGGGCAGGTTCTGCTCGACGCTGGCGGGAGTTGAAGCCTGCTTCTGGTTGCTGTTCTCATTGGCGCGCACCGATTGCACCGAGCGCTCGACGCGGGAATTCGGGTCGAAGATTGTCTCTTCCGTCTGACGGGTGTCAGTGTTGACCTCGGCCTTGACGCTGGCGCGGAAATTGTCCGGGCCGAGATAGGGTGTCAGGGCGCGGCGGATGTTGTCACCGATCTGCGCCTCCACGGTCTGCTCGACGCCGAGCGTGCGGGCGGCACTGGTGTTGGAGGGATCATCACCCGCGGCCAGCAGATTGCCGTTGGAATCGAGCACCGTCACCTTGTCGGCCGACAGGCCAGGCACGGCAGCGGCGACGAGGTGGCGGATCGACATGGCGCTCTTCTCCGCGTCGATGCCGGCGTAGCGGATGACGACCGAGGCGGAGGGCTGCTGTTCGTCGCGGCGGAAATTGGCGCGCTCGGACATGACGATGTGGACGCGCGCCGCCTTGATGCCGGCGATGGACTGGATGGTGCGGGCGATCTCGCCTTCGAGCGCACGCACGCGGGTGATCTGCTGCATGAAGGAGGTGAGGCCCATCGCGCCGACATTGTCGAACAGCTCATAGCCGGCATTGGCGCTGGTCGGCAGGCCCTTCTCGGCAAGCAGCATGCGCGCCTGCGCCGTGGTGCCGGCCGGCACCAGCACGGAGGTTCCGTCCGCGCCGACGTCGAAGCCGATGCCGGCTTCGCCCAACACCAGGCCGATCTGGTTCACGTCGGAGCGGTCGAGCCCGACATAGAGCGTGTCGTAGGCCGGGCGGTTGAGGTAGACCGAGGCAATGCCGATGACGCCCATCACCAGGACAGCGATGCCCGCCAGCATGGCGAGGCGCCTGACGCCAAAGCCGCGGAGATTCGAGATGATGCTCTGGATCTGTTCCGGCACGATTGAGCGACTCCAGCATGACTGTCCGCCGGAACACTAATCCTCGAAGCTTGTGCGAAAATGGGCCGCCGCGCCATTGCCCAGGGGGACGACCAAACCTGATCGCGTCTGTTGCGAGCAAGGAACCGAAAAGGCCGCGCTTGAAGCGCGGCCTTTTCAGAGAGACAGGAAGGAGTTCAGCCCGACCAGCTTAGTTCTTGAACAGCGCCAGGATGCTTTGCGAGTTGGAATTGGCAATGGAGAGCGACTGGATGCCGAGCTGCTGCTGGACCTGCAGCGCCTGGAGGCGGGTCGATTCCTTGTTCATGTCGGCGTCTACGAGCTGGCCGACGCCCTTGTCGATCGAGTCGGAAAGGTTCGACAGGAAGCTCTTCTGGGTGTCGATGCGTGATTTGGCAGCGCCCAGCTCCGCGGCGGCATTCGCCATCGAGCCCAACGCCTTTTCGACGTCCGTAAGCAGGTTGTCGAACTGCAGGGATTCGGTCGTACCGGGCACGCCGACAAGATTTGTGACGTCTATTTTCAGGATGGATCTGGTGGACGCCGTGCCGCTCTTGTCCAGTATGCCGGCCGGAGTGGCGTTCGTGTCGATCAGCCGTATGTTGGCAAACGCGATGTCGATCGAGCCAGTCGTGACCTTGCCGGTGGAATCGCGATTGTACGACGAGATTATGGTCAATTTGGTCGTCGTCGAGGTGGAGTCCGTCTGCAGGAGATTGGAGCCGGCATAGTTGGTGCCGCCGATACTATCGATAAGCTGGGCCTGGTACGTCGCGATCTCGCTTTGGATCTTGGCCCGATCCTCCGGGCTTGAGGTCTTGGCGAGCAGCACCTTCTGCTTGATCTGATCGACGACGTCGATCGCCTTGTTCATCGCGGTGTAGGCGGTGTCGACCTTGCCGGCGCCGAGGCCGAGCGCATCCTGCACGACAGAGTTCGCCTTGTTGTCGGAGCGCATTGTCGTGGCGATGGACCAGTAGGCGGCGTTGTCGCTGGCTTCGGCGACCCGGTAGCCGGTGGAGATACGGCCCTGCGTCTCTTGGAGAGCCTTGTTCGTCGCGCTGAGGCTTTGCAATGCCGTCAGCGCAGCTGCATTGGTCATGATACTTGCCACTGGTCTACCCCTTCCTGAAACCACCTGCCTTCCACGCCAACGCCAAGGCTGGACCGGCAGAAACCATCGGTTAACCATAGTTACGACAACATGGTTAACATCGGCTTAAAGTGATTTGCCCGAGAAGGACAGTACTTCAGATGCAAAACGGGCCGTGCTTCCATCGGAAGCACGGCCCGCCATGATCGGTGGGCGGCCGAAGCCGCCGGAGGTATTATCAGCCGCGGAACAGCGACAGGATCTGCTGCGAGGAGCCGTTGGCGATCGACAGCGCCTGGATGCCGAGCTGCTGCTGGACCTGGAGGGCCTGAAGACGGGTCGACTCCTTGTTCATGTCGGCATCGACGAGCGTACCGACACCCTTGTCGATCGAATCGCTGAGGCTCGAGATGAAGCTGGTCTGCATGTCGATGCGCGACTTGGCAGCACCGAGTCCGGCTGCGCCTGTCGACATCTTGCCGAGAGCGGTTTCAACATTGGTGAGGAGGTCGTTGAAGTCCTTGTCGTCCAAGCCCGCCGTCGTGACATCGAGCGTCAGGACTGAAACGCTAGGCTTGATCGCACCGGTCGTGCCGGCCGTCTTCGTGTCGAGAATGCCGGCAGGCGTGGCGTTCAAGTCGATGAGCCGGACGTTGGCCAGTGTGACATCGATCGTGCCGGTGGTGACGGCGCCGGCCGAGCTGCGGTTGTAGGACGAGATCACGGACAACTTGGTCGTGGTTGCAGCCGAGTCGGTCTGGAGCAGGTTGGAGCCGGCGTAGTTGGCGCCGCCGACGTTGTCCGTGAGCTGTGCCTGGTATGACGCGATCTCGCTCTGGATCTTGGCCCGATCTGCCGGGCTTGCGGATTTGGCCAGCAGCACCTTCTGCTTGATCTGATCGACGACGTCGATCGCCTTGTTCATCGCGGTGTAGGCGGTGTCGACCTTGCCGGCGCCGAGGCCGAGCGCATCCTGCACGACCGAGTTCGCCTTGTTGTCGGAACGCATGGTGGTCGCGATCGACCAGTAGGCGGCGTTGTCGGAGGCGGTGGCGACCCGGTAGCCGGTCGAAATGCGGGCCTGGGTCTGTTCGAGGGATTTGCTGGTGGTGTTGAGGCTCTGCAGGGCGGTCAACGCAGCAGAATTGGTCATGATACTGGACATGGCTACTCGTACCTTGATTTTACAGGTGTTTTTTTGACATACCGGCTTGTCCGGTATGACGGTGCGGCATCATGCCAATGATCGCTGAGACCCGATCACCCGCCATGCGAGGCAATATGCGGGCAAGTTCCTACCAAAGGGCTAAACTGGACGGTTAATCGAAAATATATCGCGGATCCCGACTTGTGTGGGCGCTGGCGCTCAGGTGAAAGAGCGCACCAGGCTGCCGACGAGCAGGTTCCAACCGTCGATCAGGACGAAGAACAGGATCTTGAACGGCAGCGACACGACCGTGGGCGGCAGCATCATCATGCCCATCGCCATGGTGATGGTGGCGACGATCAGATCGATGACCAGGAATGGCAGCACGATCAGGAAGCCGATCTCGAAGCCGCGCCGGATTTCGGAGATCATGAAGGCGGGCACCAGGATGCGCAGGTCGACGGTCTCCTTGGCAACGACCTGGCCGCGCTCGCGGGCGAGATCGGCGAAAAGATCGAAGTCCTTGTCGCGCACATTGTGCAGCATGAAGGTGCGGAACGGATCGGAAATCTTCTCGAAGGCCTCGGTCTGGCTGATCTGGTTGTCCATCAGCGGCTTGACGCCGGTGTTCCAGGCCTGATCGAAGGTCGGCGCCATGACATAGAAGGTCATGAACAGCGACAGCGAAATGAGGATGAGGTTCGCCGGCGTCGATTGCAGGCCGATGCCGGCACGCAGGATCGAGAAGGCGATGACGAAGCGGGTGAAGCTCGTCACCATGATCAGCAGCCCCGGCGCCACCGACAAGACTGTAAGCAGGCCGAACATCTGGATGATGTAGCCGACGGTGGTGCCATCGGCCTTGCCGATGCCGCCAAGGTCCAGTTGCTGGGCCGCCGCGACGGAGGTGGCGGCACCGATCAGTACCGCGGCAAGAAGGAATTTTCTCATTCGAGCAGCAATGTCCTGATAAGAACCTGTTTGACGTGCCCCTGGCTGCGGATCGAGGCGCGTTCGTCGAGATCGGCCTTCAGATGCTGGTAGCCGCTGGCGCCTTCGATCTGGTGCGTCTTCAGGGTGCGTACGAAAGCCAGAAGATCCTGTTGAATGTCCTCCGCCATGGCCGGCGGCTGCGGCGCGTCATAGACCACGGATACTTCCATCCTGATCCAGGTATCCGCGGGCGAGGCGATGTTGGTGGTGATCGGCGCCAGTGCGACAAGCGTCGGGCCCGTACCAGGCTGTTGTGCGGCGGCGGGCTGGGCGACCTTGCCTTCATTTTCAGGCGCAACCGGCACCGATGGTGGTGCATCGACGCCTTTGAGGTAGCCGCCTGACATCCAGCCCATGCCGATGGCGGCCGCCGTCACCACGAGCAGCATGGCGCCCTGGATGGCAAGGGAAGGACCCTTGCGAGGCTGAACCTGTTCGACATTGGCCACGGCGCTTTGCTCTCCAATCCCCAGAATGCCAACAACTAGAACGGAAGAACCTGGTCGAGGACCTGCTGGCCGTAGGCCGGCTGCTGGATCTCGCTGACGCGACCGCGGCCGCCATAGGAGATCCGCGCCTCGGCGATGCGTTCATAGGAGATGGTGTTCTCCGCGCCGATGTCCGACGGACGCACCATGCCGGCGATGGTGAGCACCCTGAGCTCGTAGTTGACGCGCACTTCCTGTGAACCCCTGATCATCAAATTGCCGTTGGGAAGGACCTCGGTGACGACGGCGGCGACGTTGAGCTCGAGGTTCTCCGAGCGCTTGATTTCGCCGTCGGCGTTGGTTTCGGTGCTGGAATTCAGGCCGGCGTCGCCCTTGCCGCTGGTGCTGTGGCCGTCCCATCCGAGCGTGACGTCATAGCCCAGCTTGCGCGCGGCAGTGCGGCTCCTGTCGTTCTGGTTCTTGAAGTTGGCCTTGTCGTTGAGCTTGATCCTGACGGTCAGGATGTCGCCTTCGCGCAGCGCCCTGGGATCGGTGAACAGCCGGCTTTGGCGGTCGTCCCACAGAGAGAACTTCTTGACCGGCGTGGCGGGCGGCTGAGGATAGCTGTAGGGCGCTGCCCCGTCGCTGCCGATGCCCGATCCGACCGGCGACAGCGCCGGTTCCCTGCCGATCTCCTTGAAGTTGGTTCCACAGCCGGACAAGGCTGCCGCCGCGCACAGGATGAGCATTCTGCGGATCATGACGGATCTACCCTTCGGGCTGCGCTGGCCATGATGCCGGTGAGCGTCGCCGCCGCCTTCTGGTCCATTTCGTTGAGGATGACGCCCGCCTTGCGTGAATCGAGCTTCATCAGGATGGCCGCGGCCAGGTCTGCGTTGACGATCGCCAGGCGTTCGGCCGCCGCATCGGGCTTCATGCCGGCATAGATCTTCACGACACCGTCCTCGGCCCGGGCCAGGAACACTTCGCGCCGCTTCAGCCAGGTCTCGTATTCGGCTTTCTTTGCGTCCAGAGCTTTCATGCGCTCGTCGATGCCGGCCTGGAGCTGTTTCAACTCCTCGGCCTGCAAGGCATAGCGGCGGTCGCGAGCGGCGTCGGCGATGTTGGAGCAGAAGCGCTCGATCTCGCTTTGGTCCGGCGCTTTCTGCCGCGTCAATTGCTGCGGCGCGACCACGGGCTGCGCACCAGGCAGAACCTGGCGCACGGTATCGTCCGCGTGTGCGCCGCCAAAAACAGGCATGACCGCGAGGGTGGCCGCAAACAGGAAGGTGCCGGAGCGGCGTCTTTCACGGGACGAGAGGGAGGAGATCATCGGCATCGCCTATTGGAGAACCAGATCGGCCTGCAGGGCGCCGGCCGACTTGATGCCTTGCAGGATGGCAATGATGCCGTCCGGCTTGACGCCGAGACGGTTAAGGCCGGAAACAAGGGTTTGCAGGTCGGGCCCGTCGAGCACGGCGACGCGGGCATCGGGCCGGCTGGCATCGATGGCGGTGAACGGCTCGATGGCGGTCTCGCCCTTGGAGAAGGGTTCGGGCTGCACGACGCGCGGCGCTTCCGTGATGCGCACCGTCAGCGTGCCATGGCTGATGGCGACACGCGAGATCTTGACGTCGTTGCCGATGACGATGGTACCGGTGCGCTCGTCGATAACGACGCGGGCCGGCGTGTCGGACTCGACCACCAGGTTCTCGATCTCGGCATAGAAGCGGGCCGCCGAAACGCTCTTCGGCCGCCTGATCTGCACGGTTCGGGAATCGCGCTCTGCCGCCACGCGCATGCCGAAGCGCTGGGCGGTGTAGTCGTTGATCGCGTCGGCGATGCGGATAGCGGTCGAAAAATCGGGATTGCGCAATTGCAGCGTCAGCGTCGACTGGTCGTCGAACTCGGCCTTCACCTGCCGCTCGACTATGGCCCCGTTCGGCACGCGGCCGGCGGTCGGCACGCCTTGCGTCAATTGCTGGGCCTGACCCTGGGCGGTGAAACCGGAAACGATGACCGCGCCCTGGCCGACGGCGTATATCTCGCCGTCCGCCGCCTTCAGCGGCGTCATGATCAGCGTGCCGCCGGCAAGCGAGGTGGCGTCGCCCATCGAGGAGACGTCTATGTCGATGCGGGCGCCCGACTGCACATAGGGCGGCATGTTGGCGGTGACGATGACGGCGGCGACATTCTTGGCGCGCGCGCTGCCGCCTTCGGTGGCGATGCCGAGATTTTCGAGCATGGCGCGGATTGACTGTTCGGTGAACGGCGAATTGCGCAGGCTGTCGCCAGATCCGGCCAGCCCGATGACGAGGCCGTAGCCGACGAGCTGGTTGTCGCGCGAGCTCTGCAGCTGCGCAATGTCCTTGATGCGCGAAGCGACCTGGCCTGGTGGCAGCGAACTTGGCCCGGGCGAAACGCGGAACATACGCGTGGTGGTGGCCGGATCATATTGCGGATCGTCGTAGACACCGCCATTCCTGGCGGCGAGCTCGCGTTTGGCCTTGGGCGTCAGGCCATCGGCCAGCGCCGGCTGCAGGCCAAGTGCCGCCGCGAGCAGAAGGGCAAATGGGCGCATCATGAAGCGCCGACCTGGATTGTGCCGTCGGCCATCACCGTGCCGGAGAGGATCTTGCCGCTGTCGCTGTTGCGAACCTTGATGAAGTCGCCGGCCGAGCCCGGCTGCAAGGTCACGGCGGTCGCCGTTATCGTCAGCCCGCCGGCGACGAAGAAGACCTGCACGGCGGCACCCTGTTCGACCAGCCAGGCCTCGCGGATGGCGGTGGAAGGAATGTAGCGGCCCGGCAGCAGCGTGCGCTTGGCGATCTTGCCCTGGAGTTCCTCGGAACGGGTCGTCACCGCATCCGGCTTGTGCTTGCCCGGGATGAGGGTCACCTGCTTCAGGGCGCCGAGTTCGATCGTCTCGCCGGGATAGATGACGCGGTTGGGGATCAGCACGACCTCGCCGGCAGGCTGGTTGCTGGCGATCTGGGTGGCTGACTGGCCCGTCGATTGGCTGGCCGATTCCTGGGCGAAAGCCGGCATGCCGCCGGCCACCAGCGCAAGGGTCAGCGCGGCGCGGCGGAATGCGGAGCAGGAGATCGGCATGGCCATCATCCGTTACCTGATGTTCTTTGAGACGACGGAGGCCATGTCGTCGGCGGCCTGGATGACCTTGGAGTTCATCTCATAGGCGCGCTGCGCCGAGATCAGCTCGGTGATTTCCTTGACCGGGTCGACATTGGAAGCCTCGAGATAGCCTTGCTGGATGGTGGCGAAGCCCGGGTCGCCCGGCACGCCGACATTGGCGGGACCGGAGGCCGTCGTTTCCTGGAAGAGATTGTCGCCGAGCGGCGCAAGGCCAGCCTCGTTGGCGAAGTTGACGATCTGCAGCTGGCCTAGGTTCTGCAGGTCGGTCTGACCGTCGATGCGGGCAAAGACTTGGCCGGTCTTGTTGACGATGACCTCGACGGCGTTGACCGGCACGGTGATGGCCGGAATGACGCTGGCGCCGTCAACCGTCACCAGCTGGCCGGTGGCGTTGGTGTTGAAGGCGCCGGCGCGCGTATAGAGCGTGCCGCCATCGGCACCCTCGATCTGGAACCAGCCCCTGCCGGTGAGCGCCATGTCGAAACTGTTGCCGGTGCTGGTCAGCTCGCCCTGTGTGTGGACGTTACGCACGGCGGTCGTCTTGACGCCGAGACCGATCGAAACGCCTTCCGGTACCAGCGAGGCGTTGGAACGGTTCGGCACACCTTGCGTGCGGTCGACCTGGTAGAGCAGGTCGGAGAATTCGGCGCGGGCGCGCTTGTAGCCGGTGGTGTTGATGTTGGCGATGTTGTTGGCGATGACTTCCAGATTGGTCTGCTGGGCATTCATGCCGGTGGCGGCGATGGCGAGTGCTTTCATGGCGTGCTCCTCAGATGCCCATGCGACTGACTTCGAGATAGGCCGAGACGACCTTGTCGCGGATGGCGACGGCGGTCTGCAGCGCCTGCTGGGCGCTCATCACGGCATCGACCACCTGACGGGTGTCGGCGTCGCCCTTGAGTGCCTGGAGCGACACCTGCTCGGCATTCTGCATGGTGCTGACGGTCTTGGAGGCAGCCTGGCTCACCGCTTCGGCGAAGGAGGTGCCAAGGTTGCCAGCTGTCGCGGGCGCGACACCGCCCTGAAGCAGGTCGGTGGCTGTGTCGCCCAGTCCAGGCTTCAGGTTAAGCGCGCCGATGCCGTTGACGATCATTGGTTCCTCATCAGGTCGATGGTCATTGAAATGAGGTCGCGCGCCTGCTTCACAACTTGCAGGTTGGCCTCGTAGGAGCGGTTGGCCTCGGTCATGTCGGCCATTTCGATCAGCACGTTCACATTGGGCATCTTGACGTAGCCCTTGTCGTCGGCAGCCTCGTTGCCGGGCTGAAATTCGACGGGAAAGTTGCTCGGGTCGCGGTCGATCGAATTCACTTCAACCGTCGAGCTGCCGGAAGCCCGGTCGAGTTCGGAGACGAAGCTGATGGTCTTGCGGCGATACGGGTCGGCGCCCGGCGTGGTGCCTGTCGACTGGGCATTGGCGAGGTTTTCCGAGACCACGCGCAGGCGCTCGGACTGGGCGCCGAGGCCTGATGCTGCGACTTTGAGGGCTGCGGTCAGTGCGTCCATGATCAGCTCTTCACCGCCATCATCATCATTGAGTGGAATGCCTTGACGATGGCCGTGTTGAGTTCGAAGGAGCGGCGTACCTCGCCGGCCTTGAGAAGCTGGTCTTCAAGCACGACCGTGTTCTTGGACGGCATGATCACGCCGTCGTCTTCCTGCGGCTTGATGGTGAAGCCGGCATTGGTGGCAGCACTGCCGAGATGGCCGGGCTCGGTGATCTGGAGCGACACCGCGGTGCGGTCGAGCACCTTCTCGAACGGCTCGACATCATTTGCCGTGTAGCCCGGCGTGTTGGCATTGGCGATGTTGCCGGCGACCGCCGACTGACGCACGGACAGCCACTGCGCTTGCTTGGCGGCGAGATCGAAAAGGGAAACAGGCTCCATGGGAATCTCCGGGCATGTGCCCAAAGACTAGGCCGCCAGTCTTGCGCGGACCTTGCGGACGGTCGCTAGAGTATGACGGCGAAAAATATGAAGCGGCTTTCGGACGGCATCTTGCTCCGTCTCTTTGAATTGGATCCAGCTCTGGCCAAAGCGGAGACGGCCTTACCGGGAAAGCTCGATCACCTGGTTGGCGCTGGTGAGCATGACCCATTTGCCGTTGCGCTGTTCGATCGCCGATACCTTGCTGGAATCCGGCAGCGTCGAACCCCGCTGGACCATCCACAGGCCGGTGTCGTCCTCGATCATGGCGCGGCCGTTGGCGACGTGGACCATGCGGAACTTCGCGATATCGGCGGGAAAGGGTTGGTCGCCGGGTGGGTCCGCTTTGGAATCGTCCTGCACCGTGCCGGTGGCAAGCAGGTCGACGCTGGTGTTGGGAACGTCCTTGGCGGTCAGCGGCGCGCTGCGTGCGGCGACCACACCGCCGCCCGCGCGTCCCGAATTGGTGCCGGTGCCGCCGAACTTGATCGCCTGCACGCCGAACTGGTCCTGGTTGAAGAAAATGTACCAGGGAAACAGGGCGCAGGTCAGGCCGAGCGTGATGCCGAGCGCGGCGATGACGACGTCGCTGCGACGGTCAGCCTTCTTTCTCAATTTTGGAAATTGCGCCTTTGGCGGTTGCGGCCATTCGGTGGCGGCGAACAGGCCATCGATCAGCGATTCGCGGCTGGCCTGCGTCATCTCGGGAGCATCGACGCCGGGAACCACATGCGTTGAGGAAAGGGCGGTCCGACCCAGAACAGGTTCGGACCTGGGGAGAGCCGGTTTGACGGCCCTGGCCAGAACAGCCGCGGTCCGGGCGGCCATGGCGCCGGCGGTGTTTGCCTTGGCGACCCTGGCCTCCTCCGCTCGAGCCTGCTCCGCGGCGTTCGCCTCGGCGATCATCTCGTTCAGGAGGCGCTCGGTGTACTGGCGTTCAGTCTCCTGGTTCGGCATTCTGTTTTCCCTTGAGATAACGGGCAAGGTCGGAGAACGGATCGGCGGACGGACGGTCCCTGGGTGATTGCGTCAGCGCCTCATAGATCAGGGGCACCTGGCGCACAGCCATGTCGAGTTCGGCGTCGACGCCGCCCTGATAGGCGCCGAGCAGGCGGATGTCGCGCGTGTCCTCGAAGCGGGAGACCATCGACTTCAGCCGCGTCACAAGGGCTCGCTGCTCGACGCTCCAGGCCTTGCCCGCCAGCCGTGATATGGACGACAGCGGATTGACGGGCGGATAGCGGCCCTGTTCGGCGATCGCGCGGTCGAGCACGACATGGCCGTCGAGGATGCCGCGCACCGAATCGGCGACCGGATCGTTGTGATCATCGCCGTCGACCAGCACGGAAATTATTGCCGTGATCGATCCTTTGCCTGCCAATCCTGGACCTTCGGCTCCAGGCCCGGCGCGCTCGAGCAGCTTGGGCAATTCGGTGAAGACCGAGGCGGGATAGCCGCGGGCGACCGGCGGCTCGCCGGTTCCCGTCGCCACCTCGCGCAGCGCGTGGGCGAAGCGGGTGATCGAATCCAGCACCAAAAGCACGCGGTGGCCCTGATCGCGGAAATGCTCCGCCACGCGCATGGCGGTGTCGGGCGCGCGCCGGCGCATCATGGCGCTCTCGTCGCTTGTGGCGACGACGGCGACGGTCTTGGCCATGCTGTCGCCGATCGTGTCCTCGAGGAATTCACGGACCTCGCGGCCGCGTTCACCGATCAGCGCCACGACGACCGTGTCGAACGCGTCGGCGCCGGCGAGCATGGCAAGCAGCGTCGACTTGCCGACGCCGGAGCCGGCGAAGACACCCATGCGCTGGCCGAAGCAGAGCGGCGTGAAGATGTCGATGACCTTGACGCCGGTCATGAAGGCGGTGCCGACGCGCTGCCGCGCCATGGCGCCGGGCGTCGCGGCGGCCGCCGACATGTCGTCGCCCCTGATCAGAGGCGGACCACCATCGATCGCCCGGGTGAGCGCGTCGACGGCGCGGCCGCGCCACGAGGCATGCGGCGCCACCGCGAGCGGACCCCTGCGGAACACCGCATCGCCGATGCCGGCGTCGGCGCTGCGTTCGAAGGGGGCGATCACAACCTCGTCACGGCTGATCTTGACAATCTCGCCGCGGCGCGCGCCGGCGTGGCCGCGCTGCTCGACGATGTCACCCAACCTGGTGAAATCGGAGAGGCCGCGCACCTTGTAGTGCGTGGGTGTGACTTCGGTGACGAGGCCGCCGCGCTTGACCAGCCCGTCGCCGTCGCCGAAGCGCCTGATAATCCGCTCCAACCCGGCAAGCCTATCCTGCGGCGCCGGCTGGAGCTGTCTTTCGGGTGCGCGGATGGATGGTTGCCCTGACGACATGCTACGACTTCGAGCCGAGCGTCTTTATCGCCTCGTCGGTGGAAGAATCGGTCTGCCGCATCAGCGCGGCGGTGTTCTCGAAGGCTCGCTGAACCATGATCAGCCGGGTCATTTCCAGCACCGGATTGACGTTGGATTCCTCGACGAAACCTTGCGCTATGCCGACATCGGAACGGTCGGTGACTGGTTCGGGCGTGCTTGCGGGCACAATGCCGGAATTGCCGTAGCGAACGAAATTCTGGCCCGGATCGAAATTGTAGAGGCCGATCGAGCCGACGAGCTGTTCGTTCTGGCGCAGCGAGCCGTCGGCGCCGGCCTTGGGCGGGCCGTTGCGGGGATCGAGCTGGATCGGCGCGCCGCCGGCGTCGAGCACCGGGTGGCCCTCGACCGACATCAGCTCGCCATTCTCGTTCATCGAAAAGCGGCCGTCGCGGGTCATGACGGTGCCTGCCGGCGTGTCGATGGCGAACCAGGCGTCGCCCTGGATGGCGAAATCGAACGGGTTGCCGGTTTCTGTCATGGCACCGTGAGCCCCCGACAGATAGGTCTTGCCGGAGGAAGCGAACGATACCGACTTCTGCCCTGCACCCGACACCACGTCCTCGAACTTCACGCCGGTGGCGCGAAAACCGACGGTGCTGGCGTTGGCGACATTGTCGGCGATCGTATCGAGCCGGCGCTCGAGGGCCATCTGGGCGGAGAGGGCGACGTAGAGACTGTCTCGCATGATCAGAACTTCAGTTTCTGCATGGCCATCATCAGGTCGGTGGAGATGCCCGATGTGACCGGTTTGGCGAAAAGCACGCTGATCGATGTCACGGCCGTCGAGGTCGGATTGTTGATCTCGTACATGCTGGTGAAGCGGGTCAGGAACTTGTTGAGTTTCACGGGATCCGTGAGATCCGAGATGTCGAGCTTCTGCTCGAACAGTTGCGCCTGCTTGTCGATGTCGGCGGTGGCGAAGGAATCAGGCAGCCCCAGCGCGGTGCGCACCACGCTGGCCAGCGCGGTGTCGGCCAGCACGTCGTACCAGCTGGTGATGGTTGACGCCTTGCGGTTGAAATAGAGTGCCAGGCGCACGCCCTCATTGGTCTTGCCGGCGTCCTCCTCGAGGGTCTGGCGCATGTAGCTGTCGACGGTCGGTTGCTGCGCCGGATTGATGGTGGTCGCTGCTTCGCCGTACTGCTCGAAGTTGAAAGCGGAGGCGAGTCCGGCGTAGGCCTTGTTGGTCATCTTGTTGGCGACGCTGTCGGGGTCGCGGATACCACCGGTCAGTACGCTGCGGATGAGGTCCTTGCTTTCCTTCGCCGGATCGAGCCCAAAGGACGAGAGCGCATAGTTGTACAGCCGGCTGTCGGCCATCAGATCGTCGATGGATTTCACGTTCGTGATGTTGGGCAGATAGTATGCGGTCTCCGACTTGATGTAGTCCGCATTCGGCGTGATCAGGCCTAGCGCCGATTCCGTCGTGTAGACATTCAGCGTGTCTTTCTGCACCGCATCACGCGATGTCGTCTGGTCGCCGTACTGGGCAAAATCGAAGGCCGTGACGAAGTTGGCGTAGCGTTTATCGGTCAGTTTGTTCGCGGGGCTGTTGGGATCGCTGACGCCGCCCGCGAGCATCGTGCTTATCTGCAGCGGCGTTTCGGTCGATGCATCCAATCCGTAGGAAGCCATAGCGAAGGTAAGCAGGCGCTTGTCCGCCATGAGGTCGCCGATCGACTTCACTTTGGAGATGTTTGCCGCATAATAGTCGGCCTCGCCCTTGATGTACTGCGCGCTCGGCTTGACCAAAGTCAGTCCGGCTCCGGCCATGAATCCTTTCGGAACCGCCTGGACGTCGTCGCGCGCGGTCGTCTGATCGCCGTACTGGACGAAATTGAAGGCCGAAACGAAATTGGCGTAGCTCTTGTCGGTCAGTTTGTTGGCGGGACTGTTGGCGTCGCTGACGCCACCTTCGAGCATTGCCCTGACGGTTGCGGCCGGTTCGGTTTCGGAGTCGAGCCCGAATGCTGCCATCGCGTATGCCAGCAGGCGGGAGTCGCCCATCAGGTCGTCGACCGACTTCACCTTGGAGATATTGGTGACGTAGTAGGCGGTTTCGCTCTGGTAATAAGAAAACCCCGACTGCGTAGCGCCGATCTGGACTTGCAGCGGATAGTTCTTCGTCACCAGTTGCTGGGCCTTGTTGTAGATCGTCGCATCGGCGCCGTTGGCAGCGAAATTGAAGGCCCTGACGAACGCGGCGTAGCGCTTGTCGGTCAGCTTGTTCGCAAAACTGTCGGGATTGGTGACGCCTTCCTTGAGCGCCTTGACCATGAACGCCTTGGCGTAGTCCATGTTCTCCAGCCCATAGGCCTTCATGGCATATTTGAACAAGCGATCGTTCTTGACGAAATCGTCGATCGATTTCACCTTGGTGATGTTGGCGAGGTAATATTGGGTATCGCGATCGACCGTCGGCTGCTGCTCGATACGGTCGATCGACTTGTTGATGTCTTTGATGATCAACTGGTAGCTGGTATAGGTACTGAGCAAGGACGCGCCTCCGGCCGAAGCTATGTCAGCACAATAAGCTCACTTCCTTGCGCGAAACTGAATCGCCAACTTTCGATTCCATGGCGGCTCCGATTCAAGCCTCACACAAGGCACGGGGACTATCCCTTCTCCGACGTGAAATGCGGAAGGACCGCTCGTGGGCATTCTGATTGGACTTGTGGTGACGCTTGGCTGCGTCCTTGGCGGCTTCATGGCCATGGGCGGGCATCTGCACGTGCTGGTGCAGCCATGGGAGGCCGTGGTCATCTGCGGTGCCGCGCTCGGCACTTTCCTGGTCGCCAATCCGATGAAGACGGTCAAGGATACCGGCAAAGGCATACTGGAGGCCTTCAAACAGGCTGTGCCGAAGGAGCAGGACTATCTGGAAACCCTTGGCGTGCTGCACAGCCTGATGCGCGAGTTACGCTCCAAGTCGCGCAGCGAGGTCGAGGCGCATATCGACAATCCGGAGGAATCGGCAATCTTCCAGGCCTTTCCGACCGTGCTCAAGAACCACGACTTGATGAATTTCATCTGCGACTACTGCCGCATCATCATCATCGGCAACGCCCGCTCGCATGAAATCGAGGCGCTGATGGACGAGGAAATCCAGACCATCAAGTCCGACAAGATGAAGGCCTATCACGCGCTGGTCGCGGTTGGCGACGGACTGCCGGCGCTCGGCATCGTCGCCGCCGTGCTCGGCGTGGTCAAGGCGATGGGCGCCCTCGACCAGTCGCCGGAAATCCTCGGCGGCCTGATCGGCGCGGCGCTGGTCGGCACTTTCCTCGGCATCTTCCTGTCCTACGCGGTGGTCGGACCTGTCGCCACCAAGATCAAGACGGTGCGCGAGAAGAAGAACCGCCTCTACATCATCGTCAAGCAGACGCTGCTCGCCTACATGAACGGCGCGCTGCCGCAGGTGGCGATCGAGTTCGGCCGCAAGACCATCTCCTCCTATGAACGGCCGAGCATCGACGCCGTCGAACAGAGCACGATGAACACCGGCAGCGCCGAGAAGAAGGCCGCCTGAGCGATGCGCGACAGACCGGTGCCAAAACTGTCATGACGAGTCCGGGCAGCCCCTCGCAAGCGCGCTCGTTGATCATCGAGCGTCTGGTCGGCGACAGCGGCGAGGCCGATCAGGTCATCGACGCCGGACGCGCCATGGCCGAACGCGCCGTGCCGCTGCTGCAGAAGGCGCTCTCGGGCGAACTCGGCATTCCCGTAATCGTCGACCTCAAGGCCGTCGAGGTCAGCCGCGTTCCGGAGGCGCGCTCGCGCGCCGGCGACAATTTCGCCATGACCGTCGTCGGCTCGCCGGCGTCCTCGGACGCGATGACCCTCGTCATGGATGCTCCCGCGATCGCGATCATGGTCTCGACGCTGTTCGGCGGCGACCCGGACATGCCGGTGTCGCCGATCGAGCGCGACCTGTCGTCGATCGAGGCCGATGTCTCGACCATGGTGTTCCAGGAGGTTGCGCAGGCCCTGAACGGATCGGGACGTCGCTCGCTCGAACTGCGGCTGCCGGTGCCGCGGGCCATGTCGGGCATCGAGGCCAGGCGACACGTGTTGCGCGACGGCGCAGCGATCCGCATCGTCCTCGGCATCTCGACGCCGGTCGACAGCGGCTCGATCACGGTGACGATGCCGCAGCGTATCGTGCTGGCCGGCCGCGACGGGACGGCAAGCGTCAGCGACGACGATCACAGCACCAGCTGGCGGGCACGCTTTTCGGAAGAGGTGATGCGCTCGACCGTGGCGCTCGAAGCCACCATGCCGCTGGCACGGCTGACGCTCGGAGACCTCGCCAATCTCGAAGTAGGCCAGGTCATCGACTTCGAAGAAACGGCGCAATCGCGCGCCCGCCTCGGCGCGCGCGGCCAGACGCTGTTCGTATGCGAGTTCGGCAAACTGGGGCAGAATTACACCGTCCGAATCAGGCATCCTTTCGATGCCGGGCAGGACTTTATCGACGGGCTCATGCCGGCTGGTGCCGGGCGCGCCTGAGCTTTTGGAGACGACGCATGGCCAAGACCAAGGTAGAACCAGAGCTCGACCAGCCGGACGAGCAGCTCGATCGCGCCATCGAGGAATTGCGCGGGGTCCTGCACGAAGAAGAGCAACGCCCTGATGCGGCGTTCAGGGCCGCCGCGGCAGCCAATTCGAGCGTCATCATGAACATCCCAGTCGATGTCCAGATCATTCTCGGCAGCACCGAGATGGCGGTTGCCGATCTGATGGCGCTGCAGAAGGGGTCGACGGTCGCGCTCAACCGGCGCATCGGCGAACCGGTCGATGTGGTGGTGAACGGCCGCAAAATAGCGCGCGGCGAGATCACCGTGCTCGAAAGCGACCCTTCGCGCTTCGGCATCAGGCTGACCGAAATCATCGCCGGCACGAAGGGCGCCTAGACATGGCTGGCGGGGCTTGCCGATGGCAGCGGAGGCGAAAGGCATGACAACGCCGCTGACGACCCTGACGCGCGCACAGAAGGCGGCAGCCATACTCGTGGCGATGGGCAAACCGTCCGCCAGCCGCCTGTTGAAATTCTTCAAGCAGGAAGAGCTGAAGGCGCTGATCGAGGGCGCCCGGCTGCTCAGGACCATTCCGCAGAGCGATCTCGAGCGCATCGTCGCCGAATTCGAGGCCGAATTCACCGAGGGCGCGGGCCTGCTCGATTCCGCCGACAGGATGGACACCATCCTCAACGAGTCTCTCTCGCCCGAAGAGATGAACGCCATCATGGGCAACAAGAAGCCCGAGGCGGCACCCGAAGGGCCACCGCCGATCTGGCCCGATCTCGAAAAGCTCGAGCCCTCGCGGCTGGGCGCGTTCCTCGCGGGCGAACATCCGCAGACGGCGGCCATGGTGCTGTCGAAACTGGCGCCACAGGCGGCGGCGAGCGTGCTTTTGACGCTGACGAAGCCGATGCGCGGCGAAATCATCAAGCGCATGGTGACGATGGCCAATGTTCCGGCCGCCGCCACCAGGATCGTCGAGAACCGGCTGCGCGCCAGCGTGCTGTCGGACACCACGACCAAGGATACTTCGGCCGGGCAGGCGCGCGTCGCCAGCGTGCTCAACGAGCTGGAAAAGCCCCTGCTCGATGAGGTCATGCAGGATCTCGAAGCCGCCGGCACGCCCGACCTCGACGGTGTTCGGGCCCGGCTGTTCGCTTTCGACGATTTGCCGCTGCTCACCCAGAAGGCGCGCGTGCTTTTGTTCGACGGGCTGTCGACCGAGCTTGTCACGCTGGCGCTGCGCGGCACGTCGGCGGCACTGGCCGAAGCGGTCCTGTCGGCGATCGGCGCCCGCTCCCGGCGCATGATAGAGGCCGAACTCGGGCAAGGGTCGGAGGGTGTGCCCGCCGCCGACATCATGGCGGCACGCAAGACGATCGTGACGACGACGATCCGGCTGTCGCGCGAAGGCGCCTTCGAACTTCCCTCGACGCAGAACGCCGCCTAAGGCATGTCCGACGCCGTCGACAAGGACTCGAAAACCGAAGAGGCGACTGAAAAGAAGGTCCGCGACACCATCGAACAGGGCAAATTGCCCCATTCGAGGGAGACCGCGATCCTGTCCTCCTTTGTCGCCATACTGGTGTTCACGGTCTTTTACGCCAAGGACGCCATCGTCGAGCTCGGCATGTTCCTGTCGATGTTCCTCGAGAAGCCCGAAGCCTGGCCGATGGACACCGAGACAGATGTCATCGCGCTCTACAAGCTCGTCATGCTGGAAGTGGGCCGCGCCGTACTCAGCCTGCTGGTGCTGCTCACCGTTGCCGGCATCGGCGCCTCGGTGCTGCAGAACATGCCGCAATTCGTCGGCGAGCGGATCCGGCCGCAGATGTCACGCATCTCGATCGTCAAGGGCTGGAACCGGATGTTCGGCGCCCAGGGCTGGGTCGAGTTCCTGAAGTCCCTCGCAAAAGTCGGCTTTGCCATCGCCGTGCTCACCTTCACGCTGTCGGAGGATCACCGCAAGCTGCTTGCGGGGATGATCACCAATCCGGTCGCTTTCGGCCTCGTCATCCGCGGCATCGCCGTCGACATACTGGTGGCGATCGTCTTCGTCATGGGACTGATCGCGGCGATCGACATCGTCTGGTCGCGCTTCCACTGGAAGCAGGACCTGCGCATGAGCAAGCAGGAGGTCAAGGACGAGTTCAAGCAGTCCGAGGGCGATCCGATCGTCAAGTCGCGGCTGCGTTCGCTGGCGCGAGACCGGGCGCGCAAGCGGATGATGACGGCGGTGCCGCGCGCGACGCTTGTAATCGCCAACCCGACCCACTTCTCGATCGCGCTGAAATATGTGCGCGACGAGGACTCGGCGCCGCTCGTGGTGGCGAAGGGGCAGGATCTCGTGGCGCTGAAAATCCGCGAGATCGCCAAGGAGCATAACATCCCGATCTTCGAGGACGTGGCGCTCGCCCGCTCCATGTACAAGCAAGTTTCGGTCGATAATGTGATCCCGTCGCAATTCTACCAGGCCGTCGCCGAACTGGTGCGGATCGTCTACTCGAAAAAGGCTGAGCGCAGACAGATTTCATGAACCGCCAACCGCACGCAAAATCCCGCGAGATCATCGTCGCCAGCGCCATCGAGCAGGTGGTGGTGGAACTCAGGCTGATCGACGTCGCCGACTATATCGCCTTCATCCGGCTGGAGCATTTCGCCTGCCTGTCGGATCTGGTCGATTCAGCGGCGGAGCTGTTCTTCATGCCGGGTACGCTGCGGCTCGGCCATGGCGGCGAGGCGCATGTCGACTGGAGCGGCAGCCCGCGCATCGTGCTCGACCTGGAGCTCAGGCCACCCGGCGTGACCGTCTATTTCCAGCTGACGCTGAGCGAAACCGGCAACACGGTCGTGGTCAATTACGTGTCGTTTGAAAAACCGGGCGAAGACCCCCAGCACAACACGGCGCTGCTGGAGGCGGTGATCGAACAGGCCCGTATCCGCAAGGTCGAACCGCTGGCGTTTTAAAGCGCTTCGGTCAGCCGATAGCGGCTACTCGATAAGTCCCAGCCGCAGCGCCTTGGCGACCGCCTGGTTGCGGTTGACGGCGTTGAGCTTCTGGGTCGACTGGGTGAGGTACTGGTTGGCGGTGTGCACCGATAGTTTCAGGAGCCGCGCGATCTCCTCGCTGGTGTTGCCGTTGGCGGTCAGCTTCAGGCATTCGAGCTCGCGCTTGGAGATCGACCGCATTCTGCCGACATCGCCCGGACGCATCCGCGCGACGGCGGCGAACAGCGAAAAGCAGCGAGCGTGGATTTCGTAGAGCGCATCCTGCGGCAGCGCGATCTCCGATCCCAGGAAGACGACAAGGCCGCATTGGCCGCGATCGGCATGGACGGGAAAGGCAATGCCACTCGATCCGGGTGTCAGCGGCGCCATCTGTCCGGTCCAGGCCAGATTGCCGAACATGTCGGCCATCGCCGACACGCCATCATCCGTCCACCAGCGCGGCTCGGTCGAAATCCGGCTATGGCGAACGATCTCCTCGCCATTGGCGCCTGAAATGAATTTCGACGCCACCGCGACGCTGGGATAATCGGAATCAAAGCACGGGACCAGCCGGGCGCGCTCCGGCGACGGGCTGACGAAGAACAGGCCGAAGGCCGAGGCGTTGATGTCGACTGATATCCAGCGGCAGCGGCGCACCGCATCGGGAATGGTGACGGCGTGATGTGTTTCGGATCCCAGCGAGAAGGCGCCGAAAGGGCTGCGCTGCTCGTTGAAAAGGGCTTCCGCGGCGTCCTTGATCTCGGTGTGTTTCAAATGATGCCACTCCTGATCGCCGTGGCGATGGCCATCGCACGGTTGCTGGCAGCGAATTTCTGGATGGCGTGGGTGATGTAGCTGTTGACGGTGTTTGAGGAGACGCCGAGGATGACGGCAACCTCGTCGGTGGTCTTGCCTTCCGAGACCCAGAACAGGCATTCGCGCTCACGGTCCGACAGCGGATCCTGCATGGCCGCGGCGGCGATCAACTGCGGAATGTGCGAGAGCGCGTAGCAGCATTTCAGTTGCGCCTTCATCAGCGCCGGCTGGTCGATCCGGCCGGCGGCCGCCGCCGAGAACAAGGCGAACAGGCGCTGACGGCCGACATTCAGCCGCAGTGAATAGATCTCGGCATGGCCGAGAACGTCGAGCAGCCGGGCCTCTTCACCCGAGACCAGCCCGTCGGCATCCGGCGCCTGGGCCGCCACCAGCGGTGTCGGACGGATACCGGGTGCGGCGGTGAGGGGTCCCTGGGCAAGACCGGCGATCAGCCGCTTGCCGATCAGCTCGATGGCGTCGAAGATCCAGTTCGAGGAGACGATACGCGCATCGTTGCGGTCCTGGTCATGGACGATGGCGACCAGCATGTAGCTGTCGGCGCCGATCTCGGCGGTCAGCTCCATGAAGAAGCTGGTGAGATCACCGCGCGACGTCAGGCGCGAGCCCAATGTGTCGGATTGAAGAGGCGCGGCGGGACTGCTCATCTGCTGCTTTTGGCCGGAATCGATGCTGATGTCCGGTTGCTGGAGAGCCAGCCGCCGAACCCGAAAACGCATTACTTTTACGAGACACACACGAGGCGCGGGGCCGCGCCCAACCAGACGGAATCCATTCAGGGAACGCGAAGACATCCGCGTCTGGCGCCGGAGAAGCCCGGAACGTGAGACTTTGGGTGGTCGCCGCGCCCCCCGAGGACCGGCTGATTCGGGTCTAATCTACCCGCAGATGAATCCGACATCAAACGCGATTTGACAAAATCGAATCTGGGGGACTCCGCTTGCGACTCAGGGGAGCTTTCGGAGCCATTAAGGGGCGAAAATACCGGGACTGTGCGCGTAGGCCATATCAGCGTCCGGCCCGTTGCGGTAGTTTCGCTCGTGCCGAAGGGGTGGGCACCCCCGGCAGTCGAGCGCAAGGTCGGCAGCGCGGAATGCGGTTGTCCGCTGCGGCGCTACTCGGGTCTTGGCAAGGTTGGTTTCGGGGGAAACAATGAGCGATTCATTTCGGGAAGTTACTTCAATCTCGTGGTTCGGGCGGATCAAGCGCGCGGTCGGCGGGGTTATCTTCGGCCTGCTGTTGATCGTGCTGATGGTGATAGGGCTGTTCTGGAACGAAGGCCGTGCGGTGCAGACGGCGCGCTCGCTGGCCGAGGGCTCTGGTGCCGTGGTCTCGGTGGAGGCTGATAGTTCCGATGCCGCCAATGAAGGCAAACTGGTGCATGTCAGCGGGCCAGTGACGGCGGACAGCAGCTTGGCGGATCCGGATTTCGGCATCACGGCGCAAGGGCTGCGCCTGTCGCGCGGCGTCGAGATGTATCAGTGGAAAGAAGAGTCCAAATCGGAAACCACCAAGAAGCTTGGCGGCGGCGAGGAGACGGAGACGACCTACAGCTATTCGAAGGTGTGGGACGACAGCCAGATCGACTCGTCGGACTTCAAGAAGCCCGACGGCCATCAGAATCCGCCGATGGCGATCCACAGTCGTGCCTTTCAGATTCCACAGGGCAAGCTTGGCGCTTTCGATCTCGATACGCCGGTGCTGGATCGCATCGATGGCGACAAGGGTCTTTCGTTGTCGGCCAGCCAGTCAGCCGCGATCAAGGCCGCCTACACCGGAACGAGGCCGCTCAGCATCGTCGATGGCAAGATCTATCTCGGCAGCGACAACACGACGCCCGCGCTAGGCGACTACCGTATCGGCTACGAGTTGGCGCCGCTCGGCGTGGTCAGCATCGTGGCGCGCCAGGCCGGCAGCCGATTCGAGCCCTACCAGACGCAGGCGGGCGATGCGCTGCTGATGGTCGACACCGGCTCGGTGCCGGCCGACAAGATGTTCGCCGAGGCGGTCAGCGCCAACACGCTGATTACCTGGCTGCTGCGCATTGCCGGCCTTTTATTGCTGACCATCGGTTTTGCGCTGTTCCTCAGCCCGATCAGCGTGATCCTCGACGTGATCCCGTTCCTTGGCGGCATGGCGCGGATGGGAACCGGCATCATCGCCTTCTTCCTGGCGATCCTGGTCGGCGCCACGACAATCGCGATTGCCTGGTTCTGGTATCGGCCGGTTCTGGCAGCGGCCATCCTGGCGGTCGGCGTCGTCGCGGCGGCGGCGGTCTATTATCTCGGACGATCACGCAGGGCAGCCGCGCCAATGGCCGCGCCGAGCACCGGCATCGCAACGTAGCTTGCAAAAAGGGCGGCCACGCCGCCCTTTTACTGTCTGTCTTTGCTCGCCTGGATTTGCTGGCAGGCTTACCGATCCTCGAAGCCGGTCAGCACGCCGACGGCGTTGATGCCGATCTCCTCGACGGCATAGCCGCCTTCCTGGACGAACAGCGTCGGCAGGCCGAGTTTGGCGATGCGCCGGCCGATCTTCGGATAGTCGGGGCTTTTCAGCTTGAACTGGCTGATCGGGTCCTTCTCGAAGGTGTCGACGCCGAGCGAGACGACGACGATGTCAGGCGCGTATGCGGCGAGCCTGGCGCAGGCATCCTCGAGTGAGGCATTCCAGGCATCCCAACCGGTGCCGAAGGGCATGGGGTAGTTGATGTTGAAACCTTCGCCCGCGCCCGCGCCGCGCTCATCGGAATGGCCGAGGAAGAAGGGGTACTCGACCATCGGATCACCGTGCAGGTTGAGAACCTGCACGTCGGCGCGATCATAGAATATCTCCTGCGTGCCATTGCCGTGGTGATAATCGACGTCGAGGATCGAGACCCGTTTGGCACCCTGGTCACGAAACCATTGCGCGGCGACCGCGGCGTTGTTGATGTAGCAATAGCCGCCCATGAAGCCGGCGCCGGCATGGTGGCCGGGCGGACGGCAGAGCGCGAAGGCCGATCTCTCGCCGTCCTTGACCAGGCCGGCTGCGGTCAGCGCCACGTCAAAGGACGATTTGATCGCGGTCCAGGTGCCCTCGACGAAGGTGGCGCCGCCGTCGAAGGAATAGTAGCCGAGCAGGGCATCGATGCGCTTGGGCGGCACGTCGCCGCGCAGGCCGCGCGTCGGCCAGGTGAAGGGCATGGCCGAGCCCGTGAAGCCGGATTCCACCCATTGCGGCCAGACGGTCGGCAGGAAGTCGATGTAGTCGGCCCTGTGGACGCGCTTGGCGGCGGCAAGGTCGTGCTCGACCGGCGCTATGATCGGACCGAGCTTCTCGCTTTCGACCCGCGCCTTGATGAACTCCGCGCGCGAGGGCTTTTCAAAGCCAGGCACGATGGCTGAGGTAACCAGTTCCATTTGGCCGGCATGACCGGCGTGAAGCGGCGAATAGACAGTCTTCATGAAATTCCTCTCAAAGTGCGCAACTAAGGCAATTCCAGGAACGGTGTGAAGCGGTTTTCCCTCCGGAATTGCGTTGAAACCGGTCAGCCAAGATTGAGATAGGGGCTCAGCAGAGCAAGCCACATGGTTTCGACATCGTCCTCGATGAGGTCGAATGTCCTGCGGTCCTTCTTCAGCCCCACGAGCCGGCAGGCATGCCCGACCTCCATCATCACCACCCCGAGCCGGCTGGCGATCTTGCCTTCGAGTGCCGGGTTCACATGCTGCAGCCATGCGGCATAGAGGGCGATGATCTGGTCGTCATATTCGTTCTGGATCGGCCGCAGGTCCGCATTGCCTGAAATGGCCTCGATCACCGGCATCAGGGTGGCGTTTTCGAGATAGAGCTTCGATGTGTCGATGAAGAGCTTGCGCACTTCCCGCCGGAACTCTTCGCGGTTGGTGGGCGGGGCGATCTTGATGCGCCTAGCGATCACCTCGGGAAAGGATGACAGCCAGCGCCGGGCGAGATCCAGAAGAATGGCTTCCTTGTTGGGAAAGTACTGGTAGATCGAACCGACCGACAGCCCCGCGCGCTGCGCGATGGCGAGCGTCGTCGGCGTCTTGGTTCCTTGCTCCCGCGTCAGGATCAGCGCCGCGTCGAGAATCCTGTCGACGACCTTGCTGGACCGCTGTTGCCGCGGCTGCTTGCGCGGCTCGAGCGCTATCCTGGTTTTGCGGTCGAGACTGCGCTTCACTGCTTGATGCCCTCGTTCCCGCCTGGTCCCAACACAAGCGAAGCGCTTCTGTCCACAATACATTCTAAATCCGGCATGTTGACAAACGCGAATAATCAGTCGCATTCTTTATCCACGCTGTCTCTTGGGATAACAAGGGGAATTTCGAAGACAGCGCACTGGCATCATTCGTTGTCCGATAGCGCCACGCCGTGGTGTGCAGGTCGTTGGACGCGAGCTTTGCCGGTCTCAGTCAGTCGTCATAAAACGCGGAGTCGCGATGTCGGTCACGGGTGCGGGTGATAGTGCGGATCTGATTGTCGTCAACGGCCGTGTGCTGACCATGGACGGTGACAATCCCGCCGCCGAGGCCGTTGCCGTCAAGGACGGCGCCATCATCGCCATTGGCAGCAGCACCGCCATCGAAGAGTTCAAGGGATCGGGTACCAAGGTCATCGACGCCAAGGGCGGTTCGGTGATCCCGGGCTTCATCGAAGCGCATATGCATCTTTTCGGCGGCGCGGCGGAACTCGACAATCTGCACCTGGCGGGGGTGCATGGCTTCGATGCCTTGCGCGATTCGATCCAGGCCTACGCCGCCAAACGGCCGAATGCCAAATTGCTGGTGGGCGCCGGCGTCGGCTATGCGATCCTGCCCGAGCCGGTTACGCGCCACCATCTCGACCGCATCATTGCCGACCGTCCCTTCGCCATGTCGGCCTCCGACCATCACACCATGTGGGCGAACACCAAGGCGCTGGAAGAGGCCGGCCTGCTGCACGGCAAGCAAGTGGGGCCGGGCAACGAGATCGTCATGGGCGCCGATGGACTGGCGTCGGGCGAATTGCGCGAAGGCGAGGCGTTCGGTCCCATCCTGGAGTTCTACGGTCAGAACCGGACGCGGCTCGGGCTGGCGGGCGAGGAACCGCACCCTTATCCGTCCGCCGACGAACTCGTGGCCGACCGCGACCTGATGCATCGCGGGCTGGAATGGTGCGCCCGCCATGGCATCACCTCGATCCAGAACATGGACGGCAACCTTTACCAGCTTGAACTGCTTGCCGGCCTCGAACAGGAAGGGCGGCTCTTGTGCCGTACGCAAATTCCTTTCCACTTCAAGAACTTCATGGGTCTCGACGTGCTTGAAAAAGCATCGATGATGGCTTCGACCTATAAATCGGAGTGGCTGTCGTCGGGCATGGTCAAGGTGTTCTACGACGGCGTGCTCGATTCATGGACGGCGGTGATGGTCGAGCCCTATGCGGATCGTCCGGACTGGGTCGGCGAGCCGCTGTTTTCGCCCGAGCATTTCGCGCAAGTGGCGGTGGAGGCTGATCGTCGCGGCCTTCAAATCGCGGTGCATTCGATCGGCGACGGCGCCGTGCGCGCCGTGCTCGACGGCTACGAGGCGGCGCGGATGGCAAATGGCAAGCGCGACAGCCGGCATCGCATCGAGCACATCGAAGTGACCACCGAGGCCGACGTGCCGCGCTTTGCCGAACTCGACGTCATCGCATCGATGCAGCCGCCGCATCCGCCAGGCGCCCTGAACTTTCCGCTCGAACCGACGCTGTCACGCATCGGGCGCAAGAAATGGCCGCTGAGCTACGCCTGGCGGACGCTGAAGACGGCCGGCGCGCGCGTCGTGTTCGCTTCGGACTGGCCGGTGTCGCCCGTCGATCCGATCCTGGGCATTCAAGCGGCAGTGCTGCGCAAACCATGGGCAGAAGGCGATCCCGACCAGAGTTTCTCGCTGCAGGAGTCGCTTGCGGCCTATACGGTGGAGGGTGCCTATGCCGAATTCGCCGAGAATCGCAAAGGTCGCCTGAAGCCGGGCTATCTGGCCGATCTGGTGGTGCTCTCGGCCGATATCGAGAAGACGGCGCCTGAAGCGCTGCATACGGTTCGGCCGGTGACGACGATCTGCGGCGGCAAGGTGACATACCAAGCCTGACGGTGGCATGGGAATTGCCTTCTGAATCCAGGTTCAGTTACGCAGTTGCCAAGCTGGCCGCCATGTGATGACAATCGAACAGGAACGAAACCTGCCGCCAAGAGCAGGCTTTCTCAATGGGGTAATCGTGCCGGAACAACCGGGTAAGAATGCGATCGAAGTCCGTCGTGTGCGCAAGGTTTTCGGCACGGGGGAGGCGCAAGTCGCCGCGCTGGACACTGTGTCCGTCTCAATCCGCGAAAATGAGTTTTTCACGCTGCTGGGGCCTTCCGGCTGCGGCAAGACGACGCTTTTACGGCTGATAGCCGGCTTCGATTTCCCAAGCGCCGGCGAAATCCTGCTCCATGGCCAGGACATCGCGCCGCTGCCGCCGTTCAAGCGGCCGGTCAACACCGTTTTCCAGTCCTATGCGCTGTTCCCCCACATGACGGTCGCCGACAATATCGGCTTTGGCCTGGAAATGCTGGGCAAGCCGAAGGCCGAGATCAAGGCACGCGTCGCGCAGATGCTGAAGCTGGTCAAGATGGAGGCGCTCAGCGGCCGCCGCACCAGCCAGATCTCCGGCGGCCAGCAGCAGCGCGTGGCGCTGGCCAGGGCACTGGCACCGCAGCCCAAGGTGCTGCTGCTCGACGAACCCTTGTCGGCGCTCGACTACAAGCTGCGCAAGGAGATGCAGATCGAGCTGAAGCGGCTGCAGCACGAAACCGGCATCACCTTCATCTTCGTCACCCACGACCAGGAAGAAGCGCTGACCATGTCGGACCGCATCGCGGTGATGTCGTCGGGCAAGATCCTGCAGGTCGGCACGCCCTGGGACATCTACGACAAGCCGGCGGAGCGCTTCGTCGCCGACTTCATCGGCGAGACCAATTTCCTGACTGCGGCCATTGCCGGCGTCAGCAACGGCAAGGCCCGCGCAACGCTCAAATCGGGGGCGACGATCGACGCCACGGTCGCCGAAGGCTTCCAGCCGAAGGACAAGGCGACAGTGGTGGTGCGGCCCGAACATGCCAAGCTGACCACGGCCAAGGGCGACCTTTCCGGTTCGGTCGAAAACATTGTGTATTTCGGCACCGACACGCACATCCAGGTCCGCCTCGACAGCGGCGAAGCCTTCACCGTGCGCCAGCAGAACAGCCGCAGCGCCGGCTGCGGATTCGAGCAGGGCGACAAGGTCGGCATTTCCATCGGCAACGACGCCGCGCAAGTGCTGAGGGACTGATGACAGCGATGCTCCCCAAAGCCGCATTGTTCGAGGCCGGGGCGGCAAAAGCCACGGCACGTCGCAACCGGCTGCTTTCGTTACCGGCGCTGATCATCATCGGTATCTTCGGCGTGCTGCCGCTGGTCATCATCTGCGTCTATTCGTTCCTCGTCGCCGCACCCTATGGCGGCGTCCAGTGGCAGTTCTCGACCGACGCCTATCTGAACTTCCTGTTCCAACGCGATATTTTCGACGACACGCTGCAGTTCACACCGGATTTCCTGATCATCTATCTGCGCTCATTCCTGTTCGCCGTGGTGACGACGATAATCTGCCTGCTGCTCGGTTTTCCCACCGCCTATTTCATGGCGACGCGGCCGCCGGCGCAGCGGAACTGGTGGGTGCTGCTGATCACCATTCCGTTCTGGTCCAATCTGCTGGTGCGCACGCTCGCCATCATGTTCATCATCCGCGACGAGGGCCTGATCAACAACGCGCTTTTGGCATTGGGCATCATCGATAAGCCGATCACCATGCTCTATACCAACTTCGCCATCCAGCTCGGCCTGCTCTATGCCTTTCTGCCGTTCATGGTGCTGCCGCTCTATTCCAGCTTGGAGAAACTGGATTTCCGGCTCGTCGAGGCGGCTTACGACCTCTACGCAACGCGCCGTCAGGTGCTGTGGCGCGTCATCATTCCGCTGTCACGGCCGGGCATCATAGCCGGCTGCCTGCTCGTTTTCATCCCGGCCCTTGGCGCCTATGTCACGCCGCTGATCCTCGGCGGCGGCATCCACCTGATGATCGGCGACCTTATCGCGCAGCAGTTCGGCTCCGGAAGGAACTGGCCGCTCGGCTGCGCGCAGGCGCTGATCCTGATGGCCGCGGTGCTGGTGGCGCTCTACTTTTACGTCCGCAACACGTCGGGGAGGATGCAGCATGGCTGATCCCCGCAGCATCGACATCAAGGATCAGCCGGGCTTCCGCTCGGTCGCCATTCTCTGCCTGCTGGTACTCTACGTGCCGGTCCTGATCCTGATGATCTTCTCGCTCAACAGCGGCTCGCTCGTCACCCATTGGGAAGGTCTCACCCTCGGCTGGTACGGCAGTGCGCTGCTCAATGAGGAATTCCACAACGCCGCGAGGAACACGCTGATCATCTCGGTGAGCGCCACGGTAATCTCCACCGTCTGCGCCACGCTGGCGGCGATCGGCATGACGCGGGTGAAGCCATGGCGAGGGCTGGCGGCCGCCTTCATGGTCATCAACCTGCCGCTGATGGTCCCCGAGATCATAACGGCGGTGGCGACGCTGTCGTTCTTCGCCCTCATCGCCGGCACCTTCGGGCTGAATTTCGGTATTGGCAACCTGATCCTCGCCCACACCGTCTTCTGCATCCCCTTTGCCTACATGCCGATCAGGGCTCGGCTGGAAGACATGGACCTGACGCTGGAATACGCCGCCGCCGATCTTTACGCGACGCCCTGGAACGCCTTCAAACGCGTGACGCTGCCCTTGCTCGTTCCGGGCATCATGTCGGGCGGGGCGCTCGCCTTCATCGTCTCGTTCGACGATTTCACCATCACGCAGCTTGTCGCGGGCCCCGGCCAGACGACGCTGCCCCTGTATATCTGGAACCAGATCAGGCGACCGATGACACCGGAGATCAACGCCATCTCCACCATCCTGTTGCTGGTGTCGATCCTGTTCGTCTCGATATCGTTCCTGATCGCGCGCCGACGCGCCAAATGAGAGCTCCACGACAACAATGGGAAGGCAAGGAGAACATAAAATGTCTAGAAAACTGATGGCGGCCGTTTCGACGGCCGTGCTTTTGTGGGCAGTGCCCGCGCTCGCCGACGGCGAACTGCACATCTACAATTGGGGCGACTACACCAACCCCAAACTCATCGAAAAATTCGAGAAGCAGTACAACGTCAAGGTGACGCTGGACGACTATGATTCCAACGAGACCATGCTGTCCAAGGTGCGCGCCGGCAATTCCGGCTACGACATCGTGGTGCCGTCGGACTACACCGTTAAGATCATGGTCGACGAGGGCCTGCTCGAAAAGACCGAGCCCAACGCAATGCCGAACGGCAAGAACATCGACCCGCGCTTCGTCGACATCTACTGGGACAAGGGCCGCCACTACACCGCGCCGTGGCAGTTCGGCACCACGACATTCTCGGTCAACATGGACAAGTTCAAGGGCGACATCAACACGCTGGCGATCCTCTTCGACCCGCCCGCCGAGTTGAAGGGCCAGATCAACATGCTCGACGACGTCAACACTGTCATGCACGCAGCCGAGCGCTATGCCGGCGTGCCACGCTGCGGTGCCGACAAGGCCAATCTGAAAAAGATCAACGACATCCTGACGGCGGCGAAGCCATCCTGGAAGACCTTCAGCTATGACACGATCACCAAGATCACCTCGGGCGACGTGATCGTGACCGAACAGTGGAACGGTGCGACGTATCGCTCGCGCCAGAAGATCCCGGCCATCAAATATGCCTATCCGAAGGAAGGCATCGAGGGCTGGATGGACAATGTGGCGGTGCTGAAGGGCGCGAAAAACCTCGAAAACGCCAAGCTGTTCCAGGATTTCATCATGGCTCCGGAAAACGCGGCGCTGATCTCCGAGTTCGCCGGCTATGACAATGGCATTGCCGGCAGCCACAAGTTCCTGTCGCCAGACTTTGCCAACTCGCCGGAGATCAACCCGCCGGCAGGCGCGCCGGCCGCGGAATTCGTACCGCCATGCCCGCCGGAAGTGGTGGAGATCTACAACAAGATCTGGACCAACCTGCGCAAATAGGGCGTTCGAAAATACCGCGAAAGGGAGGCTTCGGCCTCCCTTTCTTGCGCATTGAGTACACTGGGAGAATCGATGACTTCCTATCGCAATTCCGAGCCGCGGCCGCCGATCATGCAAGGCTCGCCGCCGGCGATGACGCTGCCCAAGCTCGACTGGGACCGGCCGCCCTGGAACCGCTGGGCTTTCCAGCACATCAGGGAAATTCTGCCGACCGCCGAAGTATGGCGCGGCACTGGTCACCGCCACCGTCTCGAACGCGCCGAGGTCGATCTCGATGGACTGGCTGTCGAGGACAGCGAAGGCAGGCCTTCGACACTCGCCGGCTTGCTCGACGAGACCTATACGGACGGCTTCCTGGTGCTCAAGGACGGCAGGATAGCCTATGAGCGCTATTTCAACGGTATGGACGAACGCACGCTGCATTTGTCGCAGTCGATGGCCAAGTCCGTCACCGGCTCGGTGTTCGGCATATTGGCCGGGCGGGGTCTGATCGATCCGGCGAAGCCGGTGACGGACTACCTGCCGGAACTCAACGCGACCGGCTGGGCCGGCGCCAGCGTCCAGCATGTGCTTGATATGACCACCGGCGTGCGGTTCTCAGAGGAATACACCGACCGCTATTCCGACATCGGCCAGGTCGATGTCGCCACTGGCTGGAAGCCGCTGCCGCCGGGCAGCAATCCGGATTTCCGCTGGCCCTCGCACATGTTCGAGCTGATCCTGGGTTTGAAGGACACGGTCCGTCCGCATGGGGCTGCGTTCGAATATCGCTCGATCGAGACGGACGTGCTCGCCTTCATCATGGAACGGGTGACGGGCAAGCGGCTGGCGCAGCTGGTTTCCGAGGAACTCTGGCAAAAGCTCGGTGCCGACGAAAGCGCCTGCTTCACCGTCGACAGCGCCGGCTATGCGCTGGCCGATGGCGGCTTCAACGCGACGCTGCGCGACTACGCCCGCTTTGGCCAGCTGATCCTCGACAATGGCGGCGGCATCGTGCCGGCCGACTGGATCGAGGCGACGCGCACTGGCAAGCATGGTCCGGATTTCTCGGCCAGCCTGCCCGAGGGCAGCTACCGCAACCAGTTCTGGATCGAGGATCCCAGCTCGCGCGCACTGATGTGCCGGGGCGTGTTTGGACAGTTGATCCATATCGACTGGAACACAGGAATGGTGGTGGTGAAGCTGTCGACCTACCCGGATTTCAGCAACATGGCCTATTCCGTGGCAACGCTGAAGGCCGTGCACGCCATCGCAGCGGCGCTTAGCTGAGCTTCAAGAACAATGGACTGGTAGGAAACGCGATGGCCGGCAAGACCGCGTTCAAGACACGATACGGATTCGGCCGTAACGAGGTGCTGCTCGCCAACTGGCGCGTAGCCCCGTTCAACCGGTGGTCATTCCAGAACCTCGGCGAACTGGTGCCGACGGCACGCGTGGCAGCGGCGCCGGGCGTCATCGAGGCTCCTGTGCGGGACTTGGGCGGCTTGCTCGGGGAAAAGGTCACGGTCGCGAGCGCGCCGGAGACGGTGGCCGAGTTTCTCGTTCGCTCCAGCACCGACGCATTGACGGTGATGAAAGGCGGCAAGATCATAGGCGACTGGTTCGCGCCGCATATGGAGTTCGGCGCGCGCCACATCATCTTCTCGGTCAGCAAGTCGGTGACCGCGATTATCGCCGGCATACTGGAAGGCGAGGGGGTGTTCGACCCCAAGGCGCCGGTGACGCATTACATTCCGGAAGCTGTGGGCTCGGCATATGGCGATGCAAGCGTTCGGCATGTGCTCGACATGAGCGTCAGCCTCGATTTCGAGGAGGCCTATCTCGATCCGGAAAGCGCCTTTGCCCGCTATCGCCGCGCGACGCTGTGGAACCCCGGCGGCGGCACCGAAAGCCTGCGCGAATTCATCCTGACCCTCGAGCGGCTTGCCGAGCCGCATGGCCAGACCTTCCGCTACCGTTCGCCCAATTCCGACCTGCTCGGCCTTCTCCTGGAACGCGCTTCAGGGCAGCGCTTCTGCGACTTGATGCGTGAGAAACTGTGGCTGCCGCTTGGCGCCATCAGCGAGGCCTCTGTCGGTGTCGACATGGAAGGCACGGCACGCACCGCAGGCGGCATTTCGGTGACGCCGCGTGACCTGGCGCGCATCGGCGAGATGATGCGGCAAGGCGGCACGGCCAATGGCCGCCGCATCGTGCCCGAGGCCTGGGTGCGCGACACCACCAGCACCGGCGGCAGCTCGGAAGCGTGGCAGCGCGGTGCCATGCTGCCGCTGTTCCCGAAAGGCCGTTACCGCAACAAATGGTATCAGACCGGTTTGGAAAATGGCGCCTATTGCGGCATCGGCATCCATGGCCAGTGGCTTTACGTCGACCCCAGGACCGAAGTGGTCATCGCCAAGATGTCGTCGCAGCCGGAGCCGGTCGACGATGCACTGGACCTCGAAATCGTTGCCTTTTTCGAAGTGCTGAGCCGCATGGTCTGACCAGCCCGGACAATCCAATCGTCCGCGCTTTCCTGTGGACCTCCGCCGCCGTTGAAAACGCGGTGGTTGGCGGACCTGATCTCTGCGCCTATGGTCGCCGCTCTTTTCGACGAGAGTGGGAACGACATGGCATCCGACATCAAGCGCATCGCAGCCATCATCGCAGCCGAAATCAAGGCGCGGCCCGAACAGGCGGCCGCGGCGATCGGACTGCTCGATGAGGGGGCGACGGTGCCGTTCGTGGCACGCTACCGCAAGGAGGTGACCGGCGGGCTGGACGACACGCAGCTGCGCGACCTTGCCGAGCGTCTCGTCTATCTGCGCGAACTCGACGCCCGCCGCGACACCATCCTGGGTTCGATCCGCGAGCAGGGCAAGCTTACGCCAGACCTCGAAGCGAAGATCGGGGCGGTGGCCACCAAGGCGGAGCTCGAGGACATCTACCTACCCTACAAGCCGAAGCGCCGCACCAAGGCCGAGATCGCCAGGGAGCGCGGGCTGGGGCCGCTTGCCGAAGCCATTCTCAACGACCGCTCATTGGTGCCCGCGGAAGTCGCGCTCGCCTATGTCACCGAAGAGGTGGCCGATGCCAAGGCCGCGCTCGATGGCGCGCGCGACATCCTGTCGGAGCAGTTCTCCGAAAATGCCGATCTGGTCGGCAAGCTGCGCGGCTACATGAAGGAGCGCGCCTTCCTGCGCGCCAGGGTGGTCGACGGCAAGCAGGAGGCCGGCGCAAAATTCTCGGACTATTTCGACCATGTCGAGCGTTGGTCCACGGCGCCAAGCCACCGCGCGCTGGCCATGCTGCGCGGCCGCAATGAAGAGGTGCTGTCGCTCGATATCGAGGTCGATGCCGACGATGCCTCACCGGTGAAGCCGGTCGAGCGGATGATCGCCAATGCCTACGCCATCGGCGCCAGCCTGCCGGGCGACCGCTGGCTTATGGAGGTCGCCGGCTGGACCTGGCGGATAAAACTGTCGTTGCACCTGACGCTCGATCTGATGCGCGACCTGCGCGAGCGGGCCGAGGAAGAGGCGATCCATGTCTTTGCCCGCAACCTGAAGGATTTGCTGCTGGCGGCTCCCGCCGGCTCGCGGCCGACGATGGGGCTCGATCCCGGCATCCGCACCGGCGTCAAGGTTGCGGTGGTCGACGGCACTGGCAAGCTGCTGGCGACGACGACGGTCTATCCGTTCCCGCCGCGGAACGATGTGCGCGGCACGCAGGCCGAGCTTGCCGCGCTGATCCGCCAGCACAAGGTCGAGCTGATCTCAATCGGCAACGGCACCGGTAGCCGCGAAACGGAGAAGCTGGTTGCGGACATGCTGTCGGACATGCCAGCGGGTTCAGGCCCGAAGCCGCTCAAGGTTATCGTCAGCGAGGCGGGTGCCTCGGTCTATTCGGCCTCGGCGACGGCGGCGGCCGAATTTCCCGGCCTCGACGTGTCGCTGCGCGGCGCGGTGTCGATCGCGCGGCGCCTGCAGGATCCGCTGGCCGAATTGGTCAAGATCGAGCCGAAATCCATCGGTGTCGGCCAGTATCAGCACGATGTCGACCAGTACCGGCTCGGCCGCTCGCTGGAAGCTGTCGTCGAGGACGCCGTCAACGCGGTCGGCGTCGACCTGAATACCGCCTCGGCACCGTTGCTGGCCCGCGTTTCGGGCCTCGGGGCGTCGCTTGCCGAGGCGATCGTCGCGCATCGCGATGCGACCGGCCCGTTCGCCAGCCGCAAGGACCTGCTGAAGGTGGCGCGGCTTGGGCCGCGCGCGTTCGAACAGTCCGCCGGCTTCCTGCGCATTGCCAATGGCAGTGAGCCGCTCGATGCCTCGTCGGTGCATCCGGAAGCCTATGGGGTGGCCAAGAAGATCGTCGCCGCCTGCGGCCGCGATGTGCGTTCGCTGATGGGCGACAGCGCCGCGCTGAAGGCGCTCGACCCGCGCGTCTTCGTCGACCAGCGTTTCGGCCTGCCGACGGTGCGCGATATCCTGGCGGAGCTGGAAAAGCCCGGCCGCGACCCGCGCCCCGGCTTCAAGACGGCTACCTTCGCCGATGGCATCGACGACATCAAGGATTTGAAGCCCGGCATGCTGCTGGAAGGCACCGTCACCAATGTGGCGGCGTTTGGCGCCTTCGTCGATATCGGCGTCCACCAGGACGGGCTGGTGCATGTCTCGCAACTGGCTGACCGTTTCATCAAGGACGCGCACGAGGTGGTCAAGGCCGGCGACGTGGTGAAGGTGCGCGTCGTCGATGTCGACATCAAGCGCAAGCGCATCGCGCTCTCCATGCGCAAGGATGGCGGCGAGGGCGGCGCGCCGAGGAGCGGGCCGCGCGACAATGGCGGCGGCAGGCCGGCGCCACGCTCGCCGGCGCCGCAGCGCCAGCCCGAGCGGCCGGCACAGCAAGGTGCGTTCGGCGCCGCGCTGGCGGACGCACTGAAGCGGAAATAGCTACCACGCCAGAACAGCCGGCTCCTTCTCAAGCTGGCCCAGCAGCCAGTCTCGAAAGCTGGCAACCGGTGGATAGCCGCGCTTGTCGTGGGGAATGACGAGGTAATAGGCGCTGCGGCTTTGCATCGGCTGGCCGGGTGCTGGCACAAGCTGGCCGCGCTGTAATTCGCCAGCGATGAGGAGCAGCGGCAAGAGCGCCACGCCGAGCCCCGCCATGCAAGCCTGGGCGGCGGTGCCGAACTGCTCGAACTGCATGCCCGGCCCGGTCGGCGCGCTCAGCCCCTGATGCTCGAACCATTCCGTCCAGGCGCCGGGGCGCGTCGTCATGTGCAGCAGCGGCAAACGACCGATGTCGGCCGGCGTGGCGATGGCGCGGCCGGCGAGGAACTCGGGCGACACCACCGGTGCCACCGTCTCACGCACCAGCAGTGTCGAATCGGCGTCCGGCCAGTCCGGCAGGCCGTAGTGGATGGCTGCATCCAGCCTCTCCCTGGCGAAGTCGAACCGGCCGACGCGGGTGACGAAGTTGATGGTGATGTCGGGATTGCTTTCGACGAAATTGGGGATCATCGGCATCAGCCAGCGCGTGCCGAAGGTCGGCAATATGGCCAGGTTCAGGATGCCGCTATGCCGATTGCTCATCAATCCAAGCGCTGCGTCGCGCAATTGGCCAAGCGCCGAACGTACTGCCTCGGCGTAGATTTCGCCTGCCGTCGACAGGCGGACGTTTCGGCTGTCGCGTTCGAACAGCCGGCGGCCGAACTGATCTTCCAGCAAGCTGATCTGACGGCTGACGGCGCCCTGGGTCAAATCCAGCTCCTGGGCGGCGGCGGTGAAACTGCCAAGCCGAGCCACCGCCTCGAAGGCGGCAAGGGCGCTGATGTTGGGCAAAAGGCGACGCTGGACACTCATGATCCATTCCTAACGCTCATTGATCGGTGAAGCAATTTCGTTTGATTTTTTCGGGCCACGGGCCGATAAGCCGGGCTTCACCCTTCTGAGGATCAAGCCATGGCCGCCGACAAGAATGCATTCGTCTGGGAAGACCCGTTCCTGATCGAGGACCAGCTTTCGGAAGACGAACGCATGGTGCGCGACGGCGCGGCGGCCTTTGCCGCCGACAAGCTCGCGCCGCGCATCGAGGAGGCGTATCTCAACGAGACTTTCGATACGGCGATCTTCCGCGAGATGGGCGAGGCTGGCCTGCTCGGTATCAACATCCCGGAGGAGTTCGGTGGCCTCGGCGCCAACTATGTCACCTACGGGCTGGTGGCGCGGGAAGTCGAACGCGTCGATTCCGGCTATCGCTCGATGATGTCGGTGCAGTCATCGCTGGTGATGTATCCAATCTACGCCTATGGCTCGGATGAGCAGCGCAGGAAGTACCTGCCGAAGCTCGCCAGCGGCGAATGGATCGGCTGTTTCGGTCTGACCGAACCGGATGCTGGCTCCGACCCCGGCGGCATGAAGACGCGCGCGGAAAAGACCGCCAGCGGCTACAAGCTGACCGGCTCCAAGATGTGGATTTCCAACGCGCCGGTCGCCGACGTGTTCGTCGTCTGGGCGAAGTTGAAGGGCGAGAACGGCAAGGACGAGATCCGCGGTTTCGTGCTGGAAAAAGGCATGAAGGGGCTGTCGGCGCCGAAGATCGGCGGCAAGCTGTCGCTGCGGGCGTCGATCACCGGTGAAGTAGTGATGGAAGGTGTCGAGGTCGGCGAGGACGCACTGCTGCCCAATGCCAAGGGGCTCGGCGGACCCTTCGGTTGCCTCAACCGGGCCCGCTACGGCATCTCATGGGGCTCGATGGGCGCGGCGGAAGATTGCTGGCATCGCGCTCGCCAGTATGGGCTGGACCGCAAGCAGTTCGGCAAGCCGCTGGCCGGCACGCAACTCTACCAGAAGAAGCTCGCCGATATGCAGACCGAGATCGCTTTGGGGCTGCAGGCTTCGTTACGCGTCGGGCGCCTGCTCGATGAAGGCAAAATGGCGCCGGAAATGATCTCGATCGTCAAGCGCAACAATTGCGGCAAGGCGCTCGACATCGCCCGCCAGGCCCGCGACATGCATGGCGGCAACGGCATCCAGATCGGCTACCACGTCATGCGCCACGCGCAGAATTTGGAGACCGTCAACACCTATGAAGGCACGCATGACGTGCACGCGCTGATCCTGGGACGGGCGCAGACCGGGATACAAGCATTCTTTTAAGGCAGGGCGATCCTGGATCCGGGCCGCTTCGCTAAACAGATCGTACAGGATTTCTGGATAGACGTGTTGCCTCTTCAATTGCGTTGGAGAAGGTAATGCCGTTGCGCAGTAGCGCCGATTGCATCCGCGAGGGGCTCAAGCGCTTTCGCGGCAAGCGTCTGGTGCAGATGGATCGGTACCGACGTGAATTCAGCTTCGTTGGAGGCACTTGGGGCTCCCACGAAGAAGGCTGCCGCTTTTCCGTGTACACCGGGCATAGCTGGACGTTCCGGCTGAACTCCGGGTCCGTTCGGCATATGTATGTATGGGAGGCCGGGCTGTTTTTCGGCGGCTCGGACGGTGTTAAAATCTCCATTACCCGCTGGCTTGAGGAATTGGGGGATCCAAGCCCCAACCGCCCCCTCCACAGCGAGGTCCGTGCGGCGCATCCCTGGCATATCGCGATTGCTCGCTGGCTTAAGGAATTCGCACTGCTTCCAAGCTCCGCGCAGCCCCTCCACAGCGACACCCCCGCAGCCTATTGCTCGCATATCACCGTCCAACGGATCAACCACACCGATCCGTTCCGGGCCGAGGTCGAGGAGCTGTCAAATTCGGACCTCGAAAATATCCAGGCATTGATCGAGAAACCAATGCAGGACCTGCTGAGGCGCAGTGTCGAGGAGGTGGAGGTCGATGGACGATACTATCGGAAGTTCGCCGTGCCGGTTGTTGGCGAACTGCACTGGAACTGGCGACAGCCAATGCCTGAACTGGTGGCAGTCCAGGATACGATCCTGGATTTCGTCAATACCTTCACGCCGGAGCGAACCGCGAGCCGGCCGCTCTCGCGCTATAAGGTTGATGACCATGAACGGTGGCCCGGCGCCTACATCGTCACCGTGGATAACGAACCGGATGTCCGGATTCAGATCCCGAGCGTAAACCGTGAAGATCCGGACATCTACAAAATGAACGTCGGGATTGCCGGGCTATCGCTTCCTGTGAGAATCGAGAGGATGAACCCAGTTCCTCTGGACGGAATGCCGTTGCATGCTGGAGGGAGGCCTCAAGAGCTTGAGTACTACCTTCTTTTCCACCCTTGCAGCGCCCACTTCGCGGCTTTTCCTAAATCCCCGCCGGGTCTGACGCCGGAAATCGGTGACCGCGCGGCAGAGCATCTCAAGAACGCCTGGCTTGCAGTCAATCTTGAGAGAATGCGCAAATTTGGACAATTCGTCGACGTACTGGTCGTCTAGGTTCGGGTGGCGTCTCATTCGAGGCAGGGCGAAGCGATGTAGCCAAGGCCTGCCAGGCGACATTGTCCGTTCAATAGCCGTTTAATTTAGGTGCACCGCAACATCCGCTTGGAGAATGGCGGCCGGATGTGTCAGGGTTCAGCGAAATCGTTTGAAACGCTGAATTCCGGGGCCCCATGGCAATTCTGGCAGCCGTCTACCATCTGACCCACTACAAATACGACCGGCCGGTGGTTCTGGGTCCCCAGGTGATCAGGCTTCAGCCGGCACCGCATTCCCGCACCAAGGTGTTGAGCCATTCGCTCAAGGTCGAGCCGGCGAACCACTTCGTCAATCTGCAGCAAGATCCCTACGGCAACTTCCTCGCCCGTTTTGTCTTTCCCGAGCCGGTGACGGAGCTGAAGATCGAGGTCGACCTCGTCGCCGACATGACGGTCTACAATCCGTTCGACTTCTTCGTCGAACCGTCGGCGGAGGCATTCCCGTTCGATTATCCCGAGGAAATCAGGGATGATCTGGCCATCTACCGGGCACCGGAGCCGGCGGGGCCGCTTCTCTCGGCTTTCCTGGAAACCGTCGACCGCAGCGCGCCGAACACGGTCAATTTCCTCGTCGACCTCAATGCGCGTCTGCAGCGCGAGATCGCCTATATCGTGCGCATGGAGACCGGCGTCTTCTCACCGGAGGAAACGCTGGCGGCGGCCAAGGGCTCCTGCCGGGATTCGAGCTGGCTTCTGGTGCAGATCCTGCGCAATCTCGGCGTCGCCGCGCGTTTCGTCTCGGGCTATCTCATCCAGCTCAAGCCCGACCTTGTCGCGCTGGATGGGCCGGCCGGTACATCAGTCGATTTCACCGACCTGCATGCCTGGTGCGAGGTCTATCTTCCCGGTGCCGGCTGGATCGGTTTCGACCCGACTTCCGGCCTGCTCACCGGCGAGAGCCATGTTCCGCTGGCCGCCACGCCGCATTTCCGCAATGCGGCACCCATTTCGGGCATGGCGAGCTTTGCCAATGTCGAGTTCGGCTTCGACATGCGGGTCGATCGCATCGCCGAGCATCCGCGCATCACCAAGCCGTTCTCGGATGAGAGCTGGCAGGCGCTCGACGCGCTCGGCAACAAGGTCGATGCCGCGCTCGCGGCCGGGGATGTGCGGCTGACGATGGGCGGCGAACCGACCTTCGTGTCGATCGACGATTTCGAGGCCGCCGAGTGGAACACCGCCGCCGTCGGGCCGAGCAAGCGTGAAAAGGCCGACGCGCTGATCCGCCGCCTGCGCGAGCGCTTCGCGCCCGGCGGCTTTCTGCATTACGGCCAGGGCAAATGGTATCCCGGTGAAAGCCTGCCGCGCTGGACCTTCTCGCTCTTTTGGCGCGCCGACGGCGAGCCGGTGTGGAGCGATCCGTCGCTGATCGCGCCGGAAAAAAGCTCGGCTGATGTCGGGCCGAAACAGGCTGAAAGCCTGCTGACGGCGATCGCCGGCGAGCTCGGCATCGACACGTCCATGGTCAGTGAAGCCTATGAGGATCCGGCCGAATGGCTGCTCAAGGAAGGCAAGCTGCCCGAGAATGTCGACCCGTCCAACTCCAAGCTGGAAGACCCGGAGGAACGCAGCCGCATGGCGCGCGTCTTCGAGCGCGGGCTGACCAAGCCATCCGGCTATGTGCTGCCGGTGCAGCGCTGGAACAGCCAGGCGTCCGATCCGCGCTGGCGCTCGGAAAAATGGAAGACGCGGCGCGGCCGGCTGTTCCTGGTGCCGGGCGATTCCCCGGTCGGCTACCGCTTGCCGCTGGGAACGCTGCCCTATGTGCCGCCGGGGCAGTTCCCCTACATCGTGCCTGTCGATCCGTCGCTGCCGCGGGGCCCGCTGCCCGTGCGGGAAGCAATCTTGCCTGCGACGGCTCCGGCCGAACTGGAAGGCGCCGACGAAATGGCACGCCGCCAGCAGGCGGCGTCGTTCACCGCGGCAACCGGCCAGCAGGAGCGGGTCGAGCAGGAGATCACCGAGATCGGCGGCGCGGTGCGCACGGCACTTTCGGTCGAACCGCGTGACGGAAGGCTGTGCGTTTTCATGCCGCCGGTCGAGGCGCTCGAGGATTATCTCGAACTCGTCGCGGCTGCCGAGAACGCGGCAAAGGCGATTGGCCTTCCCGTGCACATCGAGGGCTACGGCCCGCCGCAGGATCCGCGCCTCAACGTTATCCGCGTGGCACCCGACCCCGGCGTCATCGAGGTCAACATCCATCCCGCCTCGAATTGGCAGGATTGCGTGGCGACGACGACGGCGATCTATGACGAGGCGCGGCAGACACGGCTTGGCGCCGACAAGTTCATGATCGATGGCCGCCACACCGGTACCGGCGGCGGCAACCATGTGGTGGTCGGTGGCGCGACACCCAACGACAGTCCGTTCCTGCGCCGGCCCGACCTGCTGAAGAGCCTGGTGCTGCAATGGCAACGGCGTCCCTCGCTGTCCTATCTGTTCTCCGGCCTGTTCATCGGCCCGACCAGCCAGGCGCCGCGCTTCGACGAGGCGCGGCACGATTCGCTCTATGAGCTCGAGATCGCGATGGCGCAGGTGCCGCATCCCGACCAGGGGGCCGCACCCTTGCCATGGCTGGTTGACCGCCTGTTCCGCAATCTGTTGACCGACGTCACCGGCAATACGCATCGCTCGGAAATCTGCATCGACAAGCTGTTCTCGCCCGATGGACCGACCGGTCGGCTTGGCCTTGTCGAATTCCGTGGATTCGAGATGCCACCCAATGCGCGCATGTCTCTGGCGCAGCAATTGCTGGTGCGGGCCATCATCGCACGCGCCTGGAAGAACCCGCTCGACGGACGCTTCGTGCGCTGGGGCACTTCTCTGCATGACCGCTTCATGCTGCCGCACTATGTCTGGGCGGACTTTCTCGATGTGCTCGACGACCTCAAGCTCAATGGTTTCGAGTTCCGGCCCGAATGGTTCGACGCCCAGCTCGAATTCCGCTTTCCTTTCTGCGGCGAAGTCCAGCATGCGGGCATCAAGCTGGAGCTCAGGCAAGCGCTGGAGCCATGGCATGTCATGGGCGAGCAGGGGGCGATCGGCGGCACGGTGCGTTTCGTCGATTCCTCGGTCGAACGGCTGCAGGTCAAGACCGAAGGTCTCAATCCGGAGCGCCATGCGATCGTCTGCAACGGCCGCATCGTGCCGATGAGGGCTACCGACAACCGGGAGGTCGCGGTAGCGGGCGTGCGCTTCAAGGCCTGGCAGCCGGCTTCGGGCCTGCATCCGGCACTGCCGGTCAACACGCCGCTGGTGTTCGACATCTACGACCGCTGGTCGGGCAGGGCGGTCGGCGGCTGCGTCTACCATGTCGCCCATCCCGGCGGGCGCAACTACGACACCTTCCCGGTCAATGGCAACGAGGCCGAGGCACGGCGGCTCGCCCGCTTCGAACCGCGCGGCCATACCCCGTCCGGCTATGTGTTGCGTGAAGAACAGCCGGGGGAAGATTTCCCGATGACCCTTGACCTCAGGCGTCCGCCAAGACTGTGATCTGACATGGCAAAGGGGAATCACAAAAGGGTACGCGGCAAGCCGCAGGCCCATAGCCTGCTGGAGCACTACCAGCCGATTGACGGCGTCGTCGACGAGATGGTCGACGCGTCGGGCAATCCCCGCCCGGTCTGGAAGGATTTTGTCGAAGCGCTGGACGAACTCGGGGCCGAAAAGCTCGGCCAGCGCTTCGCCCGCGCCGACCAGTATCTGCGCGATGCGGGTGTTTACTACCGCGTCTATGACAAGGCGGGCGCCAACGAGCGCGAATGGCCGCTGGCGCATATTCCCGTGCTCATCGAGGACAGCGAGTGGCAGGCGATCAGCGCCGGCCTGGTGCAGCGCGCCGACCTGCTCGAGGAAATAGTCGCCGATATCCATGGACAGAACCGACTGGTCGAAAAAGGCATCCTGCCGGCAGGGCTGATCGCGGCGAGCCCTGAATATTTGCGGCCCGTGGTCGGCACCAGGCCGGCCGGAGGGCATTTCCTGCACTTCTGCGCCTTCGAGCTCGGCCGCGGGCCCGATGGCCGCTGGTGGGTGCTTGGCGACCGCACCCAGGCGCCTTCGGGCGCCGGCTTCGCGCTGGAGAATCGTGTCGCCACCACGCGCGCTTTGTCCGACATCTATGGCGAGATGCATGTGCACCGGCTCGCCGGCTTCTTTCGTCGCTTCCGCGATGCGCTGATCGGAATGGCAAAGGAGAGCGACGGCCGCGTCGCCATCCTGACGCCGGGGCCGCTCAACGAAACCTACTATGAACACGCCTATATCGCCCGCTACCTCGGCATCATGCTGCTCGAAGGCGAAGATCTGACAGTTTCCGGCGGCAGACTCATGGTGCGCACCGTGTCGGGCCTGATGCCGATCAGCGTACTGTGGCGGCGGCTCGATGCCGCCTTCGCCGATCCTCTCGAGTTGCGTCCGGATTCGCAGATCGGCACGCCGGGCCTGGTCGAAGCGATCCGGCAAGGTACGGTGTCCACCGTCAATGCGCTGGGATCGGGCCTGATGGAGACGCGTGCGCTGCTTGCCTTCCTGCCCAAGATCGCGCGCGAATTGTGGGGCGAGGAGCTGCTTTTGCCCAGCGTGGCGACATGGTGGTGCGGGCAGGCGACGGAGCGCGCCCATGTCCTCGCCAATATCGACCGCATGGTGGTCGGTCCGGCGCTGTCGACAAGACTTGCCTTCGAGGATGATGGACAGACAAAGCTCGGCTCGGCGCTGTCGGTCGGGGAACGGGCGGAACTGGTGGCGCGCATCGAGCGTGATGGCGAGGCCTTCGTCGGCCAGGAAGCGGTGACGCTTTCGACGACACCCGTCTATGTCGGCGGCTGGCTGGAACCCCGGCCGGCGAGCTTGCGCGTCTATCTGGCGCGCACGCCCGAGGGGTGGACGGTGATGCCGGGCGGTTTCGCCCGCGTCGGCCTGTCGCTCGACCCGACGGCGATCGCCATGCAGCGCGGCGGCCAGGCGGCTGACGTCTGGGTGGTCAGCGACAGACCGGTCGAGCGCGAGACGCTGCTGCCGCAGGAGGGCGACAGCTTCAACCGCACCAGGCCGGGTAGCCTGCCCAGCCGCGCGGCGGAAAACCTGACCTGGCTCGGTCGCTACATCGAACGCTCGGAAGACACCGTGCGCATCCTGCGCGCCTATCATGTGCGGCTCGCCGAAACGTCCGATCCCGACATGCCTCTGCTGGCAGATATCAGGGACTATCTCGAGCCGTTCGGCATCGATGTCGAAACGGCGATCCCATCAGGATTGATCGGCATGCTCGACAGCGCCGTCTACAGCGCCGGCCAGATCCGCGATCGTTTCTCGCCGGATGGCTGGCTGGCGCTCAAGGATTTGTCGAAGACGATCCATCGGTTCGCCACCACCGTGGCGCCCGGCGACGACGCGACGCGGGCCATGACCGTCATTCTGCGCAAGCTTGCCGGATTCTCCGGCCTGCTGCACGAGAACATGTACCGTTTCGCCGGCTGGCGCTTCCTTGAGATCGGCCGGCGGCTGGAGCGTGGCATCCAGATCGCCGGCACGCTGGCCCGACTGACCGGCAGCGAGGCGCCGGATGGCGCGCTGGACATGATGCTGGAGATCGGCGACAGCGTCATGACCCATCGCCGGCAATATCCGGTGCAAGCCGGCCGGCGCACGGTAATCGATCTCCTGGCGCTCGATCCGCTCAATCCACGCTCCATCCTGTTCCAGCTGGAAAGGCTTAAGGCCGAGATAGGGCTGCTGCCGGCGACCGGAGGCGAGGGGCACATGTCGGCGGCGGCCAAGGAGATCCTGCAGCTCAATACCGCCATCGCCATCAAGGAGCCGGCTGACATGACGACGAAGGCGCTGAACGAACTCGCCAGCGAAATCGGCGGCCTCTACAACAGCCTCGCCAGAGCCTATTTCGGCTAGAAAGCAATGGCCATGCTGTACGACATCCGGCTTCTGCTCCATTACGACTACGCGGCCGCTGCCGGCGGCGGCCGGCATCAGGTGCGGGTGCTGCCGCCGACCATTGGCGGCGTGCAGCGCGTCATCGCCGCTTCGCTGTCCTTTGAACCGGCACCCAATGAACGATCCGACTTTACCGATTTTTTCGGCAACAACGTCACCTCGATCGCGTTTCGCGACGCGCATGAAGCGCTCGACATAAGGATGAGCGCGCGCGTTTCGGTGTCGCGGCCCGAGCCTGGGCTCGACGTGTCGCCCGATATCGGCCGACTCAGGCAGGAGCTGGCGGCCGTGCGGTCGCTGGCGCCGGCGTCGCCGCATCACTTCCTGGTGGCAAGCGGTCACGCCGGCATGGATGCGGCGATCACCGCCTATGCGCAAGACAGCATCGGTGGCTCGACCGCCGGCACGGCGATGAGCCTCTGCAAGCGCATCCACCATGATTTCACCTATGACGGCGAAGCGACCACGGTGCGGACCCTGGCCAGCGATGCCTTTCGGCTGAAGCGGGGCGTCTGCCAGGATTTCTCGCACATCATGATCGCCGGGCTGCGCGGACTCGGCATTCCGGCCGGCTATGTCAGCGGCTTCCTGCGCACCATTCCGCCCAAGGGCAAGCCGCGGCTGGAAGGTGCGGATGCCATGCATGCCTGGGTCAAGGTCTGGTGCGGGCGTGATGCCGGCTGGCAGGAGTTCGATCCGACCAACGGCATGCGGGCTTCCAACGACCATATCACCGTCGGTTACGGGCGCGACTATTCGGATGTGGCGCCCATCGTCGGCGTGCTGAAGACGACCGGCGGACAGGTCGGGGAGCAGGCTGTCGACGTCATCCCGGTGGTGCTCGAAAAGGCGTAAAAAAGGCGCGCGCCGCCGGCTGTCCTTTCCGCCGACACAGATGCAGCGCATTGCCTCGCCGACGCCACCGGATCCTGCTTTCCAGACGGGGTGTGGAACCAGCAGTCTGCCCGCAACTTATCTACGGACATTTTGCGTGGAGCCGTCATGCTGCAGAGAACCGGATCGTCGCGTAGCCGATTGGCTGACGGTGATAGCGTACCCAAGAATCGACCACAGATTTCCGCCCGGGATACCGCGCTCACCTATGTCAGCGATGCCGAGCCCGGCATCCGCCGGCTGAAGGCTGGCAAGGGCTTTGCCTACAAGGGACCGGACCGGAGAGCGGTCTCCGATGCCGACAGGGCGCGGATCGCGGCCATCGTCATTCCGCCGGCCTGGACCGATGTCTGGATTTCGCCCGATCCGAATGGGCATATCCAGGCGACCGGGAGGGATCAGCGAGGGCGCAAGCAGTATCGCTATCACCCGCAATGGGCCGAGGAGCGCGACGGTGTCAAATATTCGAGCCTCGTCGCTTTCGCCGAAAGCCTGCCGGACCTTCGGCGCAGAATCGACAGCGACTTGCGCCGTCCCGGCCTGCCGCTCGAACGCGTCGTCGCCGCGGTGGTCTGGCTGCTCGACAACACGATGATCCGCGTCGGCAACGCGGCCTATGCACGCGATAACAAGAGCTTCGGCCTGACGACGTTGCGCGATCGGCATGTCGACATCAAGGGGTCGAGCCTGCGCTTCGCCTTCAAGGGAAAGTCCGGCAAGGAATGGAGATTGAAGCTGGTGGACCGCCGCATCGCCGGGATCGTTCGGGGCGCGCAGGACCTGCCGGGCCAGAAACTGTTCCAGTATCTCGACGAGGGGGACGACAGACGCCCGGTCCGCTCCGACGATGTCAACCGCTACATCCGGGACGCCGCCGGCGACGCGTTCAGCTCGAAGCATTTCCGCACATGGGGCGGCACCATCCACGCCGCGTCGCTGTTTGCACAGACGGAACTGCCTGAAAGCCAGGCACAGCGAAAGCGGGTGATGAACAACATCATCGACAAAGTGGCCGAACGGCTGGGCAATACGCGCGCGGTCTGCCGCAAATGCTATATCCACCCGCAGGTCTTCGAGGCCTGGAGCGAAGGACGGCTGCTTACCGAAATGGCGGAAGCCAACAAGCGCAAGCGATCCATAGACGGTCTCGATGAGGAGGAAGCGCTTGTGCTGAGATGGTTGAAGACGCAGGAGAGTCGATCGGTGGCAATCAGCGGCCGCTGAATCGCGGCGTCTCGATTTTTTTATCGACGCCATGTCGGGATCGGCCCTACTGTTTCGTCCTTTGCTACAGAAAGGACCCTCCATGCTCTATGCCATCCTCTGCTACGCCTCCGAAGATGTCGTCTGCTCCTGGAGCAAGGAACAGGACGACAAGGTCATGGCCGACCTGCTCGGCGTTCAGGAGAAGTATGCCAACGCCGGCCGGCTCGGGCCCGTGGCGCGGCTTTTGCCGACGACCGCGGCAACGACGCTGCGGAAAGTGAAAGGCGAATCGCTGGTCATCGACGGGCCGTTCGCCGAAACCAAGGAACAGTTCCTCGGCTTCTATACGCTCGATTGCGCTGACCTCGACGAGGCCGTCGAATTCGCCCGCGAGCTTTCCGAGGTCAACCCGAGCGGCGGTTCCTATGAGATCCGGCCGGTATCGGTGTTCCATCCAACCAGGGTTCCAGCATGACCGAACTTGCCTGGATAAGCTCCGCGATCAGCGCTGCCCGCCCACAAGCGATGGGCGCACTGCTGCGCTATTTCCGCGATCTCGACACGGCGGAGGAAGCTTTCCAGGACGCTTGCCTCAAGGCGCTGAAGAACTGGCCGCAGAACGGGCCGCCACGCGATCCGGCGGCCTGGCTGATCTTCGTCGGCCGCAACAGCGGCATCGACGCGGTGCGCAAGCGCGCCAAGCAAGCGCCGATGCCGGAGGAAGACCAGATATCCGATCTGGAAGACGCCGAGAGCGACATCGCGGAGCGGCTGGACGGCGCGCATTACCGCGACGACATCCTGCGGCTGCTGTTCATCTGCTGTCACCCTGATTTGCCCGCAACACAGCAGATCGCAGTGGCGCTGCGCGTCGTCTCCGGCCTCACCGTCAAGCAGATCGCGCGCGCCTTCCTGGTCGGCGAGAGCGCGATGGAGCAGCGCATCACGCGCGCCAAGGCGCGCATCGCGGACGCAGGCGTGCCGTTCGAGACGCCAGGCGCGGTCGAGCGCTCCGAGCGGCTCGCGGCGGTCGCGTCCATGGTCTATCTGATCTTCAACGAGGGCTATTCGACCAACAGCGGCGAGGCGCCGGCCCGCGCGCCTCTGTGCGAGGAAGCGATCCGGCTGGCGCGGCTGCTGCTCAGATTGTTCCAGGCCGAGCCGGAGATCATGGGGCTGACGGCATTGCTTTTGCTGCAGCACGCACGCGCACCGGCTCGTTTCGACGATGATGGCGAGATCGTGCTGCTCGAGGACCAGGATCGAAGCCTGTGGAGCCGCAAGATGATCGACGAAGGGCTGGCGCTGGTCGACAAGGCCCTGCGCCACCGCAAGCCCGGCCCTTACCAGGTGCAGGCGGCGATCGCGGCGCTCCACGCGCGGGCCGAGAAGGCCGAGGACACGGATTGGGTGGAGATCGACCTGCTCTACGGCCTGCTCGAACAGATGCAGCCGTCGCCGGTCATCACACTCAACCGTGCGGTCGCGGTGGCCAAGGTGCGCGGACCGGAAGCGGCGCTGGCGATGATCGAGCCGCTCGAGCAGAGACTATCCGGCTATTTCCATTTCTTCGGCCTCAAGGGCGGGCTCTTGATGCAACTCGACCGGGGCGAGGAGGCACGCATTGCCTTCGACCGCGCCATTGCGCTTGCCAACACGGCGGCGGAAGCAGCCCATATCCGCATGCATATCGACCGTCTGATCAAGGACGGCGCCGTGCGCGGGCCGACGAAAAAGGCAAACTAAGCGCCCTCTGCCAGTTCTGCTCCAAGGGTCGTCTGGCTCAATCGTGCAGCCTGGGCTTGGACCATGCCGGGGTGGCGATTTTCGCCTGAAACAGGTAATGGCACGCCATGATAGCCCCTTCCAGCCGCAACGGCGCGGGAAGGCATGGCGCAAGACGTTGACCCACGCCACACGAGCGGCGGGATCTGAAAGGAACAAAAATGACGATAGCGAAGGAAACGGCCGAGCTTCTGGCGAAACTGGGCGTGGCCAAGGAGGCGCTTGTCGGCGGCGACCTGATCGTGCGCAGCCCGGTGACGGGTGAGCAGATCGCGGCGCTGAAGACGATCTCGCCGGCCGACGCGGCAAAGACCATTGATGACGCCCACCAGGCATTCCAGTCCTGGCGACTGGTGCCGGGTCCCAAGCGTGGCGAACTGGTTCGGCTGCTGGGCGAAGAACTGCGCGCGCACAAGACCGAGCTGGGCCGGCTGGTGTCGATCGAGGTTGGCAAGATCCCCTCCGAAGGGCTCGGTGAAGTGCAGGAAATGATCGACATCTGCGATTTCGCCGTCGGTCTGTCCCGGCAATTGTACGGTCTGACCATCGCCACCGAGCGTCCCGGCCACCGTATGATGGAAACCTGGCATCCGCTCGGCGTCGTCGGTGTCATCTCGGCTTTCAACTTCCCGGTCGCCGTGTGGTCGTGGAACGCAGCGCTCGCACTGGTCTGCGGCGATGCCGTGGTATGGAAACCTTCCGAGAAGACGCCGCTGACGGCGCTTGCCTGCGAAGCGATCTTCAAGCGTGCGGTCAAGCGTTTCGGCGCGGACGCACCGCAAGGCCTGGCGCCGGTGCTGATCGGCGACCGCGCCGTCGGCGAGATCCTGGTCGATCATCCGAAGGTGCCGCTGGTTTCGGCCACCGGCTCGACCCGCATGGGCCGGGATGTCGGTCCGCGCCTGGCCAAGCGTTTTGCGCGAGCGGTGCTGGAACTGGGCGGCAACAATGCCGGCATCGTGTGCCCGACGGCCGATCTCGACATGGCGCTGCGCGCCATCGCCTTCGGGGCCATGGGCACGGCCGGCCAGCGCTGCACGACGCTGCGCCGCCTGTTCGTCCATGACAGCGTCTACGACGCCTTGGTGCCGCGGTTGAAGAAGGCCTATCAGAGCGTTTCGGTCGGCAATCCGCTGCAGACCTCGTCGCTGGTCGGGCCGTTGATCGACAAGGCAGCGTTCGATGCCATGCAGAAGGCCCTGAGCGAAGCGACCGCCCATGGCGGCAAGGTGACCGGCGGGACACGGGTCGAGAATGGCCATCCGGATGCCTATTATGTCCATCCGGCGCTGGTCGAAATGCCAAAGCAGGTTTCGCCAGTAACGGAAGAAACCTTCGCGCCGATCCTCTATGTGATGAAGTATTCGGATTTCGACACCGTGCTTGACGAGCACAATGCGGTCGGCGCCGGCCTGTCGTCATCGATCTTCACCCGCGACCTGCAGGAATCCGAGCGCTTCCTCGGTGTCGATGGTTCGGATTGCGGCATCGCCAATGTCAATATCGGCACCTCGGGCGCCGAGATCGGCGGTGCCTTCGGCGGTGAGAAAGAAACCGGCGGCGGCCGCGAGAGCGGCTCCGATGCATGGAAGGCCTATATGCGACGCGCCACCAACACGGTGAACTATTCCAAGGCGCTGCCGCTCGCCCAAGGCGTCTCGTTCGACATCGATTGAGAACGCCGCCCGCAGTCGGTGTCGTTCAAGCTCGCCGAGCATCAATCGACACAGGTGAAGGGTGTACATACGGCAGTAACGCTGGACAGGCTCTGACGTCTGTCCAGCGTCGGCTTTTCGTGACTGGGTGCTGGCCGAGCCGGTTGTGTGCGTCAAGTTCTGCAAAATTGGGCGGCCATGGTGCTGGTCATGCGGCTTGGCGTAGAGCGAGTTTTTTGTGCTCGCGCAGATCGTCCATATTGATGTATCGGTTGGCCTCCATCCAGT
>NZ_JAPYKQ010000014.1:0-128263 GCF_037179625.1 Mesorhizobium sp. Cs1299R1N3 | reverse complement strand
GAAACGCACCGTCGAGGACACGTGGCGCCACATCGGACATCTCGTCGAAACCATCGAGGCAGCCGAATGTAAGAACTACTTCGAAAACGCAGGATACGCTTCCGTCAAAACGTGAAAGGCTCTAGCGCGGCAGGACGGTCGTCCCCATCAGCGCCTCGTCGATCGAGCGTGCGGCCTGGCGGCCTTCGCGGATCGCCCAGACGACCAGCGACTGGCCGCGGCGCACATCGCCCGCCGCGTAGAGCCGGTCGACGCTGGTCCTGTAGTCGCGGTCGTTGGCCTCGACATTCCTGGAACGGCGGATGTCGGTGGTGATCTTCATCTCACCCTCCAGTTCCGCCGCAACGCCTGCCATCGCCGGGCCGGCAAAGCCGATGGCGATGAAGGCAAGATCGGCGCGGATGACGAATTCGGTGCCGGCGATCGGTTTGCGCTTGTCGTCGACCTCGCAGCACTTGACGCCGGTGAGCTGGCCTTCCTCGCCGATGAATTCGAGCGTTGCCACCTGGAATTCGCGTTCGGCGCCCTCGGCCTGCGAGGACGAGGTACGCATCTTCGTTGCCCAGTAGGGCCAGACGGAGAGCTTGTCTTCCTTCTCGGGCGGCTGCGGGCGGATGTCGAGTTGGGTGACGCGCACCGCACCCTGGCGGAAGGCGGTGCCGACGCAGTCGGACGCGGTATCGCCGCCACCGACGACGACGACGTGCTGGCCACCGGCGATGATCGGATGCGACGGCCACGCCACGGACTGGATCGGCTCGCCGCCGACGCGGCGGTTCTGCTGCACCAGATAGGGCATCGCGTCATGCACGCCGCCGAGATCGTCACCGGGAATTCCGGCGGCGCGCGGCGTTTCCGAGCCGCCGCAATAGAGCACGGCATCATGTTCGGTCAGCAGTTCCGCGACGGGCTTGTCGACACCGACATTGACGCCGCAATGGAAGGTGACGCCCTCGCCCTGCATCTGTTCGATGCGCCGGTCGATATAGTGCTTCTCGATCTTGAAGTCGGGAATACCGTAACGCATCAGCCCGCCGGGGCGGCTCTCGCGCTCGTAGACATGCACGTCGTGGCCAGCGCGGCCAAGCTGCTGGGCGGCCGCCATGCCGGCCGGTCCAGAGCCGATGATGGCGACCCGCTTGCCGGTCTTCTTCTCCGGCGGATAAGGCCTGATATGGCCGGTCTCGTAAGCCTTGTCCGCGATCGCCTGCTCCACCGTCTTGATGGCGACAGGAATGTCCTCGAGGTTGAGCGTGCAGGCTTCCTCGCAGGGTGCCGGACAGATGCGGCCGGTGAACTCCGGGAAATTGTTGGTCGAATGCAGGTTGCGGATCGCGTTGTCCCAGTCCCTGTTGTAGACGAGGTCGTTCCAGTCGGGGATCTGGTTGTGGATCGGGCAGCCCGTCGGCCCGTGGCAGAACGGAATGCCGCAATCCATGCAGCGCGCGGCCTGTTTCTCGACCTCCTTATCCGACATCGGTAGCGTGAACTCGCGAAAGTGCCGAATGCGGTCCGAGGCTGGCTGGTACTTGTGCACCTGCCGGTCGATTTCGAGAAAGCCTGTTACCTTGCCCATAGTCCAGTTCCTGCTGTCCAGATGGTGCGGTTTTCGCCGCACCCGTTAACCTCTTGAGGCAGCCATGGCAACCTTGAGCCCGAGGTCAAACTGTCGATGAAAGGGGCCGGGAAACCTGGGCTCCCCGGCAATTCTCAAAAATCTATTCGGCCGCGACGCCCATGCGCATGCGTTCCATCTCGATCAGCGCGCGGCGGTATTCGACCGGCATGATCTTGCGGAATTTCGGCCGGAAAATCGTCCAGTCGTCGAGGATCTCGCGGCCGCGCACCGAACCCGTATAGTGCACGTGGTTCGAGATCAGCTGGTAAAGCCGCTCCTCGTCATGGCTGGTCATGTCGCCCGACACGTCGACGCGACCCTTGTGATCGAGGTCGCCGCCATGGTGCAGCAGCTTTTCCATGAGGTCGTCTTCTTCCGGAACCGGCTCCAGCTCGACCATGGCCATGTTGCAGCGCTCGGCGAAATCGCCCGCCTCGTCCAGCACATAGGCGACACCGCCCGACATGCCGGCGGCGAAGTTGCGGCCGGTTTTGCCGATGACGACGACAACGCCGCCGGTCATGTATTCGCAGCCATGGTCGCCAACGCCTTCGACGACGGCTGCCACGCCCGAATTGCGCACGGCGAAACGCTCGCCGGCGACACCGGCGAAATAGGCCTCGCCCTCGGTCGCGCCATAGAGCACCGTGTTGCCGACGATGATGGAGTCGGCTGCGACGATCCTGGCCTCTTGCGGCGGCCGGATGACGATGCGCCCGCCCGACAGGCCCTTGCCGACATAGTCGTTGCCGGCACCGACGAGCTCAAACGAGATGCCGCGCGCCAGGAAGGCGCCGAAGGACTGCCCCGCGGTTCCGGTGAGCTTGACCTGGATCGTGTCCTCGCGCAGGCCCTTGTGCCTGAAGCGCTTGGCCACCTCACCCGACAGCATGGCGCCCGTCGAGCGGTCGACATTGCGGATGTCGACTTCGATCTTGACCGGCTGCTTGGTCTCCAGCGCGGGCCTGGCCAGTTCGATCAGCTTGCGGTCGAGCACATCGTCGATCGGGTGCTTCTGCCGTTCGGTCCAGTGCACCGCTTCATGCGGCGCATCGGGCTTGTAGAACATCTTCGAGAAGTCGAGCCCGCGCGCCTTCCAGTGCTGGATCACGTCGCGCTTTTCCAGAAGGTCGGCGTCGCCGATGATCTGGTCGATATGGGTGAAGCCCATCTCGGCGAGCAGCGCCCGCACCTCTTCCGCCACGTAGAAGAAGAAGTTGATGACGTGCTCGGGCGTGCCCTTGAAGCGCTTGCGCAGCACCGGATCCTGCGTCGCCACACCGACCGGGCAGGTGTTGAGGTGGCACTTGCGCATCATGATGCAGCCGGCCGCGATCAGCGGCGCGGTCGAGAAGCCGAACTCGTCGGCGCCGAGCAGCGCGCCGATGATGACGTCGCGCCCGGTGCGCAGGCCGCCATCGACCTGCAGCGCCACGCGTGAGCGCAGGCCGTTCAGCACCAGCGTCTGGTGCGTTTCGGCAAGACCCATTTCCCACGGGCTGCCGGCATGCTTGAGCGAGGTCAGCGGCGAGGCACCGGTGCCGCCATCATAGCCCGAAATGGTGATGTGGTCGGCGCGTGCCTTGGCAACGCCCGCCGCGACCGTGCCGACGCCGACTTCCGACACCAGCTTGACCGACACGTCGGCCGCCGGATTGACGTTCTTCAGATCGTAGATCAGCTGCGCCAGATCCTCGATCGAGTAGATATCGTGGTGCGGCGGCGGCGAGATCAGGCCGACGCCAGGCGTCGAGTGCCTCACCTTGGCGATGGTGGCGTCGACCTTGTGACCTGGCAACTGGCCGCCCTCGCCGGGCTTGGCGCCTTGCGCGACCTTGATCTGCATCATGTCGGAGTTGACGAGATATTCCGCAGTCACGCCGAACCGTCCCGAAGCGACCTGCTTGATCGCCGAGCGTTCCGGATTCTTGCCGCCGCCAGGCAGCGGCAGGTAACGGTCAGCCTCTTCGCCGCCTTCACCGGTGTTCGACTTGCCGCCGATCTGGTTCATGGCGCGCGCCAGCGTGGTGTGCGCTTCCCTGGAAATCGAGCCGAACGACATCGCCCCGGTCGAGAAGCGCTTGACGATGTCGGCCGCCGGCATCACGTCGTCGAGTGCGACCTTCGTGCGGCCGGTCTCACCCGCCAGCTTGATCTTGAACAGGCCGCGGATGGTCTGGGCGCGAGCCGTCTCGCTGTCGATTTGCGCCGAATAGTCCTTGAACGTCTCCCACGATCCCTGGCGCACCGCATGCTGCAAGGTGGCGACCGCGTCGGGCGACCACATATGCGCCTCGCCGCGCATGCGGAACAGATATTCGCCGCCGACCTCCAGGCTGTTGCGCAGCACCGGATCGCTGCCGAAACCGTCCGTGTGGCGGCTGACGGTTTCGCCTGCGACCTCATCCAGCCCAACGCCTTCGATCAGCGTCGCGGTGCCGGTGAAGTACTGCTGCACGAACTCCGACTTCAGCCCGATGGCGTCGAATATCTGCGCGCCGCAATAGGACTGATAGGTCGAGATGCCCATCTTGGACATCACCTTGAGGATGCCCTTGCCGATCGACTTGATGTAGCGCGACACCACTTCATAGGCGTCGACTTCTTCCGGCAGTTCGCCGCGCTTGTGCATGTCGAGCAGCGTGTCGAAGGCGAGATAGGGATTGATCGCTTCCGCGCCATAGCCGGCGAGGCAGCAGAAATGATGCACCTCGCGCGGCTCGCCGGATTCGACGACCAGGCCGACCGCGGTGCGCAGTCCCTTGCGGATCAGATGGTGATGCACGGCGGCCGTCGCCAGCAGTGCCGGGATGGCGATGCGGTCCGGCCCGAGCTGGCGGTCGGAGAGGATAATGATGTTGTAGCCGCCGGCGACCGCTGCTTCGGCCCGCTCGCACAGACGTTCGACGGCGCCCTGCATGCCGGCAGCACCCTCGCTCGACCCATAGGTGATGTCGATCGTCTTCGTGTCGAAACGGTCCTCGGTGTGGCCGATGGAGCGGATCTTCTCGAGGTCGCCATTGGTCAGGATCGGTTGGCGCACTTCGAGGCGCTTGCGGCGCGAATTGCCGACCAGGTCGAAGATGTTCGGCCGCGGTCCGATGAAGGACACCAGGCTCATCACCAGTTCCTCGCGGATCGGGTCGATCGGCGGGTTGGTGACCTGGGCGAAGTTCTGCTTGAAATAGGTGTAGAGCAGCTTCGACTTGTCCGACATCGCCGAGATCGGCGTGTCGGTGCCCATCGAGCCCACCGCTTCCTGGCCGGTGGTCGCCATCGGCGACATCAACAGCTTGGTGTCTTCCTGAGTGTAGCCGAACGCCTGCTGGCGATCGAGCAGGCTGACATCCTTGCGCAGCGCGCGCGGTTCGACCGGCTTCAAATCTTCCAGGATGAGCTGCGTGTTGCCAAGCCAGGTCTTGTACGGGTGCTTGGTCGCGATCTCCGACTTGATCTCCTCGTCGGGGACGATGCGGCCCTTGGCCAGGTCGATCAGAAGCATGCGGCCGGGCTGCAGCCGCCACTTCTGGACGATCTTTTCCTCCGGCACCGGCAGCACGCCGGCTTCCGAAGCCATGATGACGCGGTCGTCATCGGTGACGATGTAGCGTGCAGGGCGCAATCCATTGCGGTCGAGCGTGGCGCCGATCTGGCGTCCATCGGTGAAAGCGACCGCCGCCGGCCCGTCCCACGGCTCCATCAACGCCGCATGGTACTCGTAGAAAGCCTTGCGGTCGGCATCCATGAGCTTGTTGCCGGCCCAGGCTTCCGGGATCAGCATCATCATGGCGTGGCTGAGGCTGTAGCCGCCCTGGAACAGGAACTCGAGCGCGTTGTCGAAGCACGCCGTATCGGACTGGCCGTCATAGGAGATCGGCCAGAGCTTCGAGATGTTGTTGCCGAACAGTTCGGAATCGACCGACGCCTGTCTGGCCGCCATCCAGTTGTTGTTGCCGCGCACGGTGTTGATTTCGCCATTGTGCGCGACCATGCGATAGGGATGCGCCAGCTTCCACGATGGGAAGGTGTTGGTCGAGAAGCGCTGGTGGACGAGGATCAGCGCGGTCTCGAAACGCGGATCGGTCAGGTCCTTGTAGTAGGCGCCGACCTGATAGGCCAGGAACATGCCCTTGTAGACGATGGTGCGCGCCGACAGCGACACGCAATAGGCGCCGATGTCCTTGTTGTCGTTCTCGGCGTAGATGCGGCCCGAGATGACCTTGCGCAGCAGATAGAGTCTGGCCTCGTATTCCTCGTCGTCGGTGATATCAGCCGTGCGGCCGATGAAGACCTGGCGGTGGAAAGGCTCGGACGCGACGATGTCAGCCGCCTTCGACAGCGACGCATTATCGACGGGCACGTCACGGAATCCCAGCAGCGGCAGCCCTTCGGACTGCGCCGATTCCGCGATGATCTCTTCGACATGGGCGCGAAGGATGGCATCCTGCGGCATGAACCAGTGTCCGACGCCATACTGGCCTACCGGTGGCAGATCGATACCTTGGGCCGCCATCTCCTCACGGAAAAAAAGATCCGGAAGCTGCACCAGCACGCCGGCGCCATCGCCGACCAGCGGATCGGCGCCGACGGCGCCGCGATGCGTCAGGTTCTCGAGCACCGCAAGCCCGTCCTTGACGATCTGATGCGACTTCACGCCCTTCATGTTGACGATGAAGCCGACGCCGCAGGCGTCATGTTCGTTGCGCGGATCGTAGAGACCCTGGGCGGTGAGGCCGGTGGTCGCACGATTTTTGGTGGAGGTATTTTTGACGGCGGCCGCTTTCGTCTGCGCGGCCTGGCCGTTCGTCGCAGAGAGCGTCAATTCCGTCATCGTCTTATCCTCCGTTCCGCGCCACTTGGCCTTGGTCAGCCTGGGGGCGCTGGTTTGCCTTGGCGAGCACTTGGGCTCGCCCTTCATCCTTGCGGCACGTCTTGCGAAATCGCCGAACCAAGCGGCGCGCCGCTGGTTCACATCCGGTATCGTACAGGCCAGAGCTGGTCCGTCCACCTGTCGCTCGCGGCAAAAGCCGGAGTGGCCTAAACGATACGCCAATCCAGCCTGTTTTGTGCGACAAAATAAGACAGCACTACTGTCCTAAATTTTTATGACAGAAATCCAGGACCCATACAAGACCGATTCACAAAAAACTTGGCCTCTTCGCGACACAAAATTTCGTGAGGCGGCTGCAAAACGTAAGCTTCGGTCTCTGAACGTACCGCGAGCCCGACACTGGCTTTACCCGTTTTCTTGTGTCTGGCTCTTGCGGGCGGGTCATGAAACCGGTCAAGGTCCCGGCGATTTCCCCAGCACAGGCAGACGCATGTTCTTCGCTTCCGACAATTGGGCAGGCGCCCACCCAAGCATTGCAGCCGGCCTTTCGGCCCATACCGCCGGCTTTTCGACCGCCTATGGCGATGGTGCCCTCGACCAAACCGTCTATCAGCGCTTCAGCGAGATTTTCGAACGCGAAGTGGCCGTGTTCTTCGTGGCGACCGGCACCGCCGCCAATTCGCTGTCGCTGACGGCCTATAACAAGCCCGGCGGCATTTCCTTCGCCCATCGCGAATCGCATATCATCGAGGACGAGTGCGGCGCGCCGGAATATTTTTCCGGCGGCTCGCGGCTTCACGCGGTCGATGGCCCGCTGGGCAAGATCGAGCCACACAATCTGGACAAGGCGATCGGACGTTTCGCCGGCGAGGTGGTCCATTGGGGCCGGCCGATGGCCGTTTCGATCACCCAGTCGACCGAGGTCGGCACGATCTATGGCCTGGACGACATTGCCGCGATTGCCGCGATCGCCAAACACCATTCCGTGCCGCTGCACATGGACGGCGCCCGCTTCGCCAATGCGCTGGTCGCGCTCGACACCACGCCGGCTGAAATGACCTGGAAACGCGGCGTCGACATTCTGTCCTTCGGCGGCACCAAAAACGGCTGCTGGTGCGCCGAGGCGATCGTGCTGTTCGATCTCGACCGCGCCAAGGAATTGGCTTTTCTGCGCAAGCGTGCCGCCCAGCTGTTTTCGAAGTCGCGTTTCGTCGCGGCGCAGTTCGAAGCCTATTTCAAGGACGGGCTGTGGCTCGACACCGCCAGGCATGCCAATGCCATGGCCGCGCGCCTGGCGGCCGCGATCGAGGATTCGGCCACGGCAAAGCTTGCCTGGCTGCCGCAGGCCAACGAAGTCTTCGCGGTGATCAAGAAAACCGAAGCCGAGAAGCTGCAGGCGGCGGGCGCGGCCTTCTACGACTGGCACAGGCCGCACGGCTTTGACGGCCATATCGGCGAGGACGAACTGCTCTATCGCTTCGTCACCAGCTTTGCGACGACCTCGGAGGAAGTCGACCGCTTTGGCCAGCTGATCGCGGGATAATCAGCCTTCGCGACAACAAAAAAGCGGCGCCTTTCGGCGCCGCTTTCCGTCTCGGGAGGGAGACTGAACCTTTTAGGCTGCCGTCTTGGCCTCGATCTGCTTGGCCTTGGCCGGAGCCGAGGTGATCGCGATCTTGCGCGGCTTCAGCTCTTCGGGAATGTTGCGCTTGAGGTCGACGAAGAGCAGACCGTTCTTCAGCGCGGCGCCTACGACTTCAACGTGATCGGCAAGCTGGAAGCGGCGCTCGAAAGCCCTGGAGGCAATGCCGCGATAGAGCAGCTCGGAGCCTTCGCCGGTGCCCTCGTCCTTGCGCTCACCCTTCACGGTCAGCACGTTGCGATGGGCTTCGATGGAGATCTCGTCATCCGAGAAGCCGGCAACCGCCATCGAGATGCGGTAGGAATCCTCGCCGGTGCGCTCGATGTTGTAGGGCGGATAGGTCTGCGCGCCATCGGGCTGCGCGAGCGAATCGAGCATGGTGAAGAGACGGTCGAAGCCGACGGTCGAACGATAAAGCGGGGAAAAATCAACGTGACGCATGAGGTGTTCTCCTGTTGAGCAACATGGTTTGCGTATGGCCGGTGCGAAACCCGTAAGCGGCGTTTCGGCTGGACCAGCGGCCCCGACATTGGCGGCCGCAACCCACATCTGGGGAGCGTTCGAAAGCATTTCAAGTTTCGTTTGACGGCAAAAAGAGTGAGGCCGCCCGGCTTTGATGAACGGCAGATGAACCGGCGCTTCGGCGCCCGTTCAGACAGCCGCCGCTAAAGTGGCTTTCAAGATCAAGGATTGGCGGCGCCGGACTTGCAGAGGTGCCGCATCGAGGCCGAACCGGGTGTTAACGTCCCTTCCTCCCGGATCGACAGGGGCCGGAAGCGCGCTCAAAGCCGCTTCCGGCCTTCCCCGTTGCAGGCCTCTGTAACCCGGATTTGCTTTGCTTTTGATGTGTGGGCGTCTATCACCTTGACGAGGCTGGCCGTGAAGGGCTGGCGCGCCAAGACGCCGAGCACAAAGCGCCGAATGACGGATCTTTTCCACGACACACCCCTTTTTCACGAAGTTGAAGGCAATCCGCGACCGGAAAACGCCACGGGCGGCTTTTTCACCACGCGCGACGGCAAGAAGATCCGTTATGGCCTGTTCGCGGCGGTGGCGCGTCCAATGCGGGGCACCGTGGTGCTGCTCGGCGGCCGCAACGAGTGCATCGAGAAATATTTCGAGACCATCCGCGACCTTGCGGCCCGCGGCTTCGGCGTCGCCACCCTCGACTGGCGCGGTCAGGGCGATTCCGACCGGCTGATCCGCGATCGCCAGCGCGGCTATGTCAGGTCGTTCCGCGACTATACGGCCGATCTGGAGCAGTTCTTCGAGGAGATCGTGCTGCCGGACTGCCGTGGACCCTATTACATCCTCGCCCATTCCGCCGGGGCGGTAATCACGCTGCTTGCCGCGCCGTCTATGGTGAACCGCGTGCGGCGCATGGTGCTGATCGCGCCATTCCTGACGTTGCCCGACCTGCCGGTCTCGATAGGGACGGTGCGCCGGGTCTGTTCGATTTTCTGCGCCCTGGGGCTCGGCCGGCTCTATGCCGCCTGGGGTCCACGCCCGAGACAGACGCTGCCTTTCGAGGTCAACAAGGTGACATCAGATCCGCAACGCTATCGCCGCAACACGCGCATCTATGAAGAATATCCGCAACTGGCACTTGGCGGCCCGACGGTTCGCTGGCTGCAGGCGGCGGCGAAGGCGTCGGAAGCCATATCCGACCCCGACTTCATGGCCCGCATTCAGGTGCCTCTGCTGATCATCGCCGCCGGCGCCGACCAGGTCGTCTCGACCAAGGCGGTGGAGACATATGCGAGAAATCTGAGACTCGGTTCGCTGTTGATGATCGACGGCGCCAAACACGAAATTCTGCAGGAAGTCGACCTCTACCGCGAACAATTCCTCGCCGCCTTCGACGCCTTCGTCCCCGGCTCGGACGATCCGACGGCCTGACCTCTCCCAGACGCAGGCGGCATTCCGGCAGGTCTACGGGCGCACCCCTGCGGAATTCCAGCGCTCGATAAGGCCGCGCCGACCAGGGGCGATATCAGCCGCGCAGGGCGGCCATGGCGGCGGCATGAAGCTCCGGTGTCGCCGCCGCCAGAATATCGCCGCCATTCTCCGCCGGCCCGCCGTCGAAAGTGGTGACGACACCGCCGGCTTTCTCGATGATCGGGATCAGCGCCACGATGTCATAGGGCTTCAATCCGGGATCGGCGACGATGTCGACGCTTCCCGAGGCGATCATGGCGAAGGCATAGCAATCGGCGCCATAACGGGCGAGCTGGATTTGCCGCTCGAACGCGTCGTAGCGATTGCGCGCCTCGCCCTTGAACAGCGCCGGCGTTGTGGTGAACAACGTCGCCTCGGCCAGCTTCGTCGTCTTGCGGGTCGACAGTTTTCGCGGACCTCCCGGTCCCTCGTAGTGCGAGCCGGAGCCATTGGCGTAGAACAGCTCGCCGGTGAAGGGCTGGGCCATCATGCCGGCGACCGCGTCACCATCGACCGTCAGCCCGACCAATGTCCCCCACACCGGCAGGCCGGAGATGAAGGCGCGCGTGCCGTCGATCGGATCGATCACCCAGACATGCCGGCTGGAAATGTTCTCGCTGCCATGCTCTTCGCCCAGGATACCGTGGTCGGGATACTCGGCCGATATCAGCGCCCGGATGGCGCGCTCGGCCTCGCGGTCGGCCTCGGTGACCGGGTCGAAACTGCCCTTCTCCTTGTTTGCGACCACACCTTGGGCGCGAAAGCGCGGCAAGGTTTCGGCGGCCGCCGCTTGCGCGATGCGGCGCATGAAGTCGATGCTGATGTCCAACTGATTCTCCCGCATTACGGCATGCCCGGACTGTCGTTTGCCGCCACTTTCGTGCCAAAACAAGGGTGTTCGAGGATTATTCGCCAGCGACATCTGTTGCCCAAATGTCACGTTCCCGCCAACGAAACGCAATTTCCACATCACTCTGAATTAAAAAAGCCTAAACGTCGCTTGACATTTGTGCGCTGCACAATACCCTCAATATCGGACAGGGTTTCCTGTCCATGCCCTCCTTGGGCGTTTCCTCCCTAGACTTCGACCGTATCGTGCAAACGATGCGGTCTTTTTTTCACCGCAGCTTCCGCAGCGTGCCGCCCAAAAACTGCAAAAGGTCCAAATACTGCAAAGGGTCCAAATACCGCAAGGGTATTGGGCAGTGGCACGCATGAGACAAGGCGTGATCTTCACTCCGCGGCCAGCGGCAGGTCGACGAAATGATGGTCTGGCATCGCCATCAGGTCGGCTGAAAATCGCGTCAGATCGTCGGCCAGCGCGTCGAAGCCGGCGGCTTTCTCGAATGTCCGCTCATTCATGTAGAGCCCGCGATTGACCTCGATCTGCAGCGCATGCAGATGACGCGCCGGGCGGCCATAGTGTTCCGTGATGAAACCGCCGGCGTAAGGCTTGTTGTGAGCGACGGTATAGCCCATCGCGGTCAGCAGCCCGATCGCGGTTTCGGTCAGGGCCGCGGTGGCCGAGATGCCGAAACGGTCGCCGATGATGAAATCCGGCCGCAGCCCGTTGTCACCGACGCGGATGCTCGCCGGCATCGAGTGGCAGTCGATCAGCACGGCAAAGCCGAAACGGGCGTGGGTCCTGGTCAAAAGCCGCTTCAGCGTTTCGTGATAGGGCTTGTAGACGGCCTCGATGCGGGCAACCGCCTCGGCGAGCGGCAAGCGGCCCGCATAGATGTCGAGCCCCTCGCCCACCAGCTTCGGCACGGTGCCGAGCCCGCCGGCCACGCGCGCGGAGCGGATGTTGCAGAAGGACGGCACCGGCTCGGCGAACATGCGCGGGTCGAGTTCCCAGGGCTCACGGTTGACGTCGAGATAGGCACGCGGGAAATTCGCCGCCAGCATCGGCGCGCCCAGTGCCACGGCGCCGCCGAACAGTTCGTCGACATAGCAATCCTCCGAGCGGCGGATGGCGTTGCGATCGAGCCTTGCCATGGCAAGGAAGCGTTCGGGATAGTAGCGGCCGCTATGAGGTGAATTGAAAAGGAAGGGGACGCGTTGCTCGGCGCCCGAACGGATTTCGAAGGGTGGAAAGACCGAAAAATCCTCGGCTGCCGTCTTCAATTTGAACGAACCCGAAAACACCAGTGCATCATGGCATGAAACTGCCACCTTGCTGGCCGCATGTCCAGCATTTCGGCGGTCGTGCCGCTGGGCAAATGTGGGTCAAGCGCGTCCGCGTTCACTTGATGTTTACTCTCACCTCCTCATATACAGGATGGTTAACGGGCCTGCCCCACGGCAGTCTCGGGCGGGTGATTCGGACGGGATATCATGGCACGCATTCTTCTGGCGGAAGACGACGACGATATGCGTCGGTTCCTCGTCAAGGCGCTGGAGCGCGCCGGCTATCAGGTCAGCGATTTCGACAACGGCGCCAGTGCCTATGAGCGGCTGCGCGAGGAACCGTTCTCGCTGCTTCTGACCGACATTGTCATGCCGGAGATGGACGGCATCGAGCTGGCGCGTCGCGCCACCGAGATCGATCCGGACCTCAAGGTGATGTTCATCACCGGTTTTGCCGCCGTCGCGTTGAACCCGGATTCCAAGGCGCCGAAAGACGCCAAGGTGCTGTCCAAGCCCTTCCACCTGCGCGATCTCGTCAACGAGGTCGAGAAGATGCTGCAGGCGGCCTGAGCCGCCTTCCGCAAGCCGCCGGGCGTCAATCCACAGCCGCGGCGAGACGACGTGTTTTTCCTCTTTTCCTGCTATTGACGCGCCGGACCAAAAATGGTGTATGCGCGGCTTCGGATGGGCGTGTAGCTCAGCGGGAGAGCACTGCATTGACATTGCAGGGGTCACAGGTTCAATCCCTGTCACGCCCACCATCCAAGCCAGACTGACACAGTAAGAATCGGCCTGTAGTTCTCCCAGAGAATACGGTGCTGCCACAACTGTGTCACAGCGGGTGCGACGCAACGGCTCTGAACTCAATTTCGTTCATCAACTCATGGAGCGCTACCGCAAAGTGTGCGGCCCATCATCAGCTGCCTAAGGATTCAGTCGGAGGGAAATTCGAGTTCTGCTGTCTTGAGACGTCTCTCGCCTCGGGCGAAGTCCGACAACGCGGGTCGCGGCGATGGACGAGTTGCACTCGCCGAATTTGAACGGCCAATGACAACGCGAAAGGGTAAAGATCGACCTAGTGGCTCAAGTCAAACAGATGAATCCCGTCTTGGTGAACCATCAGCCTCGTTCCCGTCCCATGCCTCAGCCTGCTTCAACCAGTCAGGGAGGTGGTTGGCGATAAACCGAGCCCAAGTGATGAGATGATCTTCGCAACCGTAGCGTAGCCAGATGTCGTCGCCCTCGGTGTAGGGCTGGTCGATCCTCTGAAAGCCTTTGAGGTAGATGGCGCAGATCGCCTCATTGGTATGCAGCAGCGGATGATTGGCTGGCGGCCGATGAAGTGAGGAAATTACCCTATTTTGGATGGTCCGGACCTCATCTCGTCCATTGTAATCGAGCATTTTGGGGAATCGCCGCCGACGCGATGGAAACGCTCCCACGACCGCCTCATCCGAGAGCTGGAACTCCACCGTGAATTGTGATCCGGCGAAATCGTCCCACCCGAACTGGGACACTTGGCACCACACGACGAGATGACGCTGCCCCTGAGGGCGCATCCAACTCAACAGTCCCTTGGCCCTCTTGAAGCCGGCACCCTGAAAGATGGGTGCAAGATGTGTCCTTAGCACGCGATAGGCCTCTGTTGACTTCATCCCGCCCCCCTTTCGGCATATTCCGCTCTAGCGGATTAATTCGAACCTTCGAAACCCCGATGGGATTCCCACGATGCACAGGGCCGTGCAAGTCTGATACATGCGCCCTGGCATATCCATCTCCCTCCTGCCGCCCGTCCGCAAGCGGTTGCAAGCCCTCATCAATGATCGCAACGCCGCCCAGAAGCACGTCTGGCGAGCCGAGATCATCTTATTGAGCGACGAAGGGGTCGGCACGAACGAGATCATGCGGCGCACGTGCAAATCCAAGACCTGCGTGTGGCGCTGGCAGGAGCGATTCATGCACGAGGGTTACGAGGGACTGTTGCGAGACAAGACGCGTCCCTCGCGGATCCCCCAGCTCGGGAACGAGGTCGCGGAACGCATCGTCGCCCTGACGCTTCGGGAGCCGCCTGGCGAGGTGACGCACTGGACCGGCGCGATGATGGCGAAGGCTGCCGGCGTGTCGGTGAGTTCAGTGCAACGCATCTGGCGCGCCCACGGTCTTCAGCCACATCGGGTGCGCCAGTTCAAACTCTCCAACGATCCCAAGTTCGTCGACAAGTTGCGGGATGTCGTCGGCCTCTACGTCGATCCGCCGGCGCATGCAATCGTCCTGTCCGTCGACGAAAAAAGCCAAATTCAGGCGCTCGACCGTAGCCAACCCGGCCTTCCTTTGAAGAAAGGTCGCGCCGGAACGATGACGCATGATTACAAACGTCACGGCACGACGACGTTGTTCGCGGCGCTGAACGTCCTCGACGGCACCGTCATTGGCCGCAACATGCAGCGCCATCGTCATCAGGAATTCATCCGCTTCCTCAACGCTGTCGAGGCCGAGGTCCCGGCTGGCATGGTCGTCCATGTGATCCTCGACAACTACGCCGCCCACAAGCACCCTAAGGTGCGCGCATGGCTCGATCGGCATCAGCGTTTCACTTTCCACTTCACGCCGACTTCTTGCTCTTGGCTCAACGCCGTCGAAGGTTTTTTCGCCAAACTGACGAAGCGTCGGTTGAAGCGCGGCGTCTTCTGTTCGGTCGTTGACCTTCAGGCCGCCATCAACCGCTACCTCGACGAGCATAACTCAGAGCCAAAGCCCTTCACGTGGACCGCCGATCCAGACAAAATCATCGCTGCGGTCAGGCGCGGGCATCAAACGTTAGATTCGATCCACTAGATCGAGTTATCTCGCGGGGAGTCAGGCTTAGAAAGGCCAACCAGAAAATCATGGCGGCGCCGTGAAAGGCGATCGCCAGCTCGGCATATCGATCGCTAGGGAAGCAATATGTGCGCGTGTCGACCAAGTGATGGATCTTCAAGTCTTTACCGGCAAATGTTGACCTGCTCCTGTCAATTTCTCGCCCCTCTCTTAACAACACTAATGAGTCGCCCTCCAACGTCAGTAGCCTTGAATTTTTGAAGCTCGACACGCCTCAATGGAATACCTAACTTATTCGAAATCCATTGCTTGTCCTGAATGTCGAGCGGCATGTACATTGAATAAATATTGAAGGTTGCCCTTAAAATACCAAGAAATGCGCTGGTCTTTCCGTATTTCTTGATAACGTCATCGAGGTCACTCTTATTCATCCTTCCGGTTGCATACAGCCGAGCGATAACCAATACGCTGGAAAAATTGAACGGAATATTTCCCTCCTCATCAGCGTTCGCCTCTGACTCGAACTTCTCCACCAGTTTCTCCAGGGCGCGAATGGAATGGGGTTGATTAAGATATCGAGCCAACCCTGCTTGTGAGACGTAGACCGACCAAAATGCGAATATCCGCTTGACCTTCTCGTACCTCTCGTCGTTCGAGAGGTGATCGGCCGCATAGGCGTGCCGCACTTCTTCCCGAGCGCGCTCCCCGTCGTACATCAGAACCGTAGCGATAGCGTGATTGAGGGATGCATACCGGCCACTTGCCTGAACCATCTTGGTAATGCATTCAAGAATGACCGGAGCGCTATACGTACCTGCCCTGGTACTTAGTATTTGACCTAGAACAGAATGGATCCGCAGAAGCGCATTGACACTATGCATGTAAGAGTCGCTGTCGATTTCGCGGTCATCAATTTTGTGGATGAGCTCCGAATCACCAATATTGGAGTTCAGGAACGGCAACGTATAACGGGCAACTACCTTCTCTGCACTGCTAATAACGTCCAACACGTGCTCTCGCACTAGGTCAGCGCGATTCTCACTGACATCAGACTTGGAGGAAATGAAATGGCCGCCTTCCGGGGAGATACCTAGCATTATTTCGCGAGTTCTATCGGACAGAATCCACGAATCCGCCTTGGAGAATAAACCATCCAGGGTTTCAACGAGCGACTTGACCACAAAATTATCATCAGAAAAATACGCAATAAAGATAACGATATTCGCAAACTTCTTCTGAAAAATTGAAGTCGTACACATAGAAACAAATTCGCGGTATTTCTCTGCATCATTCTGACGAAGAGCTTTCGCCACGTATCGTGCACAAAGAAAATACCAGAGGTACTCTTCTCTAAATTCAAAATTATCATCGTCTCTCACGACGAAAGAACTAAATGCCATACTTCTAAGCTTCTTCGGGGATGAAAGATACTGCGTCTCAAAAATATCGAGACAATCATCCATTATCTCCTTTCCGAATGACCTCGTTCCTGTCTCGACAAACGACCTGTAAGCGACCAGAGATAAGAAGTTCTTCGCCTCATCGAATGACCGCCAATCAGTCCCGACCTTCTGTAGCCGAGTGGTAATCAGAGTATCATAGCAAGATGCGAAGGATGAAACACTAATATCCGTCCCAGAAAAAGACTCGATAAGCTCCAAAAATGTAACCGCAGTATAAGCGTATTTCTCTAGCTCCGTCTGGTTCAAAACCAGCTGCAATCGCTCAAAGACCATCAAAACTTCGCGGTCATCGAGCTCGCAGCCGGGTTTTAGGCCAAGAGATTTCCATCTCTTTGACAGAGTCAGTAACTTATCATCCGTGAGAGGATTAAGCTTAAATATCTGCGGGTCTGGCAGCTCGTTAGATGTAAAAAGAACCGTCGACGCGTTGGAAAATGAGAGTATCACAACCCTTTTGAAATTCTTAGATATATAACTTACTATCTCCTCCTTGACGCCATCAGATAAGTTACATTCATCAAAATCATCAATTATGATCGTAAAAAGAGATCTGTTTACGGTGACAGATCCGTACTGCTTCAAAAGGGTTTGATCGATGAACTTGGCAATGCCAGAAGTTCTTATATCTTTTCCTTTTATTAATACGGAGGGATTTGATATCTTGTCCAAGCTAACTTGTAGAAGCTTGCTTATTAACGATTTCCCAGAACGATCTCCGCCCGTTATTATAACAGAGGTTTTCTGCTCGATTGCATACACGAATTCTTGGAATTTAGTGACCTGCTCGCCGGAATTTTCGTAGTATACGTTCGGGTCAACAAATATTGACCGTTCGTCAATTCGCTGTATCAAGGGATGGCGAATATTATCGATGAGAAAGAGGCCATCTGTATATTCAGAACTCAGCGTTGGCGGAGTCAATTTTTTTTTGAGCTCTTTAATTGTCTCCTTTATGCCGGTGATTACATCTGTCCAAGCCACATCACGTTCCTGGGCGTCATCCTTAGAGACAGCCTGCCGCGTAACAGGTACTCCATCCGTCGGAAGCGCTTTGAAGGTCCGAAGGCCGCCAACGTCCCAGTCACAAGCCCTTACGATGATAGGAACTATCTCAACTTCGCCTCGCTTTTGTCGCTCTAAAGCGATTTCGTATTCCTTATGAAAGCAATAGTCAGAATTTATGAAATCGTTACTTATGAGAAACAGAAAAAGGTCTGCAGACCTTACGTGATCATCGATTCTAGCATCGATTTTTCCACCTGGAGGTATCCGTCTGTCATGCCAGACATCTACAATTTTGTTTCTAACTAGAGCGGCAAAATGTTTTACGAGCTCATTCTTTAGCCATTCGTCTGCGTGGCTGTACGAGATAAATAACTCAAAGGCCATGTCGTTGATACTCCGCCCGAATGTGGCACTGAGCCACACATCCAAATCCCAGCTTCTTATCCTCCTTCCGAAACTTGACGTCTAGAGAGCGCGGATCGATTTCACAACTTCAAGGATGTGTCTGATTTGTTCATTGGTATGAATGGAGCAAAATCATAGCTTCATCAGCTGGGATGGCGACATCTGGTCACGCTCTGATCGCTGTACGAGCGGAGTTTTGTTTTGCAATCGTAGACTGCTTAGGCCTTGAGCTTATCCGATCTTTCCATGGAACAAGCGCGACGTTCAGCGGGAGAGCACTGCATTGACATTGCAGGGGTCACAGGTTCAATCCCTGTCACGCCCACCATCCAACCCGGACAATCGGACCTTGCATCGCGGAGCGCCCGTCTTGGCGCCGACTGGGATGGACGACGGCTGATCCGATCGCGAAACTCGTTTAGATGCCTGCGACGGCGCAGAGGCTCTTCATCCTGGCAATCGCCATCTCCGGATCGGCCAGCAGGCCAGCCTGGTCGGCAAGGCGGAAGACATCGGCATAATGGCGGATGCCGCGCGCCGACTGCATGCCGCCGACCATCGCGAAATGATCCTGGTGGCCGTTCAGCCAAGCCATGAAGACGATGCCGGCTTTATAATATTCGGTCGGCGCCTCGAAGATTTTTCGTGACAGCGGCACGGTCGGCGCCATCAACGCGTCGTAGCCGGCACGATCGCCGTCAGCCAGCTTCGCCAGCGCGGCATTGGCAACCGGCGCGATCGCGTCGAAAATGCCGAGCAATGCGTGCGAGTGCCGCTTGCCGTCTCCGGCGATCAGTTCGGGATAATTGAAGTCGTCGCCGGTGAACATCAACACGCCGTCCGGCAGCCGGTTCCTGAGCGCCACCTCCTTGCCGGCGTCGAGCAGCGATATCTTGATGCCTTCGACCTTGCCGGCGTGGCGCTCGATGATGGCGACCACCGTATCGAGCGCGGCGTCGAAATCGTCGCTGCCCCAATAACTCCTCAAGGCCGGATCGAACATGTCGCCCAGCCAGTGCAGGATGACCTTGCCTGAGGCTTGGCCCAATATGCGGTCGTAAACCAGGGCGTAATGGTCCGGCCCCTTCGCCACGGCCGCCAGCGCGCGGCTGGCCATCATGATCGCCTTGCCGCCCTGCCCTTCGATGAAAGCGAACTGCTCCTCATAGGCAGCGATCACATCGTCCAGTGTCCTGGCCGACGCCGACGCCAGATGGTCGGTTCCGGCACCCGACGCGAGATCGGCGCCAGCGACGGTTCGCGCCTCCGCGATTGAACGGCGGATCAATTCCTGCGCATTTGTCCAATCGAAGCCCATGCCGCGCTGCGACGTGTCCATCGCCTCGGCGATGCGGAAGCCGAGCCGCCACAGATGATGACGAAACGCCATCGTCCTGTCCCAGTCGACCACGGGCCGCGACCACGGATCGGTCATCTTGAGGGGATCGGCAACGACATGCGCTGCGGCATAGGCGATGCGCGGGAACCGCGCGCCGATCACCGGCTGGACCGGCTGTCCGACAAGCGCGTAACGTGTGCTGCGGCCACTCTCGCCCGGCAAGGCAATATCCATCGATCTCTCCCTTTTCGGCGCCTATTAAATGGAACGTTCCAATAAATCAAGAACCTCTAAGATTCGAAATGGCCGGCCGGCCAATGCTGCGTTGCAACACAAAAGGTCCTGAATGGCGTGTTGCTTGACCACATATCATCCGCTTCCTTCTGATTGAGAAAAAATCCCGATTGACTCGCCCACGAAGCAGAGATTAGAACGTTCCAATAAAAGTCGATCGAGAAAACCGGGAGGATATCAGGATGGCCAGCCGGGCCAAGGCGACGATCTTCGACATTGCCCGCGAGGCGGGCGTGTCCAAATCGACCGTATCGCTCGTGCTCCAGGGCAGCGGCCTGATCCGCCCCGAAACCGCGGTCAAGGTGCGCAAGGCGATCGAGGATGTCGGCTATGTCTACAACCGCGGCGCCGCCAATCTGCGCAAGGCCCACTCCAACGTCATCGGCATGGTCATCAACGATCTCACCAATCCGTTCTTCGCGGAACTGGCAGTGGGCATGGAGCGTGTTTTCCAATCGGCCGGCATCGTGCCCTTCATCGCCAACACGGCCGAAAATCCTGTGCGCCAGGAAGAAGTGCTGAAGTCTCTGATGGAACAAGGCGTCGCCGGGCTCATCGTTTCCCCGGCGCGCGGCACCACGCCAGGGGCGTTCCGGCGGCTGGAAATAGCCGGTCTGCCGATTGCCTTCGCCATGCGCCGGCTGCCTGAAAGCCGCATTCCGGTGATTGCTCCCGACAATCATCGGGGCGCCTATCTCGCCACCGCTCATCTCGTCGGCAAGGGACATCGACGCCTGGCCTTCTTCGGCGGCTCGTCCGATCTGGTGGTCTACCATGAGCGGTTGGGCGGCTTTCGCGAGGCCTGCGAGACGCTCGGCATCGACGCTCGCGACGCGCTCATCATCGAGGGCGAGACCAACCGCAAGGGCGGCATGGCCTGCCTGGAAACGTCACTCGCAATGGCGGAGCCGCCAACCGCGGCGCTCTGCTTCAACGATGCCGTTGCCTTCGGCGTCATGCTGGCGCTGCGCAAGCGCGGACTTGAGCCGGGCCCGGATTTCGCCGTCGTCGGCTTCGACGATGTGGTCGAGGCCGAACATTATATGCCGCCGCTGACCAGCGTCGCGGTGGACTCCGCCGGTCTCGGCGAACGCGCGGCCCACGTCATGATCAAGATGATCCAGTCGCGCACCACGCGCGCCGAGGACCATATCGGCGCCGTCAATCTCGTGGTCAGGGAAAGCTGCGGCCCAGATCGCCGCACGCAAAAAAGGCCCGCGCCTACGGGAGCCGCGACATGAGCGTCAAATGGGGGCTGATCGGCGCCAGCACGATTGCCCGGCAATTCATGATCGACGCCATTCGCGCCCGAGCCGATGGCGAGATCGCGGCGGTAATGAGCTCCAACTCCGAACGCGCCACGGCCTATGCGACGGAAAATGGTATTCCATCCGCCGTATCAAATCTCAATGCCTTGCTCGGATCCGACATCGACGCCGTCTATATCTCGACCACCAACGAATTGCATCTCGAACAGGCGCTGGCCGCGATCAAGGCGGGAAAGCATGTGCTGTGTGAAAAGCCGCTGGCGCTGACCAGCGACGACGCGCGCAGAATGGTCGTTGCGGCCAAGGCCGCGGGCATCGTGCTCGGAACCAATCATCATCTGCGCAACGCCGGCGCGCACCGTGCCATGCGCGAGGCGATTGCCGCCGGTCGCGTAGGCCAGCCGATCGCCGCGCGGGTCTTCCACGCCGTCTACCTGCCCGAAAACCTGCAGGGTTGGCGCATCGCCAGGCCTGAGGCGGGCGGCGGCGTGGTGCTCGACATCACCGTGCACGATGCCGACACGCTGCGCTTCGTGCTTGGCGACGATCCGGTCGAGGTTTCCGCTTTCACGCAATCCGCCGGTATGGCCGGCAGCGGGCTGGAAGACGGCGCCATGTGCATCTGGCGCTTCGAGTCGGGCCTCATCGCGCAATCGCATGAAGGCTTCACCACCAGATTTGCCGACACCGGCTTCGAGGTGCACGGCTCCCAAGGCTCGCTGATCGCCCGGAACGTGATGACGCAGAAACCGGTCGGCTCTGTCCTTCTGCGCACCGCCAGCGGCGAGGAAGAATTGAGCTGCGACCGCGAGAATCTCTATGTCAGGTCGGTGCGCCGGTTCCATGCCGCGATCCGTGGCGAGGGCCAGCCTTCCGCCACCGGCGAGGACGGCATCTGGTCGCTCGCCGCGGCCGAGGCGGCATTGCAATCGGCCAATTCCGGCAGAGCCGTCAAGATCGACCCGAAACTCGGGAGCATGAATTGAGCAAGGTCGTTTCGTCGGCGCAGGCAGCCAGCCTGATCAAGGATGGTGTGGTCGTCTCGGTGTCCTCGTCGAGCGGCCTCGGCTGCCCGGACGCCGTGCTCGCCGCCATCGGCGAACGCTTCGACAGCGAGGGCCATCCGAAGGACATCACCACGCTGCACCCCATCGCCGCCGGCGACATGTATGGCATCAAGGGCATCGATCATCTGGCCAAGCCGGGCCTGTTGAAGCGTACGCTGTGCGGCTCCTATCCGTCAGGTCCCTCCTCCGCCGAGCCGCCGCGGATCTGGAAGATGATCGGCGACAATGCCGTTGCCGCCTATAACGTGCCGTCCGGCATCCTGTTCGACATGCACCGCGAGGCCGCCGCCAAGCGGCCGGGCGTGCTGACCAAGGTCGGCCTGGACACTTTCGCCGACCCGCGCCACCAGGGCTGCGCGATGAACGCCGCCGCCGGCGAGCCGATCGTCTCGGTGCAGCAATTCGACGGCGAGGAATGGCTCTATTTCCGCGCCATCGTGCCCCAGGTTTCGATCATTCGCGCCACCACCGCGGACGAGCGCGGCAACCTGACCTATGAGCATGAGGGCGCCTATCTCGGCGGCCTGGAACAGGCGCTCGCCGCCCGCAACAATGGCGGCATCGTCATCGCGCAGGTCAAGCGCGTCGTCGAGAACGGCACGCTGAAGCCGCATGATGTGCGCGTGCCGGGCGTGCTGGTCGACCATATCGTCGTCGCGCCCGACCAGTTGCAGACGACGCTGACGCCTTACGATCCGGCAATTTCGGGTGAAATCTTCCGGCCGCTGTCGAGCTTCCGCACGCCGGAAATGAGCGTTCAGAAGGTGATCGCGCGCCGCGTCGCCATGGAGCTTCGCGACGGCATGGCCGTCAATATCGGCTTCGGCATCTCGGCCAACGTGCCGCGCATCCTTCTGGAAGAAGGCCAGCACGGCAAGGTCACCTGGCTGATCGAACAGGGTGCTGTCGGCGGCGTGCCGCTGCTCGACTTCAAGTTCGGCTGCGCCTCCAATGCCGAGGCGATCATGCCCTCGCCGCACCAGTTCATCTATTTCCAGGCCGGCGGCTTCGACGCTTCGCTGCTCTCCTTTCTGCAGATCGACCGCCACGGCTCGGTCAACGTCTCGAAGCTTTCGGCACGGCCGCATGTCACCGCCGGCGCCGGCGGCTTCGTCGACATCACGTCGCGAGCGAAGAAGATCGTCTTTTCCGGCTTCTTCAATGCCGGAGCCAAGCTGTCGCTCGCCGATGGCGGCATCCGCATCGACGCGGAAGGCAAGGTCAAGAAAGTCGTCGAGGAGGTCGAGCACATCTCCTTCTCCGGCAAGCGCGCCGTCGCGCAGGGACAGGATATCACCTATGTGACCGAGCGTTGCGTGATGAAGCTGACATCAGATGGGCTGATGGTGACGGAACTGGCGCCGGGCATCGACCTCGAGCGCGATGTGCTTGGTCAAGCCGAGATCCCGCTCAACGTAGCCAACGACCTCAAGGTGACGCCGGCCGCGCTCTACCAGGATCGGCCGATCGGACTGTCGCTCAATGGCAGCACCTCGCTCGGAGGCGAGCATGGCTGAGCGCCTCGTCACCTTGGAGCAGGATGGTGCGATCGGCACCGTCACCTTGCGCCGGCCCGAAAAATTCAACGCGCTCGACATCCCGATGCTGCGCGCGCTGGAAGCGGCGCTCGATGAGGTGGAAAGCGCCGAAGGTGTGCGCGTAGTGCTCATATGCGGCGAAGGCAAGGGTTTTTGCGCCGGCGGCGATGTCGAGGCCTGGGGCGGCATGAGCGCCGCCGATTTCCAGGTGCAATGGGTGCGCTACGGCCACCGTGTCTTCGACCGGCTGGCGAGGCTGCGGCAGCCGACCATCGCGGTTCTGTCCGGCCATGCGCTCGGCGGTGGGCTCGAATTGGCTGTCGCTTGCGATTTTCGCGTCGCGGAAACGCAGGTGAAACTCGGCTTTCCCGAAACCTCGATCGGCGTCGTCCCCGGCTGGTCCGGCACGCAGCGCGCGGTGCGCCGCCTTGGCGCCCAGACGGTCCGTCGTATGGCTGTCGGTGGCGAGGTTTTTCTGGCGGCGGAAGCGCTTGCGCTGGGTATCGTCGACCGCGTCGTCGAAACCGGCAAAGCGTCGGGTGAAGCCAAGACATGGGCTGAAAAAATCGCCGAACGCGGGCCGCTGGCAACCGAAGCCGCCAAGCTGATGATCGCGGTGGCGGAAGGCGAAGAAAGCGCTGCCGCGACCGAAGCCTTGGCCAGCGGCTTCATAGCGCTCACCGGCGATCTCAAGGCCGGCGTCGGCTCCTTCAAGACCAAGCAAAAGCCAGTGTTTTCGCGTTCCTAGGACAGAGTGGAAATCACATGAATGCACCTCTGAAGATTTCCATGCCAGCCGAGGCCTCCGCGGCCCCCAAGGCATACAGGCTTCTGATCGACGGCAAGCATGTGGATGCCCGCGACGGCCGTATGCTGGAACGCAAGAGCCCCGGTCACGGCTTCACCGTTTCACATTATGCCCAGGCGGGTGCCGCCGAAGTGGAAGCCGCGATGCAGGCCGCGCACAGGGCGTTCGAGACCGGTCCCTGGCCGCGCATGAAAGCGGCCGAGCGCGCCGCGATCCTGCTCAAGGCCGCCGACCTGATCGAGGCACGGCTGGAAGACATCGCCCGGCTCGATGCGCTGGAATCCGGCAAGCCGATCGCCCAGGCGCGCGGCGAGATCGGCGGCGCCGTCGACATCTGGCGCTATGCCGCCTCGCTGGCCCGCACGTTGCACGGTGAAAGCTACGCCAATCTCGGCGATGCCATGCTGGGCGTCGTGCTGCGCGAGCCGATCGGCGTCGTCTCGATCATCACGCCGTGGAACTTCCCGTTTCTCATCGTCAGCCAGAAGCTGCCTTTCGCGCTCGCCGCCGGCTGCACGGCGGTGGTCAAGCCGAGCGAGATGACCTCGGCCTCGACCTTCGTGCTTGGTGACATCCTGCTCGAAGCCGGCGTGCCTGCCGGCGTCGTCAATATCCTCGCCGGTCTCGGCGCCGATGTCGGCGCGCCGATGGTCAGCCATCCCCTGGTCGAGATGGTTTCGTTCACCGGCTCCACCCACGTCGGCAAGATGACCATGGCGGCGGCCTCGAACTCCCTGAAGAAGGTGTCGATGGAGCTCGGCGGCAAGAACGGCCAGATCGTCTTTCCCGATGCCGATCTCGAGGCGGCCGCCGACGCAGCGGTATTCGGCGGCTTCTTCAATGCCGGCGAATGCTGCAATGCCGGCAGCCGGCTGATCGTGCACGAGGCGATCGCCGACGATTTATTGGCCGCCGTGAAGGCGTTGACCGCCAGGGTGACGGTGGGCGATCCGCTCGATGACGGGACCAAGGTCGGCGCGATGATTTCGTCCGACCATCTGGCCAAGGTGACGGATTACGTGGCGGCGGCCGCGAGTGACGGCGGCAGCATCTACAGCGGCGGCGGACAACTCCCCTCCAATGCCGGCCAATATCTCGATCCGACGATCTTACGCTACGTCACCGAAAACATGGCCGTCGCCCGCGAGGAAGTGTTCGGGCCGGTGCTCTCGGTGCTGACTTTTGAATCGATTGAAAGGGCGTTGCACATCGCCAACAACACGCCCTATGGTCTGTCGGCGGGTGTGTGGAGCGCCAGCATCGACACCTGCATGTCGGTGGCGCGGGGCGTGCGTTCGGGGACGGTCTGGGTGAACACGTTCATGGAAGGTTATCCAGAACTGCCGTTCGGCGGCTACAAGCAGTCGGGCCTGGGCCGTGAACTCGGCAAGCGCGCCGTCGAGGACTATACCGAGGAAAAGACAATCCAGTTTCATCGCGGCCAGCGCACCGGTTGGTGGGTCGGCTGAGTTGGGAAGAACCCGGTGGGCTGCCACCGGTCGTGTAATGCAACAAGGGAGGAAGTACATGTTGCGCAAACTGCTTATCGGAACGGCGCTCGCTTCGGGCCTGGCTTTCGCGGCCCATGCCGAGGATGTCAAGGAAGTGCAGATGCTGCATTGGTGGACGTCGGGCGGCGAAGCGGCTGCTCTCAACGTGCTCAAGGGCGATCTGGCCAAGGAAGGCTATGCCTGGAAGGACGTTCCCGTGGCTGGCGGCGGCGGCGATGCCGCCATGACCGCGCTGAAGGCGATGGTCGCGGCCGGCAACTATCCGACCGCCTCGCAGATGCTCGGCTACACCGTGCTCGATTATGCCGCTGCCGGCGTCATGGGCGACCTCACCGAGACGGCGAAGAAGGAAGGCTGGGACAAGTCGGTTCCGGCCGCCCTGCAAAAATTCGCCGTCTATGAAGGCAAGTGGGTTGCCGCTCCGGTCAACGTCCACTCGGTCAACTGGCTGTGGATCAACAAGGCGGTGATGGACAAGATCGGCGGCACCGAGCCGAAGACCTTCGACGACTTCGTGGCATTGCTCGACAAGGCCAAGGCGGCCGGCGTCACCCCGCTCGCGCTTGGTGGTCAGAACTGGCAGGAAGCCACCATGTTCGATTCCGTCGTGCTGTCGACCGGCGGGCCGGAGTTCTACAAGAAGGCGATGAACGACCTCGACGACGCTTCGCTCAAATCCGACACGATGAAGAAGTCGTTCGACAATCTCGCCAAGCTCGTCACCTATGTCGACCCGAACTTCTCGGGCCGCGACTGGAACCTCGCCACCGCCATGGTCATCAAGGGCGATGCGCTGGTGCAGGTCATGGGCGACTGGGCCAAGGGCGAATTCCACGCCGCCAACAAGACCCCGGGCACCGACTTCCTCTGCTATCGCTTCCCGGGCACCGACGGCTCGGTGATCTACAACTCCGACATGTTCGGCATGTTCAACGTCCCGGACGACCGCAAGGCCGCCCAGGTTGCGCTCGCCACCGCCACTTTGTCGAAGAGCTTCCAGTCGGCCTTCAACGTCGTCAAGGGTTCGGTTCCGGCCCGCACCGACGTGCCTGACACCGACTTCGACGCTTGCGGCAAGAAGGGTATTGCCGACCTGAAGAAGGCCAATGACGGCGGCACGCTGTTCGGCTCGCTCGCCCAGGGCTATGGCGCGCCCCCGGCTGTCGCCAATGCCTACAAGGACGTCATCTCCAAATTCGTCCATGGTCAGATCAAGACCTCGGACGAGGCCGTGACCGAACTGGTCAAGGCAATCGACGACGCCAAGTAAGCGCTACGCACGAAAACGCCTTCCCCGCTCCGGCGGGGAAGGTCCCGTGAGGCCGGTCGGCCGGACGCCGATGGGAGGAACCCATGAGCACAGTTGCGACAAGCCAGATCAAGCTGACGCCGGAGCATGCCCGCCCGCGCACCTCTGTGCGGTCGCGCCTGCAGGACGCCTTGCCGAAAATCGTGCTGGCGCCGAGCTTCGCCATCACTATCGTTTTCGTCTACGGCTTCATCCTGTGGACGATCTACCTGTCCTTCACCAACTCCAAGACCTTCCCGTCCTACGCCATAACGGGCGGGCGCGCCTATCAGCGACTGTGGGGCTGGACCTTCGACACCGATCCGCCATCGAGCTGGTACACGTCGATCACCAATATGGGCATTTTCGGCTTTCTCTACATCTTGATCTGCCTGGCGCTCGGCCTGTTCCTGGCCATCCTGCTCGACCAGAAGATCCGCGGTGAAGGCGTGCTGCGTCCGATCTATCTCTACCCGATGGCGCTCTCCTTCATCGTCACCGGCGTTGCCTGGAAATGGTTCCTCGACCCTGGCCTCGGTCTCGAGCAGACGCTGCATCAATGGGGCTGGACGAGCTTCCATTTCGACTGGATCAAGAACAAGGATTTCGTCATCTACACCGTGGTCATCGCCGGCGTCTGGCAGGCCTCCGGCTTCATCATGGCGATGTTCCTGGCCGGCCTGCGCGGCATTGACGGCGAGATCATGAAAGCGGCGCAGATCGACGGCGCCACCACCTTCCAGCTCTATCGCCGCATCGTCATTCCGCTCTTGCGGCCGATCTTCCTGTCAGCCTTCATCGTGCTCGCGCACCTTGCCATCAAATCTTACGATCTGGTTGTGGCGCTGACCAGCGGTGGCCCCGGCGGCTCGGCCTGGCTGCCGTCCAACTTCATGTATGAATACACCTTCAAGCGCAACGAAATGGCCGTCGGTTCGGCAAGTGCCGTGATCATGCTGATGACCATCGTCGCCATCATCGTGCCCTATCTCTATTCGGAACTCAGGGAGAAGTCGCGATGAGCGCCGTGACCATTCCCACCCGCCAGGCCAGCGGCGGCATGAACGCCAAGATCGTCAACCGCATCGTCATCTACGGGCTTCTGGCGCTGTTCGCGCTGTTCTACCTGATGCCGCTGTTCGTCATGCTGGTGACCTCGTTCAAGACCATGGACGAGATCCAGAATGGCAACATGCTGGCGCTGCCCAAGGCGCCGACCTTCGAGCCCTGGCTGAAGGCCTGGGGCGAGACCTGCGTTGGCCTCACCTGCGCCGGCATCAAGGGCTATTTCTGGAACTCCATCAAGATGGTGGTTCCCGCCGTGCTGATCTCGACCATGCTCGGCGCGCTCAATGGCTACGTGCTGACCAAATGGCGTTTCCGCGGCGCGACACTGGTGTTCGGGCTGATGCTGTTTGCCTGCTTCATCCCGTTCCAGTCGGTGCTCTTGCCGATGGCGACGATCCTGGGCAGCCTCGGACGCTTCGGCGTGACGCTGCAGAACACGGTCGGAACCAGCTTCGGCCTTGGCAACCCGACGGTCAACCTGGTGTTCGTCCACGTCGTCTACGGCATCGGCTTCACCACGCTGTTCTTCCGTAACTACTATGAGGCGTTCCCGACCGAACTGGTGAAGGCCGCGCAGGTGGACGGCGCTTCCTTCTTCCAGATCTTCCGGCGCATCATGCTGCCGAACTCGATGCCGATCTTCGTCGTCACCGTCATCTACCAGTTCACCAACATCTGGAACGACTTCCTGTTCGCCTCCGCCTATGCCGGCACAGGTGACGCGATGCCGATGACGGTGGCGCTCAACAATGTCGTCAACACCTCGACCGGCGTCGTCGAATACAACGTCAACATGGCGGCCGCGATGATCGCCGCGCTGCCCACCCTTCTCGTCTATGTGCTCGCCGGCCGCTATTTCGTGCGTGGCCTGATGGCCGGCGCGGTCAAAGGATAACGCAATGGCTTTTCTGGAAATTGATGGTCTGAGGAAGCGTTTCGGCCAGGTCGAGATCCTGAAAGGGATTAACCTCGAGCTTGAAAAGGGCGGCTTCCTGGTGCTGGTCGGTCCGTCCGGCTGCGGCAAGTCCACGCTGCTCAACACCATTGCCGGACTGGAGACGATCACCTCTGGCGATATCCGCGTCGACGGCCGCACCATCACCGATCTTCACCCGTCCAAGCGCGACATCGCCATGGTGTTCCAGAGCTATGCGCTCTACCCGAACATGACGGTGGCCGGGAACATCTCCTTCGGCATGGAGATGCGCGGCGTACCAGCCGAGGAACGCCAGAAGGCGATCGACAAGGTGGCCAAGGTCCTGCAGATCGGCCATCTGCTGCAGCGCAAGCCGAGCCAGCTCTCCGGCGGCCAGCGCCAGCGCGTCGCCATGGGCCGGGCATTGGTGCGTGACCCCAAGCTGTTCCTGTTCGACGAGCCGCTCTCCAACCTCGACGCCAAGCTGCGTGTCGACATGCGCATCGAGATCAAGCGTCTGCATGCCACCACGGGCACAACCATCGTCTACGTCACCCACGACCAGATCGAGGCGATGACACTGGCGACCAAGATCGCGGTCATGCGTGACGGCGAGGTGCAGCAATTCGGCACGCCGGCGGAAATCTACAATAACCCGAGCAATGTCTTCGTCGCCGACTTCATGGGGTCGCCGGCAATGAACCTGATCCCGGCGACCATCGGCGGCAATGGCGGCGATCTGGCCGTCGTGCTTGATCGAGAGGCACGCCAGCCGATCACCTTGCCGATGGCCAACGCGCCGGCTGGATTGTCGGCGTTCAAGGGCAAGCCGATCATCTTCGGCGTCCGCCCGGAGGCGCTCACCGATCCGGAAGGCGCGGAACGCAACGCCTCGCAAATCGCCACCGCCGACTGCCATATCGAGGTGGTGGAGCCGGCCGGTTCCGACACTTTCGCCGTCACCAATCTCGGCGGCAAGGGCGTGGTGGCGCGGCTGCGCGCCGATGCCAACATCCAGCCGGGCACCAACACGCCGCTGGCCTTCAACCTGACCAAGGCTGTGTTCTTCGATCCGGCAACCGAGAGCCGTATTCGCTGATGCGTGTCGCCCAAAAGTGGATCCGGTTTTGGGGCAACGACGTGCATCAAAACAAACGACCTGAAGCGGGTCGCATGTGTCAATTCAAACGCGGCGCGCTTTAGGCGATGGCAACCCCCGATATCGTCATCATCGGTTCCGGCATCGGCGGCGCCACGATCGCCGCCGGTCTGGCCGGCAGCGGCGCCTCTATCCTGATGCTGGAGCGTGGCGAGCCGCTGCCGGCAACGCCGCACGCGCGCGACACACGTGCCATCTTCGTTGACGGCCATTACCGGCCGAAGGAGATGTGGCGCGAGGCCGGCGGTGCCGCGTTCAACCCAGGTAATTACTACTATGTCGGCGGCAATTCGAAATTCTTCGGCGCGGTGCTGATCCGCTACCGCAAGGAAGACTTTTCCGCCATGGAACACTTTGGCGGCGTCTCGCCGGCTTGGCCGTTTTCCTATGAAGAGTTCGAGCCTTGGTATTCCATGGCAGAGCAGCTGTTCCGCGTGCGCGGCGCGCTGGGCGAGGATCCAACCGAGCCATTTCATTCGGTTCCCTATGCCTTCAAGCCGGTGCCCGACGAGGCGCCGATCGCGCGCGCCCGTGCCGAACTCAAGGGGCTGGGGCTGCATCCGGCCTCCCTGCCGCTCGGCGTCGACATCGACGCCTGGCTGAGGGAGGGCAGGACCGGCTGGGACGCTTTTCCCAATACCGGCCAGGGCAAGGTCGACGCGCAGACCGGACCGCTGACGGCGGCCCTGACCGACCGGAACATCAAGCTCGAGACCGGCGCCTGTGTCGAATATCTCGAGACAGCCCCGGACGGCAAAACCATCTCGGCCGTTCACTACCGCCAGAACGGCGAGCCGAGGAAAGTCGCGCCGAAGCTGGTGATCCTGTCGGCCGGCGCGGTCAATTCAGCGGTGATCCTGCTGCGCTCGCCCTCACCCGGTAATGGCAAGGGCCTGGCCAACCGCTCCGACCAGGTCGGCCGCAACTTCATGAATCACAATTCGAGCGCCATGCTGGCGATCGATCCGCGCCGCAGGAACGATGCCGTCTACCAGAAGACGCTGATGCTGAACGACTACTACCTCACAGGCGGCAAGGGCGGAAAACCGCTCGGCAATGTCCAGCTTCTCGGCAAGATCGACGGCAACATGCTCAAGGCCAATGTGAAACGGGTGCCGAAATTCGCGCTCGACTTCATGGCCGGCCATGCCGTCGACTGGTATCTGATGTGCGAGGACCTGCCCGATCCGGAAAGCCGCATCATGGTCGACGGCAAGGACATCGTCATGCAATGGCGACGCTCCAACATGCAGTCGCTCGACGGGCTGACCAAGATGATGCGCGCGAATTTCCGCGCCTGCGGTTATCCCATCGTGCTGTCGCGCCCGTTCGACAAGCGCACGCCCTCGCACCAGTGCGGCACGGTGAAAATGGGCGACGATCCGGCGACGTCGCCGCTCGATCCGTTCTGCCGCGCCTTCGATCACCGTAACCTCTTCGTCGTCGACGCCAGTTTCCTGCCGAACTCGGCCGCCGTGAACCCGGCGCTGTCGATCGCCGCCCAGGCGCTGCGGGTCGCCGAACACATCCGCAAGACAGAGCTTGCCGCATGACCCGCCCGGCAGCCATCGTCACCGGCGGCGCGCGCGGCATCGGCCTTGCCTGCGCCGAGGCGCTGGCCGACGCCGGCTTCGACATTCTCGTCGCTGACCTTGCCGAAACAGCCGCAGGCGAGCTCGCCGCAAACATCACCGCGCGCGGCGCGAAGTTTGCCTATGTCGGCTGCGACGTCGCCGATCTTTCCGCCCATGCCGCCCTTGTCGACGCCGCCATGCAAGCCTTCGGCCGCATCGATTGCCTGGTCAACAATGCAGGCGTCGGCGCCGTGGTGCGGGGCGACCTCCTCGACCTCAAACCCGATAATTTCGACCGTGCGCTCGGCGTCAACCTGCGTGGCACCGTCTTCCTCAGCCAGGCCGTCGCCAAGGCGATGCTGGCCAAGCCGGGCGATCATGCCAAGTCGATCATCACCATCACCTCGGTCAGCGCCGAGATGGCCTCTCCGGAACGCTCCGAATATTGCATGTCGAAGGCAGCGCTTTCCATGTGGGTGAAGAATCTGGCGCTCAGGCTCGCCCCGGAAAACATCGGCGTGTTCGAGCTGCGGCCGGGCATCATCCGCACCGACATGACGGCAGGGGTGAGTGCCAAATACGACGCGCTGATCGACGGCGGCCTGGTGCCGGCGAAACGCTGGGGCGAAGCCTCCGATATTGGTGCCATGGTGGCGGCGCTCGCTGCCGGCAGACTGGGTTTTTCGACCGGCTCGATCATCAATGTCGACGGCGCGCTCTCCGTGCCCCGGCTGTGAACGGATGAGACAATGACCGACCACATCATCGTGGGCGCCGGTCCGGCCGGCTGCGTGCTGGCCAACCGGCTAAGCGAGGATCCATCCAATTCCGTGCTGCTGCTCGAAGCCGGCGGCAAGGACTGGCACCCCTATATCCACATGCCGGCGGGTTTCGCCAAGATGACCAAGGGCATCGCCTCCTGGGGCTGGTCGACCGTGCCGCAGAAACACATGAACGACCGCGTCTTCTGGTACACGCAGGCCAAGGTGGTCGGCGGCGGTTCTTCCATCAACGCCCAGATTTACACGCGCGGCAATGCCCGCGACTACGACGCGTGGGAGAAGGAAGAAGGTCTTGCCGGCTGGGGCTATCGCGACGTACTGCCCTATTTCAAGCGCGCCGAGAACAACCAGCGTTACGCCAACGATTTTCACGGCGACCAGGGCCCGCTCGGCGTCTCCAACCCGATCTCGCCGCTGCCGATCTGCGAGGCCTATTTCCGCGCCGGCCAGGAGATGGGCATTCCTTTCAACCCGGATTTCAACGGCGCCAGCCAGGAAGGCGTCGGCTACTACCAGCTCACCCAGAAGGACGCCCGCCGGTCCTCCGCTTCGGTGGCCTATCTCAAGCCGATCCGCGACCGAAAGAATCTCATTGTCCGGACCGATGTGCTGGTCACCCGCATCGTCGTCGAGAACGGCCGTGCCATCGGCGTCGAGGTGGTCGACAGACCGGGCGGCCAGACAACAATCCTGCATGCCGACCGAGAGGTGATCGTCTCGTCCGGCGCCGTCGGTTCGCCGAAGCTTCTGATGCAGTCAGGCATCGGGCCGGCCGACCACCTGAAATCGCTCGGCATCACGCCGGTACACGATCTGCCAGGCGTCGGCTCCAACATGCAGGATCATCTTGACCTGTTCGTCATCGCCGAATGCACAGGCGATCACACCTACGACAATTACGCCAAGCTGCACCGCACGGCCTGGGCCGGCCTGCAATACCTGCTGCTGAAGAAGGGACCGGTGGCTTCCAGCCTGTTCGAGACCGGCGGCTTCTGGTACGCGGATCCGACCGCCGCCTCGCCCGACATCCAGTTCCATCTGGGCCTCGGCTCCGGCATCGAGGCCGGCGTCGAGAAGCTGAAAAACCCGGGCGTCACCTTGAACTCGGCTTTCCTGCGGCCGCGCTCGCGCGGAACGGTGCGGCTGAAAAGCGCCGATCCAGCCGACCATCCGCTGATCGATCCGAACTACTGGTCCGATCCCTATGACCGCGCCATGTCGCTGAAGGGGCTGCGGCTGGCGCGGGAGATCATGCGGCAGAAGGCACTTGCCCCCTACGTGCTGCGCGAGGTGCTGCCCGGTCCGTCGCTCGCCAGCGATGACGAGTTGATCGACTATGCCTGCCGCACGTCCAAGACCGACCACCATCCCGTCGGCACCTGCCGCATGGGCCATGACGAGATGGCGGTGGTGACGCCGGATCTCAAGCTGCGCGGTATAGAAGGCTTGCGCGTCTGCGACGCATCGGTGATGCCGCGTGTGCCTTCTTCCAACACCAACGCGCCGACCATCATGGTTGGCGAAAAGGGCGCTGATCTGATCCTTGGCCGCGAGCCGCTGGCGCCGGCGGTGTTTTCCGGCAATCGTGCTGCTTAGGGAGTGGTAAAATGATCAGGCACTGTGTTTTCGCAAGATTTCGTAGTGATGTGTCCCCGGCCGAGCGCACAGCTATCCACGCCGACCTCGAAGCGTTGCGGCAGGTGATCGAAGGCATGGAAACGGTTCAATTCAGCGCCAATGTCAGTCCGGAGCCCTTCGCGCGGGGTTTCAGCCATGGCTTCACCATCGATTTCCGCGATGCAGCGGCGCGCGACGCCTATCTCGTCCATGAGGCGCATCAGCGTGCCGGCGCCCGGCTGGTCGCGGCCCTCGAAGGCGGCACCGACGGATTGATGGTCTTCGACCTCGATCTTACGAAAAAGTGAACCGCCGGCCTTTCGAAAGCTGCCCGGTCGCTGTTCTCTTTTGCCGACAAGGCGACATATCGTTCCTTTGGGGGTACAAAGGAGGACGCCTTGAACCTCGCCGCCGAGCAGAAGAAAACCGTTCTGGCGTCATTTCTGGGCTGGACGCTCGATGCTTTTGATTTCTTCCTTCTGACCTTTCTGCTCACCGACATTGCGGCTGAATTCCGGACCGATGTCCCCGCGGTGTCGAAGGCTCTGTTCCTGACCTTGGCGACCCGCTTCATCGGCGCGTTCTTCTTTGGCATGCTTGCCGACAAATACGGTCGCAAGCCGATCTTGATGCTCAACATCGTCAGCTACTCGGTGATCGGGGCGCTGGCTGCTTTCTCTCCCAATCTCGGCATCTTCCTGGCGCTACGCGCCCTGTTCGGCATCGCCATGGGTGGCGAATGGGGCCTCGGCTCCTCGCTTGCCATGGAATCCATACCGCCGCGGGCACGCGGCATGGTCTCGGGTATCCTGCAATGCGGTTATCCCGCCGGTTACCTCCTGGCGGCGGTGGTCTATGGGCTGCTCTATGGACAGAAGGTCGGCGACTTCGTCCTCGGCTGGCGCTTCATGTTCCTGCTGAGCTTCATACCGGCGCTGATGGTTCTGTTCATCCGCTCGCACGTGCCGGAATCGCCCCCCTTCGTCGAGGCACAAAAGCAGGTCAGACCGGGGTTGCTGGAAACGCTGCGGAAGCACTGGCGCGTCGCGCTCTATGCCGTGGTGCTGATGATGTTCTTCAACTTCTTCAGCCATGGCACGCAGGACCTCTACCCGACCTTCCTGAAGAAGCAGCATGGCTTCGACCCGCATACGGTGAGCTGGATCACCATCGTCGCCAATATCGGCGCCATTGCCGGCGGCCTGGCGTTTGGCGCGCTGTCGGAGAAGACCGGCCGCATCAACGCCATTACCCTCGCATGCATCATCGCCCTGCCGGCGATCCCGCTATGGGCCTACAGCTCCACGCCCTTCATGCTGGCCATTGGCGCCTTCATCATGCAGGTCGCGGTCCAGGGTGCCTGGGGTGTCATCCCGGTTCACCTCAATGAGCTTTCGCCCGGCGCGGTGCGCGCCACCTTGCCCGGCTTCATATACCAGGCCGGCAATCTCGCTGCCTCCTACGGCGGTCCGTATCAAGCGGGGATCGCGGAGGCACCCGGCGGCAGTTATGGCTATGCGCTGGCGCTGTTTGCCGGCGTGGTCGCCGTCTGCATCATCGTGGTCATCCGCTTCAGTCCTGAACGGCGCGGTCAGGTAATGACTGTGCTGGGTTGAAACGTCAGCCCATCCTCAGCGCGATCACGCCTGCGACGATGCTGAGCGCGGCGGCACCGCGCCAGCCCGTCATCTTCTCGCCGAGCGCGTAGACCGAAATCATCATGGCGAACAGGATCGAGGTCTCGCGCAGTGACGCCACCGAGGCGATCGGCGCCTTGGTCATCGCCCACATGACGATCCAGTAGGCGGCGCCGGAAAGTACGCCGGTGAACAGCCCGGTCTTCCAGTCGCGCGCCAGAACCGGAAGCGCCTTGGGTCCTCGGAAAACGAGGCAGAGCACCAGCGCCCCAAGCGCATCGCAGATGAACAACCAGGCGGCATAGCTTTGCGCGGTTGCGGCCAGCCGCGCGCCGCTGCCGTCGGATAGCGTGTAGCTGGCAATGAAGATCGACGTGCCCAGCGCAAATGCGACCGCGCGCAGGTTCAGCTTCTCCAGATGCGCCCCACCGCGGAACGACATTACCAGCGTTCCGGCCGATAGAAGCAGGATGCCCACGATGGCGAGCGGCGCCGGCACCTCGGCGACGACGAACATCCCACCAATCGCGGCCAGCAGAGGTGCCGTGCCACGCGCCAGCGGATAGGTCTGGGCAAAATCTCCGGCCTGGTAGGCGCCGATCAGGAAGGTGCGGTAGCCCATGTGGAAGATCACCGAAGCGGTGATGTAGGGCCAGACTTCCGCCTTGGGCACCTCGACGAAAGGCAGCACCACGAGGCCAGCGACCCCCATGCCGAACGTCATCAAAGTGATCGACAGGAAGCGGTCGAGATGCACCTTGACCAGCGCGTTCCAGATCGCGTGCATGGCGGCCGCGGCAAGCACCGCGAAGAAGACGAAAAGCGTCATATGGAGCTCATCGACCTCCAGAGCCGAAGGGCGTTTCGAGATCAATGTCGACCCGGACGGGGAAGTGGTCGGAAGCAAGCTCGCCGATATCGGCGCTGGCCGAGCGCACACGCCCGGCCAGCATGCCGCCGACAAAGCAATGGTCAAGACGGCGCTTTGCCAGTCTGCCGTCGATGATCTTCTCATGCGTGTGGAAATCACCAGCCGGTTCAACCGCCACGGCGGCGGCATCGACGAAGCCGTCGAAATAGGCTGCTCCACGATGATATGGCGTGCTGCCGACGATGCGACGGTACTCGGCGCTGCCGGGTTCCATGTTGAAGTCGCCCAGCCAGATCGCCGCCAGCGGATTTTCCGGCTCGACTTCCCCATGTGTCCAGTTGCGCGAAGGTTCGTCGTCCACGCCGCTCCACGGTCCGCCTTCCCCCGGCGCCCGGCGATGCTGCGCCAAGAGATAGTCGATCTGGTCCAGCCGCTCTTCCGCGGCGATGTGCGCGAGATGCAGCGAAAGCACCCTGACCGACCCGGCCGGCGTGCGGATCATGCATTCGAGCGCGGCGTTGCGGGTGTTGAGCGGACGCAGCGTACGGCGCATCGGCAGCGCGTGCAGCCGCGACCAGACGATCGGCAGTTTTGACAGGACCATGGTGCCGAATTGCCGGCGGCGGTTGACCAGACGGCCGTCCCGCCATTCGCTGGCATCCATGTCGAAGGCCGGGCCATACACCCAGTGATAATCAGGCAGAAGCCGTGAAAGCAGCTCCGGCTGGTCGTCGAAATTGCTGCGCTGCCAGTGCCGCTCGACCTCCTGCAAGGCGATGATGTCGGCGCCGGCAATCATGCGCGCGGCGCGCGAAAGATCGTAGCGCCCGTCGCTGCCGAACCCGTACTGGATGTTGTAGCTGACCAGCTTCATTGCTTATCCGGCTCACTTCCCGGTGTTGGCAGTAACGGTTCGGTCGATCGCTTGCAATGTGCAGGAGGACGGACGGGGCTTGGGCCAGCAGGGCGGCGGTCGAGACGCGGCATCTGCTAGTCGGTGGTCAACGGCTGGAACCGGCCTGCCGGCGACGCCGCCAGTTCCGCCCAGTCGATCTCTTCCTCCAGCCGGTGATAGGCTTCATCGCCGATCGTGCCGTTGCTGCGCAGTTCTTCCAGCGTGTCGCGCTGGCGGTTGATGGCGTAGAGCCGCAGCCGGTCGTATTCGGTCGCCGCCTGCGCGTCCTCCGGGTTTTCCGCGACCACGCGCTGAGCCTCGTATTGTTCGCGCACGACGGCCGCCGCGGCCGACGTCTTGCGGCTCAATACATCAAGGGCGGCCTGCATGATGGCAACCCGCGCCTGAGCCACTTCGCGATCGACACTCGTGTCCCGTTCGAAGTTGAGTATCCGCAGCAAGGGCTTCAAGGTCATGCCTTGCAACACCAGCGTGCCCAGAACCACTGCGAAGGCCGCAAGCACGATCGGGTCGCGGCCGGGAAAGCCGGCCGGCAGGGCAATGGCCACCACCAGCGTCACCAATCCCCGCATGCCGCACCAGCCGACCAGCACGGCGCCGCGAAATGTCGGCGCTTCTCGCCTTCTGTCTTCGCCGCTGAAACGGGCGAACCATCGGATGATCGCAACGTAACTCGCCACCCAGACGAGACGTGCCAGAATGACGACAACCAGCACCGTCGCGGCAAAGAGAAAGGCTCCGCCCTGCCCGTCGCCGGAGAGCCGGCCGACGATAGAGCGTGCCTGCAGCCCCATCAGCACGAAAGCCAGTACATTGAGAACGAACACCGCCGATTCCCAGACTGAATAGGTGCTGACGCGGCGTCTCGCCGACATGCGGCGCGGCGCACTGCGCGCAATGGTGATGGCATAGACGACGATGGTGATGATGGCGGAAAGACCGAGCCTGTCGGCCAGGATCCACACCCCGAATGTCCCGGCGAACTGCACCACGGTGCTGCTTGCGGCGTCGTCGATCCGGCTAAGTGTCAGCAGCGAGACACGGCCAAGCACATAACCCGCGGCCAAACTGCCAATCGTCGACAGCAAGATCACCGGAATGGCGTTGCTCAGCAGGATCGAGCCGAGCGCGGCCGAAACCGCCAACCGGTAGATCAGCAGCGCGGTGGCATCGTTGAGCAGGCTCTCGCCCTGCAGGATGGCGGTGAGGCGGTACGGCACCTTGAACTGGCCGAGCACGGCGCTGGCCGCCACCGCATCCGGCGGCGCGACGATGGCGCCAAGCGCGACCGCAGCCGCGATCGGCAGCCCGGCCATTTTCCAGCCGACGAAGGCAACGACCACGGTGGTGAAGACCACGGCGCCGAGCGCCAGCAGCACCAGAGACAGCCTGTAGCGCTTCAGGTCGCGCAGCGACGTGTCATAGGCGGCATCGAGAAGCACCGGCGCGATGAACAGGGCAAGCGCCAGTTCCGGATCGATCTCGATCACTGGCGCACCGGGTACGAAGGCAATCGCGACGCCGGCCAGGGCCAGAAGGGACGGATAGGGAATCTCCAGCCGTCGCGACAGTGCCGTCAGCGCGACGGCGGTCAAAAGCAGGACAAGGGTGAGTTCGAAAAGAGCCATGGGCGTTTAAATCCATGCGACGGGAGTGCCTGCCTCGACATGCCTGGAGGATGCGGTGGATTGGCCACCAAACTCAAGCCCTCTGGCAGTACGTCTCAAACCGCCTTCAGCCGGACAGACCGAACGCGCGGCCAGGCCAGGAAAGGCGAGCCGACAGAAACATTTGCCTGATGCCAATTGGTCAAACGATGAGTCTTGACCTTTCAACGACAGCGGTCCTCTATTACCAACTGCAAAAGTCATATCTCGATATTTAGCTGATTGAAGAGTCCCATGCTGAGATTGTTCGCGACACTGTGCGCATTGATACTGCTCCCGCCAATGGCAACAGCGTCCGCACTTTACGAAGAACTACTGGTCGCGAAGGTAAAACTTCTGGGAACCCAGCGACCAGATCCGGGCATGGGACTCTGGGCGAAACAGACAAATGAGAGATTGATGTCCACACTAGAAGGGAAATGGGTCGATCTCGGATACTCCGATCTGACCAGCGAAGACCGCCTGAATAAATACTGCCGTGAATTTGGAGTCACATTCAGAAAATTAACAGACTATTCCTTTGAAGTCACCTCACAGGCAGTCCTCCGTCACGCGAAACAGCCGATCCATAAAGAGTATATTTTCAAAATGGGAATGTCCTACAACTACCGATGGAACATCCAGCAACAAATAGACAACCTCGGCGACTCGGAGCCCACCAGCACGCAGATATTGAGAAATGCCAACGGAACAAGCTCGTTGATGATGATGTCGCCAAACATCCTGCTGGAAGTTGATTTCGGCTTCGGAATGCCTTTCCTTTGGGGGCGTTGCCCCGCGCAATAGTCTTGCGGCTTGGGCCCGCCCTAATTGACCAAACGGCCTGTGCTACTGTCAATGCAACACCAGCATATCGCTCGACGAGAACGAAATCTCGGCCTTTTCACCGACCGCGGGCGGCGGCGTCGCCGGGCTGTTGAACGTGTCGAGCGACACCGTGTTGCCGCCGATGCCGACGCGAACACGGATCACCGAGCCGAGGAAGTGTACTTCGGAAATCTCGCCCGAAAGACTGGAATCACGGCCGGGCTGGCGACCAAGCGAAATTGCCTCGGGCCGCAGCGCCAGCGACAGCATGTCGCCGGACTTCGAGCCGTTGAGCTTGCCCTTGAGCGAGACTTCCTGCGTGTTGACCTGCACCGTGCCGGATGCGGCGTCGGTGACCTTGCCTTCGAGCACGTTCAGCGTGCCAACGAAATTGGCGACGAATTTGGTTGCCGGCCGGTTGTAGATCTCGAACGGTGTGCCGACCTGCTCGGCCTTGCCGCCATACATGACGGCGATGCGGTCGGAGATGGACAGCGCCTCTTCCTGGTCATGGGTGACGAAGATGGTGGTGATGCCGAGCTTCTTCTGGATCGAGCGGATTTCCTCGCGCAGCGACACACGTACCTTGGCGTCGAGCGCCGACAGCGGCTCGTCGAGGAGCAACAGCTTCGGTTTCGGCGCGATCGCACGCGCCAGCGCAATGCGCTGCTGCTGGCCGCCGGAGAGCTGGTAGGGATAGCGGTCGGCCATCTGCGGCAGCCTGATCATGTCGAGCATCTCGGCGACGCGGGCATCGATATCCGCCCTGGGCATGCCGGCGACCCTCAGGCCGAAGCCGATGTTCTGCGCCACGGTTAGGTTCGGGAACAGCGCATAGGCCTGGAACACCATGCCGACATTGCGCTGGTTGGGCTTCAACCGGGTGATGTCCTTGCCGGCTACGACGATCTTGCCGGCTGATGGCTCCTCGAAACCGGCGACCATGCGCAGCACAGTGGTTTTGCCACAGCCGGACGGCCCAAGAAACGAGACGAATTCACCCGGCTCGACGTCGAGATTGAAGTCCTCCACCACCGTGGTGGCGCCGAAGGATTTTCGGACGTGCTGGATGGAGAGGAATGGCTCGGCCATGGTTCTTTCTTTCAATCAATTCGGGCGGTTGGCGGACTTCGGCGCAAACCGCGACAGGACCTGGATCAGCGACATGCAACCCCAGGTGATCACGAAAGCAATAATGGACAGCGCTGCCGGTTCATAGGCTCGGTTGGCAACCAGGTTCTGCAAATAAGGACCGAAAGCGGGCCGATTGAGCAGACTTGCCATGGTGAACTCGCCGATGACGATCGCGAACGTCAGGAAGGCGCCGGAGAGCACGGCGATCAACACGTTGGGAAGGATCACGCGGGTGACGATCGTACCCCAGCCGGCGCCGAGGATCTGGGCCGCTTCCGTCAGCGTCCGAACGTCGATGGTACGAAGTCCGGTGTCGACTGCTCTGTACATATAGGGCAGCGCCAGCGCCGCGTAGCCGATGACCAGCAGAGCATTTGTGGCTGTATTGTTAGACAGGAACGGCAGGGGCGAATTCGAGCCGTACATCCTGATATAGCCGAAGACGATGACGATGGCCGGGATGACCAGCGGCAACAAGGTGATGAACTCGACCACTGGGCGAAGCTGGGGCAGACGCAGCCGGATCCAATAGGCGGTGGGCACAACGATTAGCACACCAAGAAGGATGGTGAAGACCGCCACGATCACCGAATACATGAAAGTTGTCTGGAACTGGCTATCGCCGAGCACGACCTTGTAGGCGTCGAAGGAATAGACGCCGCGACGCATGCGCAGCGAAAACTCGATCGTCGCGATGAGCGGTATGAAGAAATAGGCCGCGCCGAGGATGAAGACGACCCAGGCCCAGAATTTGCCAGCCTTCATTTGAGCCACCTCTCGGAACGGGAGCGGAACCAGATGTAGAAGATGTTGGCCAGCCCGGTGATGAAGATCATGCCGAACGCAATCGCATAGCCGAGGTGGGCATTGTGCAGCACATCGCCGCGTATCTGCGCGTAGAGCAGGATGGGCACGATGTTGAGCGAAGAGCCCGTTAGCGCATAGGCGGTGGCGATGGCGCCGAAGGCGTTGGCGAAAAGCAAGATCACGGTGCCCAGGAAACTCGGCCATAGCACGGGTATCACAACCATCCGCCAGTACTGCGACTGTGTCGCGCCGAGCGTCGCTGCGGCCTCACCCCATTCCTTCTTCAGCCCGTCGATCGCCGGCACGATGATGACCACCATGAGCGGGATCTGGAAGTAGACATAGGTGAGCGTCAGCCCCCAGAACGACAGTAGGTTGAAACCATGCGCATAGAGATTCAGCCCAACCAGCGTATTGAGCAGAACGGTAACCAGCCCAAGGCGGCCAAGCGTGGCGATGAAAGCAAACGCAAGCGGCACGCCGGCGAAATTGGAAGCCACCCCGGAAAAGGTCAGCGTTGCCGACCGTATCCAGTTCGGCAGACCGCCTCGTACGATGGCAATCGCAATGGCCAAGCCTGCAAAGGCGCCGATCAGCGACGAGGCCAGGCTTACCTTGATCGATATCCAATAGGCGGCAACGATGTTCGCCTGCGACAATGCGAAGATGTTATCCAGCGTGAATTCGCCTGCATCGTTCTGGAATGCGCCGAGCATAAGGTAGAGCGTCGGCAAAATCAGAAACATGATGGCGAAAATGAAGAACGGCGTCACCCCGAGCCACTGCGTCGGAAACCGCAAGGCGCGCGCTTCTCCTGGGGGCGCGCTCTTTCCCGCAATGGCCTGACTGGAAAGCGTAAGATCGGTCATGCGCCGGCTACCGTCTTCGAGGAAAGACCGGGCGGCCACGTGGCCGCCCGGTGGATTTCAAGTTACTTGACGTTGGCGCCGACGACAGCGTCCCAGTTCTTGGTGATGGTTTCCTTGGCCTTGCCCTGTTCGTCGAGCGTCGGGAACGCGGCGGCGGCATAGGATTCCGCCGGCGGCAGCTTGGCCAGCACGTCAGCCGGGACCTTGCCGTTCTTGGCAAGATCGTTGAAGCGGATCGGGTGGCAATAGCCCTTCAGCCAGCCGATCTGCCCCTCGTCCGAATAGAGGTATTCCATCCACAGCTTGGCTGCATTCGGATGCGGCGCGAAAGCGCTGATCGCCTGCACGTAGACACCGGCGACAACGCCGGTCTTCGGCACGATGACGTCGACGGGCGGGTTGCCCTTCAGCGTGTCGCGGCCCGAAAGCGCGTTGTAGTCCCAGGTGACGAGGATCGGCGTCTGGCCCTGGGCGAGCGTCGCCGTCTTGCCGATGACCGGCACGAAATTGCCGGCGGCGTTGAGCTTCTTGAAGAAGTCGAGGCCAGCGGTGCCGGCGGCTTCACCAGCTGCCGCACCACCGGAAAGGCCGGCGGCGTAGACGGCCTGGATGGCCTGGTTCGAAGCGCGCGGATCACCGGCAAGCGCGACCGAGTTGGCGAATTCCGGCTTCAGCAGGTCGGCCCAGTCGGTTGGAGCTTCCTTGACCAGATCCTTGTTCACTTCGAAGGCGAGCACACCGTAATAATCGCCGTACCAGGCGCCATCGGCATCCTTGGCGCTGTCCGGGATCGAGTCCCAGGTCGACACCTTGTAAGGCATCAACAGGCCATCGGCCTTGGCGGTCGGGCCGAAGGACAGGCCGACGTCGATGACATCAGGAGCCTGCGGGCCCTTATTGTCCTTATTGGCCTTGATCGCCTCGACTTCATCGCCGGAACCGGCGTCGGGGTTAAGTTCGTTGACCGTGATTTCCGGATATTTCGCCTTGAAGCCGGCGATGACGTCGCCGTAGCCGCACCAGTCATGCGGCAAGGCGATCGTGGTGAGCTGGCCTTCGGCCTTCGCGGCCTTGATGAGATCGTCCATCGAAGCAGCGGACGAAATCACCGACGACACCATGAGGGTCGCGGCCGAAAGGGAAAGCACCTTCCCCGTGAATTTGAACATGTGTTCTCTCCATTGAACTGACGCCGTTGGACGTCTGCGATGCGGTATAGTTTCCGTGTGACAGCCAGATGAAAGCTTTGTGAAACCAGCGCCTCGCAGTGTGAAAAGTTAACTCTTTTTAACGGGCTGTAGCAATTAGCCATCACTTAATTTTCCGGCTAATCATTAATACGCCCTATATTGCCCCTTCCCCTTTCCTTTCCCCTCGTTTCCCGATCAACTTCCGCACCCCGGAACCAGCCTCAGACCGTCCCGGCGATCGCGTTTTCGAGCAGTGTCAGCGCCGCCTTCTTGGTCAGCTTGACGGGATTGCCGCCGGCAGTCGGATCGACCACCGCCATGTCGGCGATCAGCGCCTTGCGCTTCTTGTCCATGTCGAGCCCCTTGATCAGGCCCGGCAGCGCGTGCGGCACCTTCAATTCCTTGCGCAGCTTGATGATTGCCTTGGCGAAGCCGTCGAAGCCGCCCTTGATGCCGCAATAGGCGGCAAGCCTGGCAATACGCTCCTCGATGGAGTCCCGGTTGAAGGCCAGCACGTAAGGCATGAACACGGCATTGGTCATACCGTGATGGGTGTCGTAGAGCGCGCCGATCGGATGCGACAGCGAGTGGATGGCGCCCAGCCCCTTCTGAAAGGCGGCAGCACCCATGGCGGCTGCGCTCATCATATGGGCGCGGGCGACCAGGTCCCCACCGTTGGCATAAGCCTTCGGCAGGTTCTCGAACACCAGGCGCACGCCTTCCACGGCAATGCCATCGGCCATGGGATGGTAGCCCGGTGCGCAATAGGCTTCGAGGCAATGGGCGAGCGCGTCCATGCCGGTACCGGCGGTGATGAAGCCCGGCATGCCGACCGACAGTTCCGGATCGGCAATGACGATCGCCGGCAAAAGTTTCGGGTGGAAGATGACCTTCTTGGTATGGGTCGCCTCATTGGTGATGACACCGGCGCGACCGACCTCCGAGCCGGTGCCTGCCGTGGTCGGCACGGCGATGATCGGGGCGATCGCATCGGAGTCGGCGCGCGTCCACCAGTCGCCGACGTCCTCGAAATCCCAGACCGGCCGCGTCTGGCCGGCCTGAAAAGCGATCAGCTTGCCGAGGTCGAGCGCCGAGCCGCCGCCGAAAGCGATGACACCGTCATGCTTGCCCTTCTTGAACACCGCGATGCCGGCGGTGAGGTTGGAGTCCACCGGGTTCGGCTTCACCTCGAAGAACACGCCATAGGGCACCTTGGCCTCATCGAGAATCCTGAGCGTCGAGGCGACGACCGGCAGTTTCGCCAGGCCCGGATCGGTCACGAAAAGCGGCCGCTTGATGCCGGTGGCCGCGAGCACCTCCGGCAATTCCTTGATGCGCCCGGCGCCGAAGCGAACGGTGGTGGGGTAGTTCCATTTGGAGATGAGCTTGGACATTGCTTGTCTTTCAAAAATCAGATGGCTTCGCGCAGGTGGAATGACTTCGGCCTCGTCAGATTGTCGTAGCCGATGGCCGACAGCCCGGCGCCCTTGCCGGTGTCCTTGACGCCGGTCCAGACCAGCGCGGGATCGAGATAGTCGCAGCGGTTCATGAACACCGTGCCGGTCTCGACCCGGTCGCCGATCGCCACCGCATGCTCGGTGTCGCGCGTCCAGATCGAGGCGGTCAACCCATAGGCGCTGTCGTTCATCAAAGCGATCGCCTCTTCGTCGTTGCGCACCTTCATGATGCCGACGATCGGGCCAAAACTTTCCTCGCGCATGACGCTCATCTGATGGTCGACTCCGGTCAACACCTCCGGCGCCAGGTAGGGCGAGCCGGGCTCGTCGTTAGCCACCTTCATGTCGATGTGCGCCACCGCACCCTTACGCAGCGCTTCGGCCTTCTGCTCGCGGATCAGGTCGGCGAAACGCGCCTGCGCCATCGGCCCCATCGTCGTCGCCTGCTCCAGAGGATTGCCGACGACATAATTCTTCGTCTCGGCGATGAAGCCTTCGACGAACTCGTCATAGACCTTCTCGTGCACATAGACGCGCTCGATGCCGCAGCAGCACTGGCCGGAATTGAAGAAAGCGCCGTCGACCAGATTGGCGACCGCATGGTCCATCTTGGCATCGGGCAGCACATAGGCCGGATCCTTGCCGCCAAGCTCGAGGCCGAGCGTCATGAAGGTGCCTGCCGCCGCCTTTTCGATGGCCCGGCCGCCACCGACCGACCCGGTGAAATTGACATGGTCGATCTTGCCCGAACCCAGCAGTTTTTCGGTCTGGGCGTGGTTGAGGACCACGTTCTGGAACACGCCCTTGGGCAGGCCGGCCTTGTCGAAGGCCTGCTGGAAGCGCTCGCCGACCAGCAATGTCTGCGCCGCATGTTTCAGGATAACGGCGTTGCCGGCCATCAGCGCCGGTACGATGGTGTTGACGGCGGTGAGATAAGGATAGTTCCACGGCGCGATCACCATGACCACGCCGAGCGGATCCTTCTTCACATAGCGGCGGAAGCCGTCCTTCGGGTTGGAGGCCGGCACCGACTTGAGCGCCTGCTCGGCGATCTCGACCATATAGTTGGTGCGTTCCTTGACGCCGCCGAACTCGCCGCCATAGCGAACCGGCCGCCCCATCTGCCAGGCAATCTCCGGCACGATCTCGTCGGTCATCGCGACCAGCGCTTCCAGCATCGCCAGCATGTACTTGCCGCGCTCGACGATCGGCGTCTGCGCCCACTTCTCCTGCGCCGCTTTGGCGCGCTCGACCGCGGCGTTGATCGCCTGATCCGTTGCGATCGGACGCTCGGCGTAGATCGAGCCGTCGATGGGAGATTTTAACTTGACCGTTTCGGTCATTCGTTCAGTCCTCGCACTTCATGAATCTTGATTGGCGCCGCCGCCATTCCAGCGATGGCCCGAGAGGGCAGCGGCGGCTTGGTTTAATATCGTTCGAACCCTCTGTGCAGTTCCCAATCCGTGATCCGGCGGTCGTATTCGAACTGTTCCCACTTCGCCGTGTGGACATAGTGCTCGAGCACATCCTCGCCGAGCGCCTGCTTCAGCATCTTCGACTTGGCCAGCGTCTCCGTGGCATCGCGCAGTGTCTTCGGAATCTCCGGCAAACGAGAAGCCTGATAGGCGTCGCCGACGAAAGGCTTCTGCAATTCCAGCTTCTCGTCGATGCCGGCAAGGCCGGCCGCGATCAGCGCCGCGAAGGCGAGATAGGGATTGAGGTCGGCGCCGCCGATGCGGCATTCCATGCGGATGCCCTTGGTGCCCTCGCCGCACAGGCGGAAGCCGGCGGTGCGGTTGTCCTCGCTCCACATGATCTTGGTCGGCGCGAAGGTGCCTGCCTGGAAGCGCTTGTAGGAGTTGATGTAGGGCGCCAGGAACCAGGTGAATTCCTTGGCGTATTTCAATTGTCCGGCCGCCCATTGCTGGCCGAGCGTCGACAAGGTCCAGTTGGCCGTCTTGTCGAAGAACAGCGGCGTGTTGCCGTCGGCGCTCCACAGCGAGTTGTGGATGTGGCTGGAATTGCCGGCGAGCCCGTAATTGTACTTCGACATGAAGGAGATCGCCTTGCCTTCGGACTCGGCGATTTCCTTGGCGCCGTTCTTCAGGATGACGTGGCGGTCGGCCATGTCGAGCGCTTCGGCATAGCGCACATTGATCTCTTCCTGGCCCGGACCCCACTCGCCCTTGGAATTCTCGATCGGAATGCCGGCCGCTTCCATCTCGTTGCGAAGCCGGCGCATGACGCCTTCTTCCTTGGTGGTGATGCCGATCTGGTAATCGCCGATATAGGGCGAAGCGGTGTCGAGACCTTGCCAGTGCTTCTTGCGGGCGGAATCGTAGCTCTCGTTGAACAGGTAGAATTCGAGCTCGGAAGCGAAATAGCCGATGTAGCCGCGCTCGCTCAGCCGCTTGACCTGTTTCTTCAGGATGGCGCGCGGCGAATGCGGCAGGTCGTCATGGGTGTGGTGGTCGAGCACGTCGCAGATCACCAGTGCGGTCTTTTCCAGCCATGGAATGCGCCGCAGCGTCGCCAGGTCCGGCTTCATGACGAAATCGCCATAGCCCTTCGACCAGCTTGCCGCCTTGTAACCCGGCACCGGTTCCATATCGATGTCGGCCGCCAGCAGATAATTGCAGCCATGCGTCTCGTCATGCGCGGAATCGACGAAATATTGCGCCAGGAACCGTTTTCCCGCCAGTCGGCCCTGCATGTCGACGATGCAGGCCAGCACCGTGTCGATCTCGCCATTGGAGACCGCTTTCTTCAACTGATCGAACGAGAAATTTCCGGCCATTCCTTTGGCGCTCCAGTGCTTGGTCGTTGAAAGGGAGAAACAAAACCATGGCCGGCGCGATGCCGGCCATGGCCATGATGGCGGATGTCAGTGGCCGGTTTCGCCGACCGCCTGTTCGGCAGCTTTGATCGCCGCCTGGCGCTTGGCAATCTGGTCACCGATCGGCGGACCTTGGAAGCGGCGGCTCTCGAAGCCGAACCAGAGCACGGCGGTCAGCAACAGAAAGCCGATGGTGATGTAGAGCACCTTGTCATTCGGCGGCTGGACGGCAATGTAGAAAATGATCGCCATGCCGACGACAGACAGGGCGCAGAACAGCTTGAACAGGCCGCTGCCGAGATTCCATGGACCGGGGCTCGGCCACTTCGCCGTTCCGAAAGCCATCATGCCGAGCACGATCGGAATGATGAAGGAGAGGAACAGGAAGACCAGCGTCGAGTTGACCACGATGGTATAGATATTCGTGCCGCCGATCGAGATGAACTGGGCAAGGAAGACATAGATGATCTCGAGGATCGCAGCGGTCCAGATGGCGTTGACCGGCGTGCGCCAAGTCGGATTGACCTTGGCGAGTGAGGCCGAGCCGACCGGCATGCCGCCGTCACGAGAGAAGGCGAAAAGCATGCGCGAAGCCGAGGTCACCGTGGCCAGACCGCAGAGGAACTGCGCGATCAGGATTCCCAGATAGAGCAGTTCCTTCAACCAGACCGGCAAGATCGCGTCCATGGTGGCGAAAAAGACGTTCCAGCCCTGCTTGGCGCCCGCCGCCAGGTCCGGGATCGCCAGAACGATGGCACACAGCATCACCCAGCCGATCAGCGAGGACCAGACCACGGACGAAACGATCGCCCGCGGAACCGAGTGCGCAGCCTTCAGCGTCTCTTCCGACGTATGTGCCGAAGCATCATATCCGGTGATGGTGTAGACCGGCAAAAGCAGGCAAAGCAGGAAAAGATAGCTCATGGAGTCGGTCTGCGGGAAAACGCCGCCGCCGGCGTCACCCGAGTAATTGGTGAAAGTCCACAGCCGCGTGACGTCGATCGCCGGGGCAAACACAAGGCAGGCCACGATCAACACCGCGGTCGTGGCGAGAATGATGAAGCCGGAAGCATCGGTCAGCATGGCGGTCAACTTGATGCCGAAATGATTGAGCAAAGCCTGCAGCACGGTAATCAGAGCGACGAACCCGACAATTTCTCCTGGAGTCCCGGTTATCCCGAACCAGCTCCCGAACGTTCCGGTGAAGAAGAACGCGGTGCCGATGTTGATTGCGCCGAGCACGGTGATCAAGCCAAGCAGGTTGAGCCAGGCGGTCAGCCAGCCGGTAAAGCGGTTCCCAAGGATCGAGGCCCAGTGATAAAGGCCGCCAGCTGTCGGGAATGCCGAGGCGATCTGTGCCATGGCGAGGGCAAAGAAACCGGATACGGCGCAACCGACGATCCAGCCGATGCCGGCACCGGCGCCGCCGATCGAAGACGTGGCTTGGGCGAAGGAATTGATCCCGCCTGAAAGGATGCAGATGATCGAGAACGAGATCGCGAAGTTCGAGAAGCGACTCATGCTTCGCGACAATTCCTGGGCATAGCCCATTCCGTGGAGAACCTTTAGGTCCTCGTGCTTGTCGACTTCCGTGTAGTCTTGCGCTGACATGTTAGTCCCCTTTGTTTCTTAGCTGGCCGAAAGTACTGACTTTCCTACTGCGCGTTGTCGGGAGCCCATGGCCTCCTCTGGCTCCAGATCCGAAAAAATGCCGGTGAGCAGATCCGCCCATTTCCGCTGCCCGGTCTCGCCGGAGATTTCGTCGTTGCGGATCTCGATCATCGCACAGGGCAAGCCTCGCGAACGTGCGTGCCGTTCCAGCGTGAAATAGACGCGGTCGGCCGGCGAATAGGGCTCGTTGACGCCGACGGTTACGTCGGCAAGCCGCTTGAGTGCAGCGATCAGCGGCGCCGCCAGGCGGCGATCCTCGTCATGGATAATGCCGATGTGCCAGGGCCGGTTTTTGGACTTGTAGACCGGCGTGAAGGAATGGACGGAGACCAGCCGCGTCTCCTGGCCGCGCACCAGCCGCTCCTCGACGATGCGCTCGATCGTGCTGTGAAATGGCTGCCATGACAGGGCCACCCGCGCCGCGAGCTGCTGTTCGGACAGGCCGGTATTGCCCGGTATGGCTGTCGTTTCGCTGACCTGCGGCACCAGGTCCGGCGCGTCGAGCGGCCGATTGCAGTCGACGACCAATCGCGAAATCCGGGTTTCGACCAGCGTGGCATCGAGTGCCTGCGCCATCCGCGACGCAACCGGCAGCGCACCGGGATCCCAGGCGATGTGGCGCGTCAGGTCCTCGGCGGCGAGGCCGAGCGTACCGAATTCGGTCGGCAGGAAATTGGAAGCGTGGTCGCAGGTCAGTACGAAAGGGCTCGATCCGCCGGGGTTCGTCACCCGCACGGTATCAGACGATGCAAGGCTGGCGGGCCGTGCTTTCTCCATAGTCTGCCGTCCCCGGGGAGCGCTGTATCGTATGTTACGTATTTTGCCTCATTGCGTCCCTACGGATGATTTCATACAGTTTGTCTGGCTTTGTCAAATGCGATTTGGGGAAAAGACCGTCGACGGGCCAGGGTGGGGAAAAGATGATTTCCAACATTGCCGAATTGATCGCCGACCGTATCGGCGCGATGCCCGCCGGCGAACGGCGAGCGGCGCAGACGCTGATCGCGAACTATCCGATGATCGGCCTGAAGACGGTCGCCGAATTCTCATACGCGGCCGGCGTCTCCTCGCCGACGATCCTGCGTTTTGTCGCCCGGCTCGGCTTCCAGAACTATCCCGAGTTCCAGTCGAGCCTGCAGGACGAACTGGCGGCGCAATTGCAGTCGCCGGCGATACGAACGCTCAATCCGCCCTCGCCCAATGGCGGCACGGTGTCGCCCATGCTGGAAGCGACGCTCGACAATATGCGCGAGACCTTCAGGCATCTGTCCGACAGGCAGCTTGCCGACATTGCCACCAGGCTGGCCGAGCGGCGCGGCAAGACCTTCCTCATCGGCGGCCGCTTCACCGATCCGCTGGCGCGCTACATGGCAGCCCATCTGGCCGTCATCCAGCCCGATGTCTTTCACCTCGCCGGCCAGGAGAGCATGTGGCGCGACAGGCTGATCGACATGGGCAAGCGCGACGTGCTGGTGATCTTCGACATCAGGCGCTACCAGGACAGCCTTGTCCGCTTTGCCGAGAAGGCGCATCAGCGCGGCGTGCAGATCGTGCTGTTCACCGACCAGTGGCTGTCGCCCATCGCCCGCTTTGCCCGCCATGTCATCGCCGGACGAACCGCCGTGCCCTCCGCATGGGACTCCTCGGCAGCGCTTTTCGTCGTCGCCGAAACGCTGATCGGCGCCGTCACAAGGCAACTCGAAGCTGACGGCGCCCGGCGCATCCGCGAGATGGAAGGCCTGCGATAAGCAGATCCCCCCGGGGCATCGCATCGGCTCCAATACGGCGTCCCGAATTCACGTTACCGAGATTTAATGTGCACGATTGCGTGATAATTGCCATAAACCGATGATATCGGGGTGTGGCGTGGCCGGTTGTTGCCGCCAGCCCGCATCGTCGCTGCATCCGCTTCCACCTGGAACCCAGCGGACGATTGTTGCCGCTGGAGTATCGATGTCGAGCTGGAAACAGATTGTCCTCGCACTTGTGATCGTGGCCGCCGCCGTGGCTGCGTGGGCGCGTTTCTACCCCGGCGCTCCCGAAGTGCTGGCACGCTGGGGGATGGACTGGGCGTATGGCGCGACGCCTTCAGCAAAGGACACCGCAGCGGCTGGCGCCCGGCAGACGGAGCGCACCCGGATTGCCACTATCGTCGCGTCGCCAGCCAGCATGGCCACGATCAACGACCGCCTGCAGGCGATCGGCACCGGCCGCGCCAACGCCTCGGTGACCGTCAATCCCTATAGTTCCGGCCGCCTTGCCGAACTGCTGGTCGAATCCGGCAGCCATGTCGATAAGGGGCAGATCATCGCCTCGCTCGATTCCGACACGGAGATCATCGCCCAGAACCGGGCCAAGCTCGCTTTGCAGGATGCCCAGTCCAAGCTCGACCGTGTCAAGTCGTTGCGCGCCTCAAACACCGCGACGCCGGTCGCGGTCGCCGATGCCGAAGTGGTGCTGGCCGGCGCCAAGCTGGCGCTTCAGGATGCCGAGCTTGCGCTGCAGCGCCGCTCGATCCTGGCGCCTATCGCCGGTACCGTCGGCATCCTGCCGATTTCGGCCGGCAACTATGTGACCAACCAGTCGGCGATCGCCACGCTTGACGACCGCTCCTCGATCCTGGTCGATTTCCAGGTGCCCGAGCGCTTCGCCGCCGCTGTCAAGGTCGGCGCGCAATTGACGGCGACGCCGATCGCCAATCCGAGCAACGCCTATACCGGAACGGTGTCGGCGATCGACAACCACATCGACGAAAAGAGCCGCACCCTGCTGGTCAAGGCCAAGATCGCCAACCCGGCCGATTCGCTGCGCGCCGGCATGTCGTTCTCCATCACCATGAAATTCCCGGGCCAGACCTATCCGGCCGTCAGCCCGCTGGCGATCCTGTGGGGATCGGAGGGCGCCTATGTCTGGCAGATCGAGGACGGCAAGGCCAAGCGGTTGCCGGTTCGCATCATCCAGCGCAACACCGAGACCGTATTGATCGACGCGAAGATCGACAGCGGCGACATGGTGGTCACCGAAGGCACCCAAAGTGTCAGCGAAGGCGGCGAGGTTCGCATCGCCGGCCAGGACCAGCGCGCCGCCGACGCCGCGGAAGGCTCATGACCGGCCCCGCCAACGCCTCCAGCGACACCGGCTTCACCGCGCTGTTCATCCGCAGGCCGGTCATGGCCTTCGTGCTGAACACCCTTATCGCCGTTGCCGGCCTCGCTGCCTTCTACGGTGTCGAGATCCGCGAATTGCCCGACGTCGACCGTGCCGTCGTCACGGTCTCCACCACCTTCGAAGGGGCCGCCGCCGAAACCGTCGACCGCGAATTGACCGACACGATCGAGGGCGCAGTTGCCCGCGTCTCCGGCGTCAAGTCGATCTCGTCTTCCTCCTCCTTCGGCTCGAGCCGTGTCACCATCGAGTTCAACGACGGTGTCGATCTCAACGTCGCCGCCTCGGACGTGCGTGACGCGGTCGGCCGCGTCGCCAACCAGATGCCGGACACGGCCGATCCGCCGCGCATCGTCAAGGCCGACGCCAATTCCGACGCGGTGATGCGGCTGGCGGTGACCTCCGACACCATGTCGATCCAGGACATGACGGTGGTCGTCCAGGACCAGATCGAGGACGAACTGGCCGCCGTGCCCGGTGTCGCCGACGTCCAGGTCTATGGCGATCGCGACAGGATCTTCCGCATCGATGTCGACCAGACCAAGCTCGCCAGCCTTGGCTTCACGGTCGCCGACCTCAGGGCCGCGCTTGCCTCCGTCGCCTTCGATTCCCCGGCCGGGTCGATCACCACGACAAACCAGGACCTGATCGTCCGCACCACGGCCGACGTGACGACGCCTGAGGAATTCGAGAACATCATCATCGGCGGCACGACGCGCATCCGCGATGTCGCGACCGTCACGCTAGGCCCCGATGTCGGCCAGACGACGCTGCGTTCGGACGGCAAGACCGGCATCGGCATCGGCATCATCCGGCAGGCGGAATCGAACACGCTGGACATTTCGACCGGCGTCCAGGCCGCCGTCGCCAAGCTGCAGGAGAACCTGCCCGAGGGCATGTCGATCAAGATCACCAGCGACGACGCTGTCTTCGTCAAGGGTGCGGTGCACGAGGTCGAGATCGCGCTTGGCCTGTCGGTCACCATGGTGCTGATCGTGATTTATGTCTTCCTGCTTGACTGGCGCGCCACGCTGATCCCGGGCTTGTCGATGCCGGTCGCCATGATCGGCACCATAGCCGCCATCTATCTGGCCGGCTTCTCCGTCAACATCCTGACGCTGCTCGCTTTGGTGCTGGCCACCGGCCTTGTCGTCGATGACGCCATCGTGGTGCTGGAAAACATCGTGCGACGGCGTAACGAAGGCATGGGCCCGCGCGCGGCCGCCGTGCTCGGGGCGCAGGAGGTTTTCTTCGCCGTCGTCGCCACGACGCTGACGCTGGTCGCCGTCTTCGTGCCGATCTCGTTCCTGCCGGGCCAGACCGGCGGCCTGTTCCGCGAATTCGGCTTCGTGCTTGCTATGTCGGTGCTTTTGTCCTGCGTGGTGGCGCTGACGCTTTGTCCAATGCTTGCCTCACGCATGCTGACCAGCGCGTCGCTACACCACGAAGGCGGCCATGGCATTGGCGCGCGCATCGGCGGCGTCCTGAATGCCGGCTACAAGCGTGCCCTCCATGCATGTCTCGACGCGCCGTGGATCGTGGTTCTGGTCGCGGTTCTGTTTGCCGGCATCGCGTTTGCGCTGTTCGGCACCATCCGCCAGGAGCTGACGCCAACCGAGGACCGCGCCGCCGTGCTGTTGCGCATCAACGCCCCGCAAGGCGTCAGCCTCGACTATACGACGCAGCAGATGCAGAGGATCGAGCGCCTGATCCAGCCCATGCGCGATTCCGGCGAGATCCGCTCGACCTTCGAAAACGCCGGCCAGAACGGCTCCTACAATTCCGGTTTCATGGTGATGACGCTGGCGCCGTGGGACGAGCGCAGCCGCAGCCAGCAGGAGATCATGGCCGAGATCAGCCAGTTGACCAGGCAGGTGCCCAGCGTGCGCATCTTCCCGGTCCAACCCAACAGCCTCGGCATCCGCGGCGCCGGCAATGGCCTGCAATTCGCGCTGGTCGGCAACGACCGCAAGGCGCTTGGCGACGCGGCGGTCAAGATCATCGCCGAGATGCAGAAGGATCCGCGCTTCCAGACGCCCCGCCTGTCGATCGACCCGACGCAGCCGCAGCTCGCCGTGGCCATCGACCGCGAGCGCGCTTCCGATCTCGGCATCGACATCACCGGGCTCGCCAACACCATGCAAGCCATGCTCGACGGCAACGATGTTGTCGATGTTTACATCGCCGACCGTAGCTACGGCGTGAAGCTGGTCTCGACCACCAACCCGATCAACGACCCGACCGATCTGGAAAATGTCTTCCTCAAGACGGCGGATGGCCGCTTCGTGCCGATGTCGACCATCGCCACGCTGACCGAGCGCGCCGTGCCGCCGTCGCTCTCGCGCGAACAGCAGCAGCCTTCGGTGGCGATTACCTCGAATCTCTCAGGCAATTTCGCGCTTGGCGACGCGCTGACACGCGCGCAGGAGATCGCCGCGCCGCTTCTGCCGCCCGGCAGCCGCATCCTGCCGCTGGCCGAGGCCGCGACTTTGGGCGAAACCAACAGCGCCATGGTCACCATCTTCGGCTTCGCGCTGGTCATCATCCTCTTGGTGCTGGCCGCCCAGTTCGAGAGTTTCGTCAGCGCGGTCATCATCATGGCGACGGTGCCGCTCGGCCTTGCCTGCGCCATTTTCGCCTTGCTGCTCTCGGGCACCAGCCTCAACGCCTACAGCCAGATCGGCCTGGTGCTTCTGGTCGGCGTCATGGCCAAGAACGGCATCCTGATCGTCGAATTCGCCAACCAGCTGCGTGATCGCGGCATGGGCGTGCGCGAAGCGATCGAGCAGGCTTCCACCATTCGCCTGCGGCCGGTGATGATGACGATGATCTGCACAATTCTCGGCGGTGTGCCGCTTGTGCTGGCCGCCGGCGCGGGCGCCGAGGCGCGCGTGGCGCTCGGCTGGGTCATCGTCGGCGGGCTTGGCCTGGCCACCGTCTCGACGCTGTTCCTGACGCCGGTCGCCTATCTCCTGCTTGGCCGCTTCGTCACCCCAAAGACGCATGAGGAAGCACGGCTGAAGCGCGAACTCGAGGAAGCCGCCTACACCAATGTGGAACCGGCGCAATAGAGATAGTTATTTCAGCAGCCGGCCTTCGATGGACCAGCGGGCGGCAAGGAAGTTCAACACAGCCGCTACGATGACGCCGCCGATCTTTGCCGGCCACACACCGGTGATACCGGCGAAGAGTGCGATCGACAGGCTGGAAACGCCGAGCGAAATCAACGCCCCGGCCGTGACGAACCGCAGGAAGGCATCATGCAGCCGGATGGCGTGATTGCGCTCGAACGACCAGAAGCCATTCGCCACGAAAGAGAAGATCACGGCGATCGACCACGAGACGACATTGGCGGATAGCGGCGGGACGTGCAGCTTGAGCAGCAGGGAAAAGCCGACAAGATCGATGGCCGTGTTCGCCAGTCCGACAAGCGCAAAACGGACGATCTTGCTGCCGGTCGAACGCTGGGGCTGTTTGCCGCCGCTCATCCCATGCCGTCCATGATCTCGACACCGGCGCGGGCCAGGCGCGCGCCGAACGCGTCCGAGGCCAGAACCCCAAATTCCACTTCGCGCACGCTTTGCATCGGGTCGCGCGCGCACAGTGTTTCGTCGACATGGCCGGGGTGGCACATGAACAGTCCATGGTCCGGCAGCGCTTCGACCGCAGCCTCCAGCAATGGGGCAAATTTTTCGGGTTGCCGCCAGTCATAGATGCCGGCGAGCGGCTTCCAAACGGCAAAGCCGGCGCGCTGCATCGATTGGTTGAAGCCGGCGGCCACGGCAGCGATTGCCGCGATCTTCGGTGCGACGGCGGCATCGCCCAGCGCGGGAGCGCCGCGCAACGCCGGCCTGTCGGCAGCTTCGCGAAAATGCGCCCGCAGCCATCCGCGCACGACGGGCAGGAAATGCACGTGCTGATGTCCGTCGATGAAGTCGGGCTTGCGGCCCAGCGCCTCGACAAAACGACTATATTGCGCGCCGAGTTCGGCATGGACGTCGCGCTCGTCGATCCGGCCGCGCAGGACCGGCAGGGCCAGCGAACGAAGCGGGGGCAGCCGGCCCTCAGGCGCCAGGCTCGATTTGCCCGTGACGGCTGGCTGGTCCGTAAGGGTCAGGTGCAGTCCGATCGCCGCGTGGCCGCACAGTGGCCTTATACGCGCTGCTGCCCCAGCCCATTCCGGAAAACCGGTCATGCAGCTGGTGCCGGTCAGGCGTCGCCGGCCGATCAGGTCGAGAATCCCGGCGCAAACCCCTGGCGCCAGGCCGTAGTCATCGGCGATCAGGCGAATGCGCCGCGTCATCCGCGGGACGCGCCCGGGGCGCCGTCCGAAACGTCGCTGCGTACGACATCGCGCACGATATACACCGGCCGGTCCTTGCTCTCCGACAGCGTGACCCAGACATATTCGCCGATCAGGCCAAGGAGGGTGAGGTTGAGGCCACCGAGCAGGACGACGGCGACCATCAGGCTGGGATAGCCAGGCACTGCAATGCCGTAGAACATCACTTCGAAGAACACCTTGGCGCCGTAAACGACGCCCGCCAGCGCCGCCAGCATGCCGCTCAGACTGATGATGCGCAGCGGGATGACGGAAAACGACGTAAAGCCTTCCAGCGAAAAGGCGATCAGGTTGAGCCGGCTCCATTTGGATGTGCCGATGGCACGGTTTTCCGGCGAATAGGGTATGGCTTTCTGGCGGAAGCCGGCCCAGGCGAACAGGCCCTTGTTGAAGCGCCGCTTGTCGCGCAAGCTTGTCAGCGCGCGCGCCACGGTACCGCGCATGACGCGAAAGTCTCCCGCATTCTCGGGGATATCGAAACGCTGGCTGCTGTTGATCAGGCTATAGAACAGCTTCGCCAGCTGGCTTCGCCGCCAACTGGCCTCGCGCCGGTCGTTCTGGGCGTAGACGACGTCGATATCGGGGTGTTCCACCAACTCGGCAATCATCTGCAGGCTGACATCCATGGAATGCTGAAGGTCGGAGTCCATGATCAGCACCATGTCGCCGCGCGAATGGTCGAGGCCGGCGAGCACCGCGACCTCCTTGCCGAAATTGCGGCTGAGCCGCACGACCTCCCAGGAACCCGACAGCGCCAGCGAAAACCGCTCGGCGCCGTCGTCGCGACTGCCATCGTCGATCAGGATCTTATGGACGGCCATGCCGAAACGGCTTGATACCGCTTCCTCGAGCCTCTCAAGCAGCCCGGCAAAGGCCGACGCCGACTGCGCCTCGTTGAAGAAGGGCGCTACGATATCGAGTTTCTGCCGCGACTCAGCCATGTGCAACGGGTCCGACATTCACCGCCTTGTCGCGCGCCTTGGCCCAGAACCACCAGATCAGCGAACAGGCGATAAAGGTGACCGCGAGCGGCCGGAACCAAGGGTAGAAGAAATTATGCATGTGGCGCTCGACGCTGGTCAAACCTGTGAGGAACAATACCGTCGACAGCACCGAAGCCAAGACGCCACCACGCTCCTCCCGCCATAGTGTGGCGATAGCGAGACCGGCAGGCACGGCGATCATGGCATAGGTATTTGGCTCGACGCGCGGATTGAAGACGCACATGTAGAAGGCGGCCGTCAGGAAGATCGCCAGTCCGGCCATCCCAGGCTGGAGCTTGCGGTCGAACCAGAGGACGATCGATAGCGTAAGCAGTGCCACGACGACGCGCACGATCGTGGCGGCGAATTCAGGCATGGGCACTCCCGCCGAGGTGAAAGGCGCCGTGAAGTCGGTGGGGACAAAGTGGCCGGACTGGTCGACGGCCATCGAGGTCAGCATGCGGGCGAAATCACCGTACTGCGCGTTGAGATAGCCGGCGGGTGCGAAGGCATACGGTATGGCGAGCACGAACAGCACCGCCAGCACGAGCACGGGTATCAGCCGCAGGCGCAGGGCTCCCACCAGCAAAAGCATGATGATGGCGGTCGGTTTGGCAATGATGGCGACCGAAGCCCAGAAGAAGGTCTCGGCGCGCCGCCCTTCGAGCGCCGACAGGGTCAGGAGCCAGCAGGCGCCGGTCAAGAGGATCGTCGCCTGGCCGTTGCGGATCGCGCCCAGCGCCATCGGCAGGGCAAGGAAGAGCCCGAAGGAAAGCAGCCACGGCAATTCCCCGCCACCGATTTTGCGCACTTGCCGCATCGCCGCGAAGGTGAGCGCCGCGAAGCCCACCGCATGCCACACCACGCCGCCCAGATACGGTCCGAGCTTCAGCACCGGAATGTAGAGTGCGGCAAAGGCCGGCGCGTAGAGATAGCCCATCTCCGACTGGAGATTGTACAGCGGCTGGCCGCTGAGGAATGCCTCGCTGCCATATCCGTAGGCCTGCATCACCGTGCGCGTGTGGGGCGACCATAGCACCAGGCCGAGAACGACCAGGAACGCCCCGACCCACATGCCCAGCCCCAAACGGTCGAAAACCGGCTTGGAAATCGTCATCAACACACCCCGCACGCCATCGCGGAAGACGCCTCAGCCTGGCGTCGTCCCGGCATTCGATGGCGGCGGCATATCACGGACAAAGCGACCAGGCATAGGGGGCTCAATGGCGCAAGCTACGATCCGGCCGTTCCGATAGCGCCGGACACGTGATTGTGTCGAGCGTCGAGAGCAAGGTCACCGCTTTAAGGCCGAATGAACACCTTGCCGTTGGGCTTGGCCAGTTCCGCCGGCACGCGTGCCATTGCCTCGGCCAGCGGAATGACCGCCGTCACGTCGGTCGACCAGCGTCCATCGGAAAAACGCTTCTGCGCCTCGAGGATCGCCGGACCACGCCGATCTTTGAATTGCCGCATCCATTCGCTCAGCCAGAAGCCCTCGATGTGCTTGTGCTGGAAGATCAGTTGGCCGGGTTCGCGGATGACCGTGGCCTCGGGATCGAGCCGGCCGTAGATGATCCAGCGCGCCCGTTTCGGCATTGCATTGAAGATGGCTGAAGCCAGCGGGCCCGTGACAGCATCGAGGAAGATGCGCGGCTGTTCGGCCTTCATCACCTCGCGCAGCGTGGCCTCGAAATCCGGTGCCTTCTCGTTGAGGACATGCGCCGCGCCAAGCTCTTTAAGCATGGCGATCTGCTCGTCGCGGCGCACGGTGACAACAGGCCGGACCCCTTCCTCGCTGGCAAGGCCGATGATCAGCTTGCAGAGCTGGCTGGCGCCGGCGGTCATGACGAAGGCCTTCTCGCCTTCCTGTTTGACGATGTCGAACATGGCGATCGCGGTCAGCGGATTGACGATCATCGCGGCGCCGTCCTCGTCGCGCACCGTATCGAGCAACGGAATGCAGGCCGCCGCCTCGGCGACGGCATATTCGGCCCACGAGCCCCAATTGCTGAGACCGGTGGCGAAAGCGACACGCTTGCCGACGAGGCTTTTGGGATAGGCCTCCTCGCCGCCCGCGACGACCGTGCCGACGCCCTCGAAGCCGGCCGGCCGACCTTTGGCGCGCGGCTGGCCATACTGGCCCTTGATGAAGGCGACATCCGATGGATTGATCGAAGCCAGGCTGACCTTGATCAGCACCTGGCTCGGTCCGGGCGCAGGCACGGCGATGCTGCCCGGCTCGAGATAGGGCTCCATCGCCTCGAGCGCACTGCCGCTCGGCGTCCTGGTATAGCCGTCACCGACCAAGAGCAGCGCCTTCATTTCGGAGGGGATGGTTATCACTGACACTCCTTGGTTGCCGCAGGAAAACCTGTATGTGGCCAGCCGAACGGCCGCTCAGAGCTTCTCCTGCGTATATTTCTTCAACTCCGTACGCGCCACCTGGCGGCGATGGACTGCGTCAGGCCCGTCGGCGAGGCGCAGCGTCCTCAGATGCGTCCACGAGCGCGCCAGTGGCGTATCCTGGCTGATGCCCTGGGCGCCGAACATCTGCACCGCCTCGTCGGTGACCTTGAGCGCCACCCGTGGCGCGACGACCTTGATCTGGCTGATCCAGGGAGCGGCGGCCCGCGCGTCTCCCTGGTCGATCATCCATGCCGCCTTGAGGCAGAGCAGGCGGGCCATCTCGATCTCCATGCGGCATTCGGCGATGATGTCGAAATTGGCGCCAAGCTTCGCCAGCTTCTGGCCGAAGGCCTCGCGGCGCACGGAACGTTGGCACAGCATCTCCAGCGCCATCTCGGCCTGCCCGATGGCGCGCATGCAATGATGGATGCGGCCCGGCCCGAGCCGGCCTTGCGCGATCTCGAAGCCCCTGCCCTCGCCCAGGATCAGGTTCGAGGCCGGTACCCGGACATTGTCGAAGCGAAGATGCATATGGCCATGCGGCGCGTCATCGTCGCCATAGACCTGCATGGCGCGGACCTTGGTCACGCCCTTTGTGGCCGAGGGTATCAGGATCATCGAATGACGGCGATGCTGCGGCTCGTCCTCGCCGCCGGTCCGCACCATGACGATGTAGATGGCGCAGCGCGGATCGCCGGCGCCCGACGCCCACCATTTCTCGCCGTTGAGCACGTAGTCGCCGCCCTGCCGCTCGCAGCGCATGGAAATGTTGGTGGCGTCGGAGGAAGCGACATCGGGCTCCGTCATCAGATAGGCCGAGCGGATTTTTCCGTCCAGCAACGGCTCGAGCCATTCCCGTTTGTGCTCGGCCGAGCCGTAGCGTTCCAGAACCTCCATATTGCCGGTGTCCGGTGCCGAGCAGTTGAATGTTTCGGCGCCGAGATGCGCCTTGCCCATCTCCTCGGCCAGATAGGCGTATTCGACAGTGGACAGGCCGTAGCCACGTTCCGAGCCGGTCAACCAGAAGTTCCACAGGCCGCGCTCCCGTGCGGTCTTCTTCAGCCCTTCGAGGATCTCGCTCTGGCGTTTGCTGTAGACCCAGCGGTCGCCGGCCTTGCCGACTTCGCCCAGGAACTCCTTGTCGAGCGGCATGATCTCGTCGCGCACCATGGCCGCGACGCGTGCGTGGATCGGCTTCAGCCGCTCGGTCATGCCGAGATTCATCTGCGTCATCGGTCGCTAACCCTTCATGCAGGCCGGGCATTTATCCGTGGCAAGGATGACCGTACTTCGGATAGCCTTGTCAACGCGAACTGTTTTGCCCGCGGGCGAAGGCGCGGAGAATTTGGATGAGCTATCTGGATGAGCTGTTTTCGGTTGCCGGCAAGACCGCGCTGGTGACGGGAGCGGCGACCGGCATCGGCCGCATGGCGGCAACCGCGCTGGTCAAGGCCGGCGCTAGCGTCATGATCGCCTCGCGCAAGGGCGAGGACTGCATCAAGGTCGCCAGCGAGTTGAACGGACTTGGCGCCCCGGGCCGGGCGGAAGGCTTTGCCGCCGACGTTTCCAGCGAGGCTGGCATCGCCGCCCTGGTCGGCGAGGTCAAGGCACGGACCGAAAGTCTGCATATTCTGGTCAACAATGCCGGCGTGTCCTGGGGCGCGCCGCTGGAGAGCTTTCCCTATCACGCCTGGGCCAAGGTGTTCGGCGTCAATGTCACCGCGGTCTTCCATCTGACACGCGAATTGCTGCCGCTGCTTGATGCTGCTGCAAGCGACGCCGATCCGGCCCGGGTGATCAATCTGGGATCGGTGATGGGCACGCAGCCGCTGGCCGACGATGCCTATTCCTACACCGCCTCCAAGGCCGCCGTGCATCATCTGACACGCACGCTGGCGTTCGAATTCGCTGGCCGCCGCATCACCGTCAACGCCTTCGCACCAGGCCCATTCCAGAGCCGCATGACCGCATTCGCCACCGGCACGGACGAACAGGCCAGGCATGTCGGCGGCCATGTCCCGATCGGCCGCATCGGCACGCCGGATGACATTGCCGGCGCAACGCTCTATTTGTGCAGCCGTGCAGGCAGCTATGTCACCGGCGCCATCCTGCCGATCGACGGCGGGCAGTCGGTGCAGCATGGGTTGACCTTATTCAAGGAATGACATTTTCCGGCCGCAGAAGCCGGGAGTGAAACAGGAGGACATGAGCGTGGAACCGATCAGTCTCGATGTGCTTCTGGCCAGTGTCGGCAAGGAGGTCGGCGTTTCGCCCTGGCGCGTGGTCACGCAACGCATGATCGACCAGTTCGCCGACGCCACCGACGATCACCAGTTCATCCACTGCGATCCGGAGCGGGCCAAGCGCGAAACGCCGTTCGGTGGCACCATCGCGCACGGCTTCCTATCGCTGTCGCTGTTGTCGGCGATGACATTCGAGACCATGCCGCCGCTGGAAAACGGCAAGATGGGCGTCAACCATGGCTTCGATTCGCTGCGCTTTCTGGCGCCGGTGAAGACCGGCGCGCGCATCCGCACCCATTTCGTGCTGGCCGACGTCAAGGTCAGGCCATCGGGCTGGGTGCAGACGGCGCATGACGTGACCATCGAGATCGAAGGTTCCAAAAAGCCGGCGCTGACCGCCCGCTGGCTGACGCTGACCTTGCTTGAACGTCAGCCCGAGACGGTATGAGCGACCCGAACGCGCTCGACCAGGCGGCGCTTGCGCCTTACCTCGAGGCGCACATCCCGGGCTTTTCCGGGCTCGCGGCAATCGAAAAATTCAAATCCGGCCAATCCAACCCGACCTATCTCCTGACGGCGGCAAGCGGCCGTTACGTGCTGCGCGCCAAGCCGCCAGGCCAACTCTTGAAATCGGCGCACCAGGTCGACCGCGAATTCCGGGTGATGGAGGCGCTTTCGGGCACCGCCGTGCCGGTGCCCAAAATGCTGCATCTGTCGGCCGAGGGCTCGCCGATCGGCCGCATGTTCTACGTCATGGATTTCCTCGACGGCCGCATCTTCTGGGATCCGGCACTGCCTGAGGCCCGCGACAACGATGAGCGCGCCGCGATCTACGATGCCATGAACGCCACGCTTGGTGTCCTGCACGATGTCGATGTCGAGGCGGTGGGTCTCAGCGATTTCGGCCGCCCCGGCAATTACTTCGAGCGGCAGCTGGCACGCTGGACCAGCCAGTACCGTGCCTCCGAAACCGGCACCATTGCCGACATGGATCAACTGATTGCCTGGCTGGACACCCATATGCCGACCGATGACGCCAGGGTCTCGCTGGTGCATGGCGACTATCGGCTGGACAATCTGATCTTCGCGCCGGACCAGCCGAGGGTACTGGCGGTGCTCGACTGGGAATTGTCGACATCAGGCCACCCCTTCGCCGACATCGCCTATCAATGCATGCAATGGCGTCTGCCGCATGTATCCGGCTTTCGCGGCCTTGGCGGCATCGATCGCTCGGCACTCGGCCTGCCTTCCGAGGAAGACTATGTCGCCGCCTATTGCCGGCGACGTGGGCTGACCGGCATCGGCAACTGGACGTTCTTCCTCGCCTTCTCCTTCTTCCGCCTGGCTGCAATCTGCCAGGGTGTCTACAAGCGGGCGCTCGACGGCAATGCGTCCAATCCGGAGAAGGCCAAAACCTATGGCGAGGCGGTGAAACTGCTCTCGCAGCTCGCTGCCGAACTGATCGAAAAGCAGTCGTAATGGGGAGACGTCATGGGTCGCTTCTGACGCCTGCCGCTTGGGAACCCGCGGCGCCCTTGTTCGTTTCCGTACAGCGTATATAATTTAGCCAAGGCACCAACCAGACAAGGGCAACGGACTTGCCGCTGAGCGTCCAGAAACGCCGCGAGAAACAAAAGGCCGAACTGCGCTCGGAGCTTGTCGCGGCCGCGCACAAGCTCGTCCAGGAAGAAGGCTATGAAGGCCTGACCATTCGCAAGCTGGCCAAGCGGGTCGGCTATGCGCCGATGTCGGTCTATTCCTACTTCGCCGACAAGCAGGACATCCTCTTCGCGCTGGCCGAGGACGCATTTGAAACGCTCGCTCGGCGTATCGAGGAGCACCCGTCCGACGATCCGATCGAGGCCTTGCAGGCGGTGATGACCGAATATGCCGCCTTCGGGCTCGGCAATCCCAACGAATACCGCACTGTCTTCATGACCGAAAAGACCAAGCTGCCGGAAGGCAGGAGCTACGAGGACATGGAGGAAGGCAACCCTGCGATGAAGGTGCTGATCAGCAGGGTCGAGGCCTGCGTCGCCGCCGGCAAATTGCGTGGCGATCCGCGCGCCATCGCCACCATGCTGTGGGCGGTCGGCCATGGCACGATCTCGCTGCTGATCACCTTCCCCTTCTATCCCTTCGGCGACGCGCAGGCTTTCGTGAAGCGGATGTGCGACTTCACCCTTGCCACGCTCAGCACGCAAGATGTGCCACCGTTGACCGAGACACCGGTCAACTGCTGAGCGCGACCTCTTCGTTTTTCCAGATTTCCTCACCGCCTCTCCCAGCCAGAATGGGGCGGATCTCTTGGTTAACAAAAAGTCTACCGTACGTGTACAATTTCTCTTGAACTTCGCGATCGACGGACGTATATGTACAGAGCAACGTACATGTACGGAACAAAATTCACCGCCGAACACGGAGACTGACCATGAAAAAGACACTCCTCACCCTCGCCGCCGTCCTGGCACTTTCGGGCTCGGCCTTTGCCGCCAACAACACCACCCACGCGGTCAAGCACCCGACTGCAGCGACCTGCGTCGACACCAAGACCAATGTGAAGCTCGATTGCGCTTCGACCGGATCGGTCGCCAAGAACGCTTCCACGGAAGCCACAACCGACGGCAAGGGCCCGCGGCTCGGGATCACGGTGAACCCGTGGATCATGCCGAGCGCCTACTGAGATTTTCCGAAAGTCGGTTCTGGCCGACTCAGCCGGCCAGATGGTGATTTCAGGCGACCGACACCGGCAGCTTGGTCGCTGAACTTTCGAAGGCCGCGTCGATCAGCTTCTGCATGTCGGCGGCGCGCCGGAACGACGGATCGCCATTCCATCCCGTGTCCAGCGCATCGGCGAAGCGCCGGGCATTGTGCTTGACGGCAGGCGGCGTCAGCATCCGCCAACGGTGCTGATCGACGTCGTCACCCAGGCAGGCCGACAGCCGCGAAACCTTGCCGTCGGTCTCGACCTTGATCGCGCCCTTGGTGCCGTGCAGGGCCAGCGACAAATCATTGCCATGGCCCGTCGCGTAGCGGCTGGCCATGATCGTGGCCAGCGCACCTGAGCTGAGCCGCGCTGTTATCGCCAAGCTGTCATTGACGTCGAGCACATAGTCACCGATGCGGTCGCCCCCCGCCTTCGGAAACGTCACCAGATCGGCATGCAGCGAGACGATATCCTGGGCCGCGCCATAGGTCGCGAAGTCGAGGATATGGATGCCGACATCGCCCAGAACACCCGTCGAACCGTGCCGGCTCGACAGGCGCCACAGCCATTTGTCGTCGACCCGCCAGTCACCCCAGAACTTGCTGACCAGCCAGCTTTGCCGGTAGTTCGCCTCGACATGGCGCAGCTCGCCGATCTCGCCGGCCTCCACCATGCGCCGCGCCTCGTGGATCACCGGCGTGTTGCGATAGGTCAGGTTGACCATGTTGACGAGCCCGGCCGCCTCGGCGGCTTCGCTCATCGCAAGCGCATCGGCATGGTTCGGCGCCAGTGGCTTCTCGCAGAACACATGTTTCCCGACGGCCAGCAGGGCCAGCGTCGTCGCCTTGTGGACCTGGTCCGGCGTCGCGTTGATGGCGGCATCGAACTCGCCCCAGGCGATCGCAGCTTCGAGGCTTTCGAAGAAATTGCCTATTTTGTTGGCGGCGGCGAACGCCGCCGCGCGGCCCGGCAGATGATCGACGCAAGCGACGATGGTACAGCTCGGAACCTGACCGAACTCCTCGATATGATGTGCCGCGATCCAGCCGGTGCCGAGCAAAAGCAGGCGATGCATCAGCCCAGCCCCTTCTCACCGTCGGCATGCAGGCGCAGGCCTTTCTGGACGATCTTCTCCTTGGCCTTGTCCGTCGGCACATTCGGCGCGTTGGTGATGCCGGACCATGCCGGGGCCGGGTTGTGCGCCCAGTGCACGGCGTTGCGCAGCACCTGCTGCACGCCTTCATTGTGATAGATCGGATAGGTCTCGTGGCCCGGTGAGAAATAGAAGATTTTTCCCGCTCCCCGCTGATAGGTCAGGCCGGAGCGGAACACCTCGCCGCCCTCGTACCAGGAGATAAACACCGTCTCCAGCGGCTCCGGCACCGCGAACGGCTCGCCATACATTTCCGTCTCGCCGATCTCCAGGCATTCGCCGATGCCTTGCGCGATCGGGTGGCCGCGATTGATCGCCCAGACACGCTCGCGCTCGCCCGCCTCGCGCCATTTCAGCGAACAGGGCGTGCCCATCAGCCGCTTGAAAATCTTCGAGTAGTGGCCGGAATGAAGCACGATCAGCCCCATGCCTTCCCAGACCCGCTTCTGCACGCGCTCGACGATCTCGTCCTTGACCTCGCCATGGGCGGCATGGCCCCACCACAGAAGCACGTCGGTGGCCGCCAGACATGTCTCGCTCAGGCCGTGTTCGGGTTCCTGCAAGGTGGCGGTGGTCGCTTCGATGCGCTTGTCCTGGTTGAGGGCGGCGGCGATGGTACCGTGCATGCCCAGGGGATAAAGGTCTCGCACGGCGGCATTGGTCTGTTCATGGACGTTCTCGCCCCAGACAACGGCTTTAACAGGCATTTTTCCTCTCCAAAGCGCTTTGAATATCGCATCCGATGAGGTCTTGGGAAGATGTCTGTCGACCAAAATTTGTGAATCAGGGTTTGCGGGTCTTGCGGCCGGGGACGGCCTTGGCCTTGCCGGGTTTCGCCGGCGCGCCAGGAATGGACGACCCCGTAATCGACACGGGATCGCTGGCTGGAAATGTGTCCTCGAGGCCCTCCTCGAGTTCCTCTTCGGCGTCGGCCTCGCGATGCCGCTCATGCTCGAGCGAACGGACCGCCGCGGTTTTCGGCGATTTCGGCGCGGACTTCGACGGCATCGGCAGTTCTCCCTCGATTTGTCGCCGCACAACGGACGCGGGCGGCAAACGTTCCGGGGTCAGCCGGCGGCGTCGCGGGCTCCCTCGGACAGGAAAGTAAAGACATAGTCCGAGAAGGAACGCCAGCACTCGACCCTGAAGGCCTCGTCGGCCGTGCGCGACAGCACGATCTCGGCCTTGCCCAAAATGGTGCGCGAAGCGGCGCCCACCGGGAAGACTTCGAGCGACAGATCCTGCGGGCAGCCCGAATTGATCGCGGCTTCCGCCGCCGGGCCGGTGACGGAAATCGCGATGTTCCGGTGCGAGATGCCGACCGACGAGTGCAAGGCTGAAACCTTCGCGCAATCAGCGAGCGGGTCCTTGCCGGCCTCGTCGATGACAAGCCACTCGTCCGGCCCAAGCCACAGCGCCGTACGCCCGCCCTTCGACGCCGATGTTTTCGGCTGCCTCGGCAAGGTCAGTCCGAGCGCCTTCGACAGAGCGGCGACCGAAGCTTCCGGCGCGCGCAGCGAAATGCGCTGGGCCGGCGGCAGCACTTCGACCTTGACACCCGTTGCGGAGACAGTGCGCCCGGCCAATGCGGGACGCCGCTCCGCCGAGGGCGAAGCAGTCGCGGCCGTCTTTGCAGCAGCCTTAGCCATTAAGGCGCCCTCCTGTCTCGTCGAAGAACACCATGCCGGCAACCTCCACTTCGATCACCCCGTCCGGCATCGGCACATAGAGCGTATCGCCCATCCGGTCACGCCCGCCGGCGACCAGCGCCAGGGCGATGGAACGGCCGCAATTCTGCGACCAGTAGCTCGAGGTGACGTGGCCGATCATCTTCATGGGGATTGCCTGCTTCGGGTCCTCGACGATCTGCGCGCCTTCTTCCAGCACCACCTTGGGGTCCTTGGTCTTCAAGCCGACCAGTTGCTTGCGGCCCTTGGCGACCAGATCCGGCCGCGCCATGCCCCTGATGCCGACGAAGTCGGCCTTTTTCTTGCCGACCGCCCAATCGAGGCCGGCATCGTTTGGCGTCACCGTGCCGTCCGTATCCTGGCCGACGATGATGTAGCCCTTCTCGGCGCGCAGCACGTGCATCGCCTCGGTGCCGTAAGCGGTGGCGCCATGCTTCTGGCCTTCGGCCCACAACGCTTCCCAGACGGCCTGGCCATAGTCGGCCGGGACATTGACTTCGAAACCGCGCTCGCCGGTGAACGACATGCGGAACAGCCGCGTCGGCACGCCACAGATCTTGCCTTCGCGCACCGACATATGCGGCAGCGCCTCATCAGACATGTCGATGCCTTCGACCAGCGGCGCGATGATGTCGCGGGATTTCGGACCCTGCACGGCGATGACCGCCCATTGCTCGGTGACCGAGGTCAGCCAGACATTGAGATGCGGGAACTCGGTCTGGAGGTAATCCTCCATGTGGTTCATGACGCGCGGCGCGCCGCCCGTCGTCGTGGTGACATGGAAGCGGTCCGGTGCCAGCCTGCCGACGACACCGTCATCATAGATGAAGCCGTCCTCGCGCAGCATGATGCCATAGCGGCAGCGGCCCGGCTCCAACTTTTCCCAGGGGTTGGTGTAGAGCAGCTCCATGAACTTGGCCGCGTCGGGGCCGACCACTTCGATCTTGCCCAGCGTCGAGGCATCGAAAAGGCCGGCCTGATTGCGGACCCCAACGCATTCGCGGTCCACCGCCGCATGCATGTCCTCGCCGGCTTTCGGGAAATACCAGGCGCGCTTCCACTGGCCGACATCCTCGAACACCGCGCCTTGCGCCTCGGCCCAGGGATGGATCGCGGTTCTGCGGGTCGGGTCGAACAGCGGCCCACGCGCGTGGCTGACGATCGCACCGAATGTGACAGGCGTGTAGGGCGCGCGGAACGTGGTCAGGCCGACCTCCGGGATCGGCTTGCCCAGCGTTTCGGCGGCAATCGCCAGGCCGTGCATGTTGGAGGTCTTGCCCTGGTCGGTCGCCATGCCGTTGGTGGTGAAGCGCTTGACATGCTCGATCGAGCGCATGCCTTCATGCACCGCCTGGCGGATGTCCTTGGCGGTCACGTCGTTCTGGAAATCGACGAAGGCTTTAACCGTCGTGTCCGGTCCGGCGCCGGGCGCCGCACCCAGCATGCCGCGCGACCAGCTCTCCGAGGCGTCCACCTTCGGTTTGGTCCCCTTGGCGGCTTTCGCGCCAGCATCCTTGGCCGCCTTGGAGCCCGCCGCATAGGCCTCGTCGACCGTCGCCGCCAGTCCGTCGGTGCCGTTGCAGGCGCCGACCGAGACGCAGTCCTGCGCGTAGGTGCCAGGCACGAACCGCTTGGTCTCGTCGTTGAAGGCGACCTTGCCGCGCGACTGCGAGAACAGATGCACCGACGGTGTCCAGCCGGCCGACATCAGGATCGCATCGACCGGAATTGTGCGTTCGCCGCCGCCATTCTTCGGCTGCACCGTCATCGACGACACCCGCAGCTTGCCGCTGGCCCGGATCACAGCACGGCCGAAATTGATCTCGATGCCGAGCGCCCTCGCCTCGTCGATCACCGGGCCGGTCGGGTTGTCGCGCAAATCGACGATAGCCGCCACGTTGACGCCGGCCTTCTTCAGGTCGATCGCGGCGCCGTAGGCCGAGTCATTGGCGGTGTAGACACCGACATTTTTTCCGACCGCGACACCATAATGGTTGAGGAAGGTGCGCGCCGCGCCCGCCAGCATGACGCCCGGCCGGTCGTTATTGGCGAACACCATATGGCGCTCGATGGCACCGGAGGCCAGCACCACGCGCTTGGCGCGGACCTGCCATAGCCGTTCGCGCGGCAGGTCATGGCCGGGAGCCTTCAGGTGATCGCTGACGCGCTCGACCAGGCCGACGAAATTCTGCGCGTAATAACCGAACGCCGTGGTGCGCGGCAGCACGCGGACATTGTCCATCGCACCCAGCCTGGCGATCGCCGCTTGCGCCCAGGCAAAGCCGTCCTTGCCGTCGATCTTCGCGCCGGACTCAAAGCGCAGGCTGCCGCCGAACTCGGCCTGCTCGTCCGCGAGGATGACACGCACGCCGGTCTCCGCCGCGGCAAGCGCCGCCGCGATACCAGCCGCACCGCCGCCCAGCACCAGAACGTCGCAATGGGCGTAGCGCGAGGAATAATGGTCGGGATCCGGCCTGTCGGGGGAAACGCCAAGACCGGCTGCTTCGCGGATCTTCGGTTCGTAGAGGCTCTTCCAGGCCGCCTTCGGCCACATGAAGGTCTTGTAGTAGAAACCGGCCGAGAACAGCGGTGATGCCAAATCGTTGACCGCGCCGACGTCGAAGGACAGCGACGGCCAGCGGTTCTGCGAATTGGCGGCAAGCCCGTCATAGAGCTCCTGCACGGTGGCGCGCACGTTGGGCGTCTTGCGCGCGTCATCACGCACGATCTGCACCAGGGCGTTGGGCTCTTCCGCGCCGGCCGAGAGGATGCCGCGCGGGCGGTGGTACTTGAACGAACGGCCGACCAGATGCACGCCATTGGCAAGCAGCGCCGAAGCCAATGTGTCGCCCTCGATGCCGGCATAGGACTGGCCATCGAAGCTGAAGCGGGCGGTCTTGGCCTGGCTGAGGCGTCCGGCGCCGGGAATGCGCAACGCGCCGCTCATTTGGCAAGCCCTTCGTTGGAGTTTTTGGGCAGCTTGGAAGGTTTCGGCTCGCCGGCCCTGTAGGTCATGACGAACTTGTCGGTGACGGTGTCGCGCACCGCGTTGAAGAAGCGCGCGCAGCCATGCATGTGCCGCCAGCGCTCATAAATGATGCCCTTGGGATTCGAGCGGATGAAAAAGAACTTCTCGAAATCGTCGTCGCTCTCGCCGACCATGTTGGCCGAACGCGCGATATGCGCCTCGCCGGCGTTGCGGAATTCGAGTTCCGGGCGCTCTTCCTCGCAATAGGGGCAGCGGATGAGAAGCATCGTGTTTGTTCCTACAATTCGCCGTGGCCGACGCGCGCGCCGGGGGGTTGGTCGCAAAGCTTCTGGCCCATGGTCATGAAGGGAGCGACGAGTCGCAGCCGCTCCTCGACGCTCGTCGCCGCACTGAAGAGATCGCGGTTGGCCATGTTGCCGAGCGTCAGCTGCATCGGATCGGTCGTAACGATGACGCCACGCGGTTGGAAATCCTCGTCCTCATCCAGCCCATGCGGCCTGCCCTCGAAGAACATCACCACTTTCTGGCCGACACTCCAGACGCAGGCGAGCATTCCCTCGTCGACGGAAAACGGCCAGCCGGCCTCGTTTCCGGCACGGCTGATCGGCTGTAGCCGCACCTCCTGCGCCGTGGGAACATGGAACATGCCTTGTTCCCCCGCCAGCATCAGCGGCATCGCGACTGCCACTTCGGCCATCATCAGTGCGCCACCGCCGCCGCCGCTGCCTCGTCGATGAGGCGGCCGGTGCGGAAGCGTTCGATGGTGAAGGGCGCGTTGATCGGATGCGGATCGTCCTTGGCTATGGTGTGGGCGAAAACATGGCCCGAGCCAGGTGTCGCCTTGAAGCCGCCCGTGCCCCAGCCGCAATTGACGTAGAGGCCGGGCACCGGCGTCTTGGCCAGGATCGGCGAGCGGTCGGGCGTCACGTCGACGATGCCGCCCCACGAACGCAGCATCTTCATGCGCGTGAAGATCGGGAACATTTCGCAGATGGCATCCAGCGTATGCTGAAGAATGTGAAGCCCGCCGGTCTGCGAATAGGAAACATACTGGTCGGTGCCGGCGCCGATCACCAGTTCGCCCTTGTCGGACTGCGAGATATAGGCGTGCACCGTGTTCGACATCACAACGCAAGGCACGACCGGCTTGACCGGCTCCGATACCAGCGCCTGCAGCGGATAGCTCTCCAGCGGCATGCGCACGCCGGCCATGTTCATGATGACCGAGGAATGGCCGGCCGCGACGACGCCGACCTTCTTGGCGCCGATGAAACCGCGCGTCGTGTCGACGCCTGTGACCGCGCCGTTGGCAGCCCGCTTGACGCCGGTGACCTCGCAGTTCTGGATGATGTGGACGCCGCGCGCCGAAGCGCCGCGCGCATAGCCCCAGGCGACCGCGTCATGGCGCGCCGTGCCGCCGCGGCGCTGCAGGGCAGCCCCGACGACCGGATAGCGCGCGTCTTTCGAGGTATTGAGCGGCGGACAGAATTCCTTGGCCTGCTCCGGCGTCAGCCATTCATTGTCGATGCCGTTCAGCCGGTTGGCATGGACATGGCGCTTCAGCACCTGGATGTCGTGCACATTGTGGGCGAGCATCATGACGCCGCGCGCCGAATACATGACGTTGTAGTTGAGCTCCTGGGAGAGCCCGTCCCACAGCTTCAGCGCATGGTCGTAAATCCCTGCGCTCTCGTCATAGAGATAGTTGGATCGGATGATGGTGGTGTTGCGGCCGGTATTGCCGCCGCCCAGCCAGCCCTTTTCCAGCACCGCGACGTTGGTGATGCCGTGCACGGTGGCGAGATAATAGGCCGTCGCCAATCCATGACCGCCGGCGCCGACGATGATGACGTCGTATTCCTTCCTGGGCTCAGGCGAGGACCATTGTTCCTCCCAGCCCTTGTGGCCGCGCATGGCCTCGCGGGCGATGGCGAATACAGAGTATTTCTTCACGGTCCAGCCTCGCGCCAAAAGGTCTCGCGGATTGCAGCCGGGCCTTCCTTCGGCCCAGCGCGCGAGGTGTATCACTAGCGAAACGGCGCTGCCATCCTTGCGCTGTTTGCGACGGCGCTTGCCGTTTTGCGCCGTGCTGAAAAAGAGGTATCCGGTCTGGCCCCGATGATTGGCTTCAGTCACACTTCCCGGCGTCGGGGATTCGGAGGATGATGGTGGGCAACGCCTGGTGGAATCTCACATTGCGCTTCCTGCTGGAGCTGGCGGCCTTGCTTGGCCTCGGCATGGCAGGCTGGAGCCTTTTCGAGGGCTGGTGGCACTGGATCCTGGCCCTTGCCTTGCCACTCATCGCTGCAGCGTTGTGGGGGATTTTTGCCGTGCCCGGCGATCCGAGCCGTTCAGGGAATGCACCGGTACCGGTGCCCGGCGCTGTCAGGCTGGCGCTGGAATTCGTCGTCCTGTTCGGCGGCGCGGCGGGTTTCCATGTGGCGGGCCATGCCGCCACGGGCACCATCATGGCCGTGCTGATCGTCATCAGCTACGCGTTCTCGCTGGACCGATTGGCTTGGCTGCTGCGGCAATAGTTGGTGCGAGCCTCTGCGGCTTTCGGGTGGCTCTCGCACCGCCGACCTGCGACCAAGCATCCGGTCGCCGGCAAAGCTGGCGCGAAGGACAAGGATGCCAGACATGCTCGCACTCGCCAACAAGATCGCCATCGTCACCGGTGCCAGTTCCGGCATCGGCCGCGCCACCGCCAAACTGTTCGCGGAGGAAGGCGCCAAGCTGGTCATTTCCGCTCGCCGCCAAGCGGAGCTTGATGCACTCACCGTTGAAATCGAGGATGCCGGCGGCACGGCCGTCGCTCTCGCGGGGGATGTCACCGACGAGACCTACGCGAAAGCTCTCGTCGAACTGGCGGTCGGCAGCTTCGGTGGACTCGACATCGCGTTGAACAATGCCGGCTCCGTCGGACCGATGGGTCCTGTCCCCGACATGTCGGCACAGACATGGCATGGGACGATGGACACCAATCTGACCAGCGCCTTTCTCGGTGCGAAGTATCAGATACCGGCCATGCTCGAGCACGGCGGCGGCTCGCTGATCTTCACGTCGAGCTTTGTCGGTTACACAGCCGGCATGCCGGGCATGGCCGCCTACGCCGCGGCCAAGGCCGGCCTGATCGGATTGACGCAGGTGCTGGCCGCCGAATACGGACCGAAGGGGCTGCGCGTCAACGCGCTGCTTCCCGGCGGGACCGACACGCCAGGCGCGACGACGACCACGCCTGAGGCTCGCGCCTTCGTCGAGGGCCTCCACGCCCTGAAGCGCATGGCACAGCCGCAAGAGATCGCCCGCTCCGCGCTTTACCTCGCCTCCGACGCCTCGAGCTTCACCACGGGAACCGCGCTGTTTGCGGATGGCGGCGTGTCGATCAACCGGACGTGAAGGATTTTTTGCGGGGACAGGCCTGTTCGTCGTTGTGACGCAGGCCGCCGGTCTTGCTTTTTCGGCGCGATTTGGCGATTCCGTTTCTATCTAAACGGGTCTTCTTGCCAAGACGGGTCCTGGAACCATGATGCTGATCCGAACCTATGTCGCCCAGAGTGCAATCGAAGGCGTCGGAATGTTCGCCGCCGAGCCCATCCGGAAGGGCGCCTCGATCTGGCGCCTGGATCCGGATTTCGATCGGCTGATCCCGATGGACAAATACGAGACGGCGCCGCAACCCCTGAAGGAATTGCTCGACCGTTATGCCTATCCGAGCCCGGACAAGCCCGGTTTCATCGTCTATGAGGTCGACAATGGCCGCTTCATGAACCATTCGGCGACCCCGAACACCGATTTTTCGCAATATGGCGGCGCCACCGCGACCCGGGATATCGCCGTCGGCGAGGAGATCACCTGCGACTACGGTGAGTTCTTCGAGGATTTCGAGCGGCTGCACCTGGCCACGGCGTAACAGGCACCCTATCTCCAGGCGACCGTGGCAATTTGGCTGTCGTCCGTCATTTCGACTGTGGACAGCGAGGCTTGATTCTGATATCAGCCGCCACAATTCGTGGTGTCGAGCGCCGCGGAGGCTTGTGGCTATGGCTGCTTGCCTGTTGATATCAAACCCGAAAGACAGGATTGCCCGTGCAGGTACTCGTCCGCGACAATAACGTTGATCAGGCGCTTCGCGCGCTGAAGAAGAAGATGCAGCGCGAAGGCATTTTCCGCGAAATGAAGATGCGCGGCCACTACGAGAAGCCTTCCGAGAAGCGCGCCCGTGAAAAGGCCGAAGCCGTTCGCCGCGCCCGCAAGCTGGCCCGCAAGCGCGCACAGCGCGAAGGCCTGCTGCCGATGACCCCGCGTCCGGTTGCTGCTGGCGGTGCCGCCGGTGCAGCGCGTCCGCCGCGCTGATTATCGCCAATATTTCGTCCTTTTCGAAGGATACCAGGGTGGCGCGATGCGGAATCGCCGCCACCCTTTTATTTTGATTGTGACCCGGCCCGGAGGGGGGAACCGGACCTGAACGACGGCGCAAGTGAGGACAGGGCAGACATGAACGCAACAAGCGTGGAGCGCGGGACCGCATTGCGTGGTTTCGCCCTGACAGCGGCCCTGCTTTCCGGACTGGTGCTTGCCGGCTGCCAGACGTCGGGCCCGGCCGGCGAGTTCAACAACATCGACAAGGCGCAAGGGTCGAGCGAGAACATCTCCTCGCTGTCGGCGGTCATCCAGCGCAATCCCCAGGATCCTGAAGGCTACAATGTGCGCGGTTCGGCCTATGGCCGCGGCGGCCAGTACCAGCAGGCGCTCAAGGACTTCAACCAGGCCATCCAGCTCAACCCGAATTTCTACCAGGCCTATTCGAACCGGGCCCTCATCCAGCGCTTCCTCGGCAACCAGGAAGCCGCACTCGCGGACTACAATCGCTCGATCCAGATCAACGGCAATTACGACGCCGCCTATATCGGCCGCGGCAATCTCTATCGCAAGGCGGGCCGCACCCAGGATGCCTTCACCGACTTCCAGAAGGCGATCCAGCTCGACACGACGGATGCCCGCGCCTACCACAATCGCGGCCTGATCTATCAGAGCCAGGGCCAGCACAAATTCGCCATCGAGGACTTCTCGACCGCCATCTCGCTGGCCCCTGACGCCGCCGAGCCCTACAACGGCCGTGGCCTCTCCTATCTTGCGACCGGCGACGAGGACAACGCCTTCTCCGACTTCAACATGGCGATCAAGCTCGACGGCCAGAACGCCGAGGCCTGGGCCAACCAGGCGCTGATCTACGAACGGCGCGGCGACAAGGCAAAGGCGGCGAAGGCCTATCGCGAGGCCGTGCGCCTCAACCCCACCTACCAGCCGGCCAAGGACGGCCTCGCCCGCGTCAGCTGACATCGGCTCCCGCAGGCCCGCGCCAAGCGCCCCACTGCATCGTGCGTCCGAAAGGACACGCGGCGCGGCGGATCGCCGTCAGTCCGGCAACCCTGTGTTAACCCCCGCGACAAGCCGTTAACCCTCGCCTTGTTCGCGCCAAGTTTTCGGCGGAACGGTCGCGGCGCTCGAGACGTTACTGAAGACTGATTGCGAAAGGACCCTCCCCATGATCAAGAAACTCGTCTGCGCCGCTGCTCTTGCAACGACCGTTTTCGCTGCCGCCCCGGCCAGCGCCGGCAGGCTGCAACTCGGCACGCTCGACTGCACCATCGATGGCGGCACCGGCTATATCGTGACGTCCAACAAGGGCGTGTCCTGCGTCTTCCGGCCCCATCATCACGGGCCGTCGGAAATTTATACAGGCGTCATCTCGAAGCTCGGTGTCGATGTCGGCAAGACGCACCAGGGCCAGCTCATCTGGGCGGTTTTTGCCGCGACCCGTGACCGTGACGCGGGCGACCTTGCCGGCAGCTACTACGGCGTCAACGCCGAGGCGAGCGTCGTGACCGGTGGCGGCGCCAACCTGCTGGTCGGTGGCTTCGACAGCGCCTTCATGCTGGAGCCGCTCAGCGTCCAGGCGCAGACCGGCGTCAATCTCGCCGTGGCGGTGACTTCGCTGGAGCTGATCCACTCGCTCAAATAAGCGGTTTGGGGCCTCGGCTCCAGACCCTTCACTCTGCGGCGCGGAACCGGATAGGATGGTTCCGCGCCGTTTGTTTTTTGGGGGGACGCCATACCGAGGACAGCTCCCGCCGCTGCCATGATTGCAAATCATGCTTGCCGGCAAGCGGTGCATCCAGGACGACGCTGGCCCAAACATATCTCGAAAAAACCGCTTGAGCTCAACCGAGGTTGAGGTTCTACAAACCCGTCCCGAGCAAAACAGCGTCTCGACGCGGCGCGCATGGTCCTGCCGGAAGCCTCGCGCTGGCTTCTGGTGCCGTGCGGCTGCATCAAGATATGCAAAGCAGGGATGGACATGACCGAGATCAGCACAAACAGGGTCGACTGGCGCGCATTGTGGGCAAGCGGCGACCTGGCGCGCTTCTGCTTCATCAGCCTCGGCATCCTGCTTCATGCCACCAATGAGACGATGGTGGCGACCGTCATGCCGGCCATGGTCGGCGAACTGGCCGGCGTGCAGCTCGTCGGCTGGTCGCTGGCGATCCACGAACTCGGCGCCATCGTCGCCGGTGCCGCGGCGGGACGGCTGGTGAGCTATGTGGCGCTGCGCACCAACATGGTGGTCGCCGCCCTGCTTTACGCCGCCGGGGCGCTGATCTGCGCCACCTCGCCTTCCATGCAACTTTTCCTGGCCGGCCGTCTGATCGAGGGGCTGGGCGGTGGCGCGCTGGTGTCGCTCGCCTTCGTCTCGGTCGAACGGCTGTTTTCGCGTGCCATCTGGCCGCAGCTTTTCGGCATCATGTCGGCGATCTGGGGCGTCGCGGCGTTCAGCGGCCCGCTCCTCGGCGCTGTTATGACCGAATTGCTGTCGTGGCGCTGGGCCTTCGGCGTCTTCACCCTCGGCGGCACCGCCATGGCGCTGGCAAGCTTCCTCGTGCTCGACACGCCGGAAGCGACAAGACCCAGCACGAGCGCCGGCAAGGCGCCGCCTTTTCCGTTCATGGCGCTTGGCTGCCTTGCCATTGCCGTGGTGCTGATCGCCTCGGCCGGCGTCGACATCGCCCTGCTGCGTTCCTCGCTGCTGATCGTGCTGGGGCTGGCAGGTCTCGCGCTGTTCTTCTACATCGATGCGCTGAAGCCGCGCTCCCGGCTTTTCCCGGCGCGGCTGTTCTCGTGGCGCACGCCCGTCGGCGCCGGCATGACCATGGTCGCCGCCTTTTCCATCGCGACCTGCTCCTTCGGCGTCTACGGGCCGCTGCTGCTGACCAGCCTGCACGACATTCCGCTGCTGACCACCGGCTACATCATCGCCGCCGAATCGATCGCCTGGTCGATCCTGTCGATCCTCGTCGCCAACGCGCCGCCACGGCGCGAAAGGCTGATCATCGTCTGCGGCGCACTGATGATCGCGGCGGGCATCGCCGGCTTCGCCTACACGATACCGCTGGGCTCGATCCCGCTGATCCTGGTCTGCGCCCTGCTGCAGGGCGGCGGTTTCGGCATCGCCTGGCCGTTCCTGACCCGCGTCATCGTCGCCTCCGCCCCGGACGACGAACAGACCATCGCCTCGGCCGCGGTGCCGACCATGCAGCGCATCGGCTACGCCGTGGGCGCCGCCCTTGCCGGCATTGTCGCCAATGCCAGCGGTTTTTCGCAAGGCCTGAACCATGACGCGGCCGCCGGTGTCGCGAGTTGGCTGTTCCTTGCCTTCGTGCCGCTCGGCATTCTCGGCTGCCTCGCCGCCTTGCGGATATCGGCGGCGGCAAACCGGCCGCTCGCAGCCATCGGCTGACGCAGGTTTCTACCGGACGGCTAATTCACTCGACACGCAGGCGGTAGCCGACACCGGTCTCGGTGGTGATGTAGCGCGGCTGGTCGGGGGTTTTTTCGATCTTCTGCCTGAGCTGGCGCACATAGACCCTGAGATACTGCACGTCTGTCGAATCGTCCCAGATCTGCTTCAGGATGAAGTGGTGGGTCAGCACCTTGCCGGCATGCTGCACCAGGATGCGCAGTATGTCGTACTCCTTCGGCGAGAGCTTCACCTCCCTGTCCTCGACCTTGACGATGCGCTTGACCAGATCGACGCTGAGGTCGCCGCTCTGGAAAACCGGCTTTTCGCCTTGTTGCTGGAACTTGTGGCGCAGCGCAACGCGGATGCGCGCCACCAGTTCGTTCATTCCGAACGGCTTGGTGACATAATCGTCGGCGCCGAGTTCGAGCGCGCTGACGATGCCGGCCTCGTCGGTGCGGCTGGAGAGGATGACGACGGGAATGTCGACGCCCTCGTCACGCCATTTGCGCAGCAGGTCATGGCCCCCTATGCCGGGCAGGCCGAGATCGAGCAACACCAGGTCGGGCTTTTCCTGTTCCATCAGCTCGATCGCCACCTTGGCGTTCGGCGCCTCGCTGACCCCGTAGCCTTGGCTGGCAAGGCCGACCCGCAGCAGCTTGCGGATCGGCGGCTCGTCATCGACAACCAGTATCCTGACATTCGAATTGGTCATCGGGGCTGGTCCACGCCGGGTTCGTCGCCGTGGTTGCCGACACCGCGCGCTTGCGCCGGCACCGGCATCCTGATGGTGAAGGCGGCACCGGGGCGGTCGGTCCGGTTGGCGGCCGCGATCGTGCCGCCCATCGCCTCGACGAAGCCACGGCAGATCGACAGGCCGAGCCCAGTGCCGGCGCGCACCTGATCGCCCTTGCGCACCCGGTAGAAGGTGTCGAACACGCGTTCCAGGTCCTGCGCCGGAATGCCCGGCCCCTCATCCATGATCTGCACGATGCCAGAGCCATTGTCGGCCCAAGCCTGGACGCGGATCGCCGAGCCCGGCGGCGAATATTTCGACGCATTGTCTAGAAGGTTGAACAGCACCTGCTCGAACAACACGGGATCGAGCTTCAGCATCGGCAGGTCGGGCGGAATATCGACCTCGATCTTGTGTTCACTGGCGATCTTGCGGGCTCGGTCGAGTGCCGTACCGACGATATCTCCAAGATAGTGAAGGGCGTAGTTCGGCTCCATCGCACCGGACTCGATCTTAGTCATGTCGAGCAGATTGGCGATGAAGCGGTTCAGCCGTTCCGATTCGTCGATCACCGTCGACAGAAGCTCCGCCCTGTCCTGCTCGGGCAGGTCGGGGGCGAACTCCTTGAGTGTGCCTGCCGCCCCCATGATAGCCGCGAGCGGCGTCTTCAGGTCATGCGAAATCGAGGTCAGCAGCGCCGAGCGCAGCCGGTCGGCTTCGGCGGCGAGCTTGGCGCGGTCGACATCGGCGACGAGCTGGACGCGTTCGATCGCCACCGCCGCCTGGTCTGCCAGCGCGTCGAGCAGCCGCTGCTGCTCGGGCGTCAAAAGCGGGCCCTGCTTGTCATTGTCGAGACCGACGACGCCGATTGCCGTGCGTCCCGTGCGCAAGGGAAGATAGAGGCGCTTGGCACCGGGCAGCGTGTCGGCGCCGCGTCCGGCGGCGCGGTTATGCTCCCAGGCCCAGCGGGCGGCGGCGATGTCGGCCTCGGCCAGCGTGTCGTCGGGCGGATAGCCTGCCTTGACGGTGATGGCGCCGTCTTCCGGCAGCAGCAGCACCACGCGCAGCTTCAGCATCGAGGCGATCTGGAAGGCGGTGGCCCAGAGCACGTCATCGAGCGTGCCGGCGCCGGCGAGCTTCTTGGAGAACAGATAGATGTCCTCGGTTGCCCGCGCCCGTGAGCGGGCGGCGGCGGCCTGACGCTGGACGCGCGCCGTCAGGTTGCTGGCGATGACGGCAACGGCGACGAAGACGGCAATCGCGACGATGCTCTCGGGATCCCGGATCGTCAGCGTGTAGCGCGGCTCGAGGAAAAAATAGTTGAAGGCAAGGACACTGAGGAAACAGGCGTAAAGCGCCGGCCAGAGACCACCGGCCACCGCCGATGTCAGCACGGAGAGCAGGAAGACGATCGCCAGGTTGCGAACGTCGAGGAACTGGTCGAGAACAGTGCTGACGGCCAATGATCCGGCAACGTAAGCCGTGGCGAGCAAATACGGCTTGGCCTGAAACTGCCTCTGCTCGGCTGCCGCGCTCACTCTCCTGGAAGGCGTCTCGGTGTCCCGCTCCGTTCCGGAGATGACATGGACGCTGATGTCGCCGGCATTGCGGATCAGATCATAGGTGAGCGATCCCTCGATCAGTTCCCGCCAGCGCGACCGGGTCGGCCTGCCGACCACGATGTGGGTGAAATTGTTCGCCGTCGCATGGCGAACGATGTCCTGCGCCACGCTCTGGCCCGGAATGGTCGTCACCTCGGCGCCGAGCTGCTCGGCCAGGCGCAGGAGTGTGGCGAGCCTGTCCTTGTCGTCCTCGGACATGCCGGCCGAGCGAGGCGTATCGACATGAAGTGCCGTCCATGGCGCACGAAGCCTGTCGGCCAGCCTGCGTGCGTAGCGAATGCGGGCTGCCCCGCCCGGACGCGCATCGACGCAGACGAGAACCCGTTCCCCGGCAGCCCACGGTCCCTGGATGGCGTGGGACTGCATGTGGTTGAGCAACTGCTCGTCGACGCGCTGAGCGGTACGCCGCAGCGCCAATTCCCGCAACGCGGTCAGATTGCCCGGCGAAAAATAGTTCTCGACGGCACGCTGCGCCGTGTTGGGGAAATAGACCTTCCCCTCCTCCAGCCGCTTGATCAGGTCGTCGGGCGTCAGATCGATGATTTCGACATCGTCGGCCTGGTCGATGATGGAATCGGGCACCGTCTCGCGCACCCTGACCCGCGTGATCTGGGCGACGACGTCGTTCAGGCTTTCGACATGCTGGACGTTGAGCGTCGTATAGACGTCGATGCCCCGCGCCAGGATTTCCTGGACGTCGAGATAGCGCTTGGGGTGGCGGCTACCGGGCGCGTTGGTGTGGGCGAGTTCGTCGACCAGGACCAGCGCCGGACGCCGGGCAAGGATGGCATCGATATCCATCTCGTCGAGGACACGCCCCCTGTAATCGACCTTGCGGCGGGCAATGACTTCATACCCCTCGACCAGGGCCCGGGTTTCCTTGCGGCCATGCGTCTCGACCACGCCGATCACCACGTCGACACCGTCGGCCAGCCTGGCACGGCCCGACATCAGCATCTCGTAAGTCTTGCCGACACCCGGTGCCGCGCCCAGGAATATGCGCAGACGGCCGCGCCCTTCCCGCCCGGCATGCTCTAGCAGCGCGTCGGGAGATGGTCTGTTTTCGACGTAGCTTCTGTTGTCCGGCATCGGGTCCGATCATGAATGGCGCCGGGGACCGTGTCGATCCCCGGCGCCGGCCATCACCTATTTCGCGGCATCCAGCGCCAGGTTGAGAGCCAGCACATTGACCGCCGGCTCGCCGAGCACGCCCAACTCCCGGTCCACGACCTGGCTGTCGACGAGCGCCTTGACCTTGGCTTCGTCGACGCCCCTTGCCTTGGCCACGCGCGGAACCTGGAAATAAGCGGCCTCGGGGCTGATCTGCGGATCAAGGCCGCTGCCGGATGTGGTCACCAGGTCCATCGGCACCGGCGCATTCGGATTTTCCGCCTTCAGCTTCCCGGCATCGTCCTTGATGCGCTCGATCAATTTCGGATTGGTCGGGCCGAGGTTGGAGCCGCCCGAGGCGCCGGCATCATAGCCATTGCCCGCCGCCGAAGGCCGTCCGTGAAAATACTTGTCGCTGGCGAAGGCCTGGCCGATCAGTTCGGAGCCGATCACCTTGCCGTCCTTCTCGATCAGGCTGCCATTGGCCTGGCGCGGGAACAGCGCCTGCGCGATGCCAGTCATGCCCAAGGGATAGATGAGCCCGGTCAGCACGGTGAAGAAGGCGATCATGATGATCGCGGGTCTGATTTGCTTGAGCATCGGAATGATCCTTATGCAAGGCCGAGGGCCGTGACGGCCATGTCGATTATCTTGATGCCGACGAACGGCACGACGATGCCGCCGAGGCCGTAGACGAGAAGGTTGCGGCTGAGCAGCGCACCGGCGCCGATCGCCCGGTACTTCACGCCGCGCAACGACAGCGGGATCAGCGCGATGATGATCAGCGCGTTGAAGATGATGGCCGACAGGATGGCGCTCTGCGGTGTCGCAAGGTGCATGATGTTGAGCGCCTGCAACGGGCCGGTGGCCTGGCCTGGCGCGACGTAGAAGACGGCGAACATGGCCGGAATGATGGCAAAATACTTGGCGACGTCATTGGCGATCGAGAAGGTGGTCAGCGATCCGCGCGTCATCAACAGCGCCTTGCCGATCTCGACGATCTCGATGAGCTTGGTCGGATCGCTGTCGAGGTCGACCATGTTGCCGGCCTCGCGGGCGGCGACCGTGCCGGTGTTCATGGCCACGCCGACATCGGCCTGCGCAAGGGCTGGCGCGTCGTTGGTGCCGTCGCCGCACATGGCGACCAGCTTGCCCTTGGCCTGCTCGTCGCGGATCAGCTTCAGCTTGTCCTCGGGCGTTGCCTGGGCGAGGAAGTCGTCGACGCCGGCTTCCGCCGCGATGGCTGCCGCTGTCATCGGATTGTCGCCGGTGATCATCACCGTGCGGATGCCCATGCTGCGCAATTCGGCGAAGCGCTCGCGGATGCCGCCCTTGACGATGTCCTTGAGGTGGACGACGCCGAGCAGCCGCCCGTCCCTCTCGACCGCCAGCGGCGTGCCGCCCGATTTGGCGATCTCGTCAGCGATCGCCTGCAGGTCGCGTACGGTATCGCTTCCGGGCCGTGTGCCATGCGTGGCTGATGTCGGCTGGCTGACATAGGTCAGGATCGAATCGACCGCGCCCTTGCGCACCGAAGAGCCGTCTACGTCGACGCCGCTCATGCGGGTCTGTGCCGTGAAGGGCACGAACGTGGCGTGCAATGTCGCCATGTCGCGGGCACGGATGGCATATTTCTCCTTGGCCAGCACCACGATCGAGCGGCCTTCCGGCGTCTCGTCGGCGAGCGAGGCAAGCTGTGCCGCGTCGGCCAGTTCCTGCTCGCTGACGCCCTTGACCGGGCGGAACTCGGTCGCCTGGCGATTGCCGAGCGTGATGGTGCCGGTCTTGTCGAGCAGCAGCGTGTCGACGTCGCCGGCGGCTTCGACGGCGCGGCCCGACATGGCCAGCACGTTGAAGCGCACCAGGCGGTCCATGCCGGCAATGCCGATGGCCGACAGCAGCGCGCCGATCGTGGTCGGGATAAGGGTCACGAACAGCGCGACGAGCACGGTCACCGAGATATAGCCGCCTGAGTAGGAGGCAAAGCTCGGGATGGTGGCGGTGGCCAGCACGAAGATCAGCGTCATGCCGACGAGCAGGATGTTGAGCGCGATTTCGTTCGGCGTCTTCTGGCGCTCGGCGCCTTCGACCAGCGAGATCATGCGATCGAGGAAAGTATGGCCGGCGGCGGCGGTGATGCGCACGCGGATCCAGTCGGAGAGCACCTGCGTGCCGCCGGTGACCGCCGAGCGATCGCCGCCGGATTCGCGGATGACCGGCGCGGACTCGCCCGTGATCGCCGCCTCGTTGACCGAGGCGACGCCTTCCACCACCTCGCCGTCGGACGGGATGATGTCGCCGGCCTCGACTAGTACGATGTCGCCGACCTTCAAACCGGTGCCGGGCACCAGCTTGAACTTGGTGCGATCCTCGCCTGTCAAAAGCTTGGCCTGGGTTTCGGTGCGCGCCTTGCGCAGCGAATCCGCCTGCGCCTTGCCTCGCCCTTCGGCGACGGCTTCGGCGAAATTGGCAAACAGCACCGTGAACCACAGCCAGATGATGATCTGCAGCGTGAAGCGCAGATCGCCGCCACCGGTGACGAGATCCTTGACGAACAGCACCGATGTCAGCGCCGACACGACGGCGACGACGAACATCACCGGATTGCGGGCCAGCGTGCGCGGATCGAGTTTGCGGAAGGCACCGCCGATGGCGGGCCACAGGATGCCGGCATCCATGATGCTGGCCGATCTTGACTGGCTCATTTTGAAGATCCGGTTTCAATATTGATGTGCGGCACCGATTGGTCGGATGCCGGAAAAAGATGAGGAAGCCCGTAGGCCAGCAGCCAGAGCGCGATCATGGCGGCGGCAAGCCCAAGAAATGTCGACAGGGTCGGGAAAGGAGGCGGCATTCCCTCCTTCCCCGGATCGGCCCGATGCCTGACATTGCGGCGCTTGTTGCTGAACCAGGACATGTCTGCCTCAGAATGTCTGTCCATGAATCGTTGCCAGGTGCTCGACAACAGGTCCGACGGCGAGCGCCGGGAAGAAGGTCAGGCCGCCGACGATGACGATGACGCCGACCAGCAGCCCGACGAACAGCGGGCCGTCGGTCGGGAAGGTGCCGGCCGAGGCGGGCACCGTCTTCTTCGCCGCCAGCCCGCCGGCGATGGCGAGCGCCGGGATGATGACCAGGAAACGGCCCATCAGCATGCCGATGCCGAGCGTGATGTTGTACCAGGGCGTGTTGCCGCCGAGGCCGCCGAAGGCCGAGCCATTATTGGCCGCCGCCGAGGTGTAGGCATAGAGGATTTCGGAAAAGCCGTGCGGCCCGCCATTGGCGATCGACGCGGCCGCGCTCGGCAGCACCACCGCGATGGCGGTGAAGACCAGCATCGCCAGCGGCAGGCACAGGATGGCCAGCATCGCCATCTTGACCTCCTTGGCCTCGATCTTCTTGCCGAGATATTCGGGCGTTCGGCCGACCATCAGGCCGGCGACGAAGACGGCGATCAGGATGAACATCAGCATGCCATAGAAACCGGCGCCGACGCCGCCGACGATGACCTCGCCGAGCTGCATGTTGATGAGCGGGATCATGCCGCCGAGCGCGGTGAAACTGTCATGCATGGCGTTGACCGCGCCGCAGGAGGCCGCCGTGGTGATGACCGCGAACAGCGCCGAGAGCGCGATGCCGAAACGGGTCTCCTTGCCTTCCATGTTACCGCCGTCGATGCCGAGCGCATGGACCAGCGGATTGCCCGCCGCTTCCGCCCAATAGCAGACGGCGACGCCGGCGATGAACAGCACGCCCATGGCGGCCAGGATCGCCCAGCCCTGACGCTGATTGCCGACCATGCGGCCGAAGACGTTGGTCAAGGCAGCGCCGACGACGAAGATCGACAGCATCTGGATCAGGTTGGAGATGGCATCGGGGTTTTCGAATGGATGTGCCGCGTTGGCATTGAAGAACCCGCCGCCATTGGTGCCGAGCATCTTGATGGCGACCTGCGAGGCGACCGGGCCGAGCGCGATCGTCTGCCTGGCGCCCTCCAGCGTGGTGGCGTTGACGTAAGGCCCGAGCGTCTGCGGCATGCCGAGCCAGACATAGACAAGGGTAAGCACGACGCAGAGCGGCAAAAGCACATAGAGCGTGGCGCGCGTCATATCGACCCAGAAATTGCCGATCGATCTTCCGGAAGCGCGGGCAAAGCCTCGGATCAGCGCGATCGCAATGGCAATGCCTGTGGCGGCCGAAACGAAATTCTGGACAGTCAGGCCGGCCATCTGCACGAGGTAGGACATCGTGCTTTCGCCGCCGTAGTTCTGCCAGTTGGTATTGGTCATGAAGCTGGCGGCGGTATTGAAGGCGAGCGCCGGATCGACCGCGCTCATGCCTGCCGGATTGTAAGGCAGGCCGCCCTGCAGGCGCTGCAGCACATAGAGCACCAGGAAGCCTGCCAGGTTGAACAGCAGCAGCGCCACCGCATAGCTGGCCCAGTGCTGTTCCTCGCGCTCGCTGGTTCCGCAAATGCGGTAGAGCCCCTGTTCGAGCGGGCGGAAGATCGGCGAAAGCGGCGTGCGATCACCTTTGAAGACGCGGTGCATGTAGAAGCCGAGCGGCTTCACCAGCAAAACGAGGATCCCGCAATAGAGGAGGATCTGTATCCATCCGTTCATGGTCATGATGTAGCTTCCGTGCGCCGGTGGATTAGAAACGCTCTGGGCGAATGAGGGCGTAGGTGAGGTAGGCGAGCAGGAACAAGGTCACGCCACCACCGAGGATGTAATCGAAAAGCATGACTCGACCCTCCGCTCAGATACTGTCGCAGGCTTTGACGTAGACGAGGGACAGAGCGAAGAACAAAATCCCGATCCCGAGAACAATGACGTCCATGATTGCCTTCCTTGCTTTCACTCGTGTCTTTCGGCCACAATCGAACAGGCCAAAAACGGCTCGCGCTTGTTCGTCGCCTCGATGGCGACGGCATTCAAAGCTTCTGTCGGCGTGTTATATGGACCCGATCGCCATAAAGGTTCGAGACGGGACGGATGGGAAAGAAATAGGAATTTTATAAAGGTTTCGGGGTAGGCGGCGGACCACCGGCGATAGAGGTCGCCTTCGACGACTACCAGCGAGCCACGGTTTGGAGGTGGCATCGATTATCAGGCGGCGTATTGTGAAAGCGGCAAAGGACCATCCCAAGCCAACGCCAGGCGGGAATTGCGGCCTAACGCAGTGACGCGCTGTAGGATGCTGTTGCACGCAGTCGCATCCAATGGCATTTCCGATGACAGGGCTTCTTGGCGGGCAAGGTTTGAAAAATTTTCAAATTACCCAGGAAAATCAAAAGGTTATGGCGGAGAGAGCGGGATTCGAACCCGCGTTACGGTCTCCCGTAAACACACTTTCCAGGCGTGCGCCTTCAACCACTCGGCCACCTCTCCGTCCTTGCATTTTTCGCGTTGGCCGGTTTCGCCGCGCGGGTTGGGGACAATGCAGTCCCTTCAGGGAGGCCGGTACGCGAAATCAGCGCCGTGGGTGCCGCCAACCAGCAAACACCTTCCCTTCGCACCTGAGCCGTCAAAGCAACAGGCGCGGGGCTCATCTAGTCGATCCCGCGCCGAATGCCAAGCCATAACGGCGGTCTATTCGCTTTGCCGGCCACACACAGCTTCGCCAAGCTGCGTCGCACCCGTTTTTCAAGCCGCCGCCGCCCGAATGATGTGCACAGCCATGGCCGTAGGACCGGCCGCGCTTGACTTCGCCGCGGCCCACCTGTCGAGTGAAGCGGAGGCTTTGCGGGGGGCATCGTCCGGAGATGTCTTCAAGCAGTGAAAAACCGGGCGGAACGCCGGACAGTGGACAGGCGCCGACAGGGCACCCGGACAGCGGGCTGTCCTACGTGCCGGTGGGCTGGCTCATCTTCGTCATGGCTTGGTCGGTCTACGGCCTGGCCTCGGCTTGGTGGCTGACCGGCAATTCCGGCCTGCCGGACAGGATCTTCTATTTCCTCCTCGGCGGGCTTGCCGTCGACATCATCACCATTCTGTGGGGACTCTACCTGCTCGGCCTTGCCTTTGGCCGCTCGGCGCGCTTCCCGCGCCACTTCATCATCTGGCAGGTGGCGACCATCATCTGGGTGCTTGCGAGGCTGGCCTATGTGCTTGCCGTGCCCGATTTCGTCTTCTCCGCCAGGAGCTTGCTCATAGGCGGCGCCGAAATCGCCATCGGCCTGCTCTGCATCTATCTGCTGCGCCGCGGCTCCGGCGCCGAAGGCGTCTATGCCAGGCAGCAAGCCGAAGCGCCGTCGGTCTTCGTTTCCATCGTCGCTGCCTTGCTCGGCATCATCCTGGGCGCGGTCATCGGCGCCGTTGGCGGCTTCCTGGCTGGCTCGGTGATCGCCGATGTCGCCGAGGTCAGTTGCTTCGAGGGCGGCTGCGGCTACTTTGCCGCCTTCATCGGCTTGGCCGGACTGGTGGTCGGCGCCATTGCCGGGGGCATTCTTGCCGTCTTGCTCGTTCACCGCCGCCGGCGCGAGCCGGCCGCATAGGGTTCAGCAAGCGCGGGGCTTCAAATTCGCGTATCGCGATTGCGGACAAGCCGCACGCATTCTATTTCTGGTTTCGGGACATGTGCCGGAGGTCTCCTGGTTAGCGTCCAGGAGGGACCGGGGGAGAGCCTTGATGTTTCGCTTCGTCTTTCGTCTTGCAGCCATGGTCGCGCTGTCGGTTTCCGTCATCATGGCGGTGCTCGACACGACGCGCACGGTGGCGGCTTCGGCCCTTGTGCTGACCCCGCTCAACGCGAGCTGGCTGGCCGTCTCGCCGGACACGCGGGCCGCCTTCGAAAGTTTCGTCCGCACCAAGGCCAGTCCGCTGCTGTGGGATGGCGCCATCGCCTGGGTGCTCAACCAGCCGGGCTTTGCCGTATTCGCGGTGCTGGCCTTCCTGCTTTACGCCATCGGCTACCGGCGGCAGCGGCGCACCGGACGGTTCGCGGCGAACTGACCCATCGCCTGCGTCATTCCGGCCGCCTCCCGACAGCTTGCGCGCAAGGATCGGATCGCGGCGCGGCTTGCCCGTGGCGCGCTTTTCCAAAAGGTCAAAATTCCGCGTGAATTTTGTTTCGGGCCGTGCCAGATTGCCCGGGAGCGGGAGGGGAATACACTCCTGGCTGACGTCGTTTGCCGGCCGGAGAACCGGGCAGGCAGGCGGTGCGTAACGGAAAAAAATAACCGACAGGGTGTGGATCACATGAAACGTATCGTTCTCGGCCTCCTGGCCGCAACCGCAATGGTTCTTCCGGCTTTCGCCGCGGATGTCCAGCCGGCCATCCTTTACGATCTGGGCGGCAAATTCGACAAATCCTTCAACGAGGCTGCCTATCACGGCGCCGAGAAGTTCAAGACCGAGACCGGCACCCCTTACGTCGAGTTCGAAGTGTCGAATGCCTCGCAACGCGAGCAGGCGCTGCGCCGCTTCGCCGAGGACGGCCACAACCCGATCGTCATGGCCGGCTTTGCCTGGGAGGATGCTCTGAAGAAGGTCGCGGCCGAATACCCGGACCTCAACTTCGCCATCATCGACGATGCCGTCGACCTGCCCAATGTCCGCTCGCTGGTGTTCAAGGAGAATGAAGGTTCCTATCTCGTCGGCATCATGGCGGCTATGGCGTCGAAGTCGAAGAAGGTTGCCTTCGTCGGCGGCATGGACATCCCGCTGATCCGCAAGTTCGAATGCGGCTATGTCGGCGGCGCCAAGTCGGCCGGCGCGACCGACGTCATCCAGAACATGACTGGTGACACGCCGGCGGCGTGGAACGATCCGGCCAAGGGCGGCGAGATCGCCAAGACGCAGATCGACCAGGGCGCCGACGTTGTATACGCGGCCGCCGGCGGGACCGGCGTTGGCGTGCTGCAGGCAGCGGCCGATGCCGGCAAGCTCGGCATTGGCGTCGATTCCAACCAGAACGGCCTGCAGCCCGGCAAGGTGCTGACCTCGATGCTGAAGCGCGTCGACGTTGCCGTCTACACGGCCTTCATGGACGGCAAGAACGGCACCTTCAAGGGTGGCGTCGAGAATCTCGGCCTCAAGGAAGGTGGCGTCGACTACGCCATGGACGACAACAACAAGGCGCTGGTAACGGCCGAGATGAAGGCAGCGGTCGAAAAGGCCAAGGCCGACATCATCGCCGGCACGGTCAAGGTCCACGACTACACCGCCGACAACGCCTGCCCGTATTGATCGGCGGCGCCATACGGCAATGACTGGAACCGCCGGGCGTTGCCCGGCGGTTTTGCATCGGCCTATAGCTTGCCGGCCAAGTAACCGAGCGCGAAGACCACTATCAGCCCGATGGCAATGACGTACCCACGCCGGCCGCCAGGCGCGTGCACGCCAACGCCGTGTGGTGGCCGGGACAGGCTTCGGATCACTGTCGGTGACCTGGCATCGTTGCCGCCCAGGCCAACGCTGCGCATTTGCGGCAATTCGGCGAGGCGTTGCGTAACCAGCGCCCAATGATTGGCGCCTGCTGGTTTTTCGGCGCGGTCGAAAACATGCATGCGTTCGGCGAGCCGCACCACCGCGTCGCGGAAGGCAGGATCGATCTCGAGATCGCGCTCGGCCCGCTCGCGCTCGACATCGTTCATCAAGCCGAGCACATAGTCGCCGGCCCTTGCGATGCGGTCGCTTTCACCGGCCATGGCCAGGACCCTCCCCTTTTGCTCACCAGTGTGGCGGTTTGGTCACTGGCACGTCCGGTGCCGCCTGCTCTTCGAGCGCCAGGAAGCGGTCGGTCAGCGCATCGAGCTTGCGTTGCATGCGTTCGATCACCTTCCACTGCTCGGCGATCTGGCCCGACAGTTCCTCGATGGTCTTTTCCTGCTCGGCGGCGCGGATTTCCAGCGTCGTCAGCCGGTCGGTGGGCATGATCATGCAAAGTCCTCAGTTTTGTACCGCGACACCTTGCGCCGCAATGTCAAATCGACCTCGCCATATTAGCGAATGCGAGAGCTTCGGCCACGTTCGAAATTGACAAGAGCGCGGGGATTTGTCGAGAGTGGAGGCTGCTCCGGACAATTGGCACGGGCGGAGCGTCATGCTAGGCGTCTTGACCAAGCGATAAAAAATAAGAGTGGGACGGGCTGCATGGCGCAAGCCGCAATCGAACTGATCGGCATCAACAAGAGTTTTGGCGCGGTGCGCGCCAACCGCGACATCAATCTGGAGATCGCGCGCGGCACCATCCACGGCATCGTCGGCGAGAACGGCGCCGGCAAGTCGACGCTGATGTCGATCCTCTATGGTTTCTACCAGGCCGACAGCGGCGAGATTCGTGTCGGCGGCCAGCCGGCGTCGATCAAGACTCCCAACGACGCGATCGCGCTCGGCATCGGCATGGTGCACCAGCATTTCATGCTCGTCGACAATTTCTCGGTGCTGGAGAACATCATCCTCGGCGCCGAAACCGATGCGCTTCTGAAGAGCAGCATCGCCAAGGCGCGCTCCGAGCTTGACCGGCTGGAGCGCGAATACGGGCTGGAAGTCGATCCCGATGCGATCATCGAGGAACTGCCGGTCGGCCTGCAGCAGCGTGTCGAAATCCTGAAGGCGCTTTATCGCGGCGCCGAAATCCTGATCCTCGACGAACCGACGGGCGTTTTGACGCCGGCCGAGGCCGACCACCTGTTCCGCATCCTCAGGCAATTGAAGGAACAGGGAAAGACGGTGGTGCTGATCACCCACAAGCTGCGCGAGATCATGGCCATCACCGACACCGTGTCGGTGATGCGTCAGGGCACGATGGTGGCGACCAGGGAGACCAGGAAAACCACTGTCGAGGAACTGGCGGAACTGATGGTCGGGCGGCGCGTGCTGCTGAGGGTCGAAAAGGGCGAGGCCGAAGCCGGTGCCGTCAAGCTCGTGGTCAAGAACCTGACGGTCAGGGATTCCCGCGGCGTCACCATGGTCGACGACGTCTCGTTCGATTTGCGCGCCGGCGAGATCGTCGGCATCGCCGGCGTCGCCGGCAACGGCCAATCCGAACTGCTCGAGGCGATTTCCGGCATCAGGCATGCCGTTTCCGGTTCCGTGATGCTCGAGGGCAAGCCGATCGATCTCACCGGCAAGGCCGATCCCGGCGAATTGCGCGACCGCGGCCTCGCCCACGTGCCGGAAGACCGCCACCATGTCGGGCTGGTGCTGGCCTTCGAGGAGAACGAGAATTCCATCCTCGGCTACCATGACGATCCCCGCTACCTCAAAGGACCGTTCCTCAGCGTCGATGCCATCATGGCCGATGCCAGGGACAAGATCGAAAAATACGACATCCGTCCCGGCAATCCGCGCCTGAAGACCGCCAATTTCTCCGGCGGCAACCAGCAGAAGATCGTGCTCGCACGTGAAATCGAACAGGACCCGGGCGTGCTGATCGTCGGCCAGCCGACGCGCGGCGTCGATGTCGGCGCCATCGAATTCATCCACAAGCGCCTGATCGCCATGCGCGACCAGGGCAAGGCGGTGCTGGTGGTCTCGGTCGAGCTCGACGAGATCCGTTCGCTTTCCGACCGCATTCTGGTGATGTTTGCCGGCCGCATCGTCGGCGAGCGCGGCCCCGACGCAACCGAAGGCGAGCTTGGCTTGCTGATGGCCGGTGTCGAACATCAGGAGGCCGCGCAATGAGCACGCCTTACGCCAAATTGCCGGCCTGGGCCGACTATGGGCTGATCCCGCTGATCAACCTGTCGGTCGCCTTCATCGTCGCCGGCTTCGTCGTCATGCTGGTCGGCGAAAACCCGTTCCGCGCCGCCGTCATCCTGATCGAAGGCGCCTTCGGCAAGGGAACAGGCATCGCCTTCACCCTGTTCTATGCCACGACCTTCATATTCACCGGGCTTTCCGTGGCGGTGGCGGCGCATTGCGGCCTGTTCAACATTGGCACTGAGGGACAGGCCTACATCGCCGGCCTCGGCATCGCCATCGTCTGTCTTTCCTTCGACAGCACGCTGCCCTGGTGGCTGACATTTCCGCTGGCCATCGTCGCTTCGGCGCTTGTGGGCGCATCGTGGGCGCTGATCCCCGCCTACCTGCAGGCCAGGCGCGGCTCGCACATCGTCATCACGACGATCATGTTCAACTTCATCGCTGCCTCGATCATGGTCTACCTGCTGGTCGGTCCGTTGAAGCCGGCGGGGTCGCAGGCGCCACAGACGCGCAACTTCCTCGCCGGCGCGGAACTGCCGAAGCTCAACTGGATCATCGAACTGTTCGGCGCCAAGATCCGCTCGGCGCCTCTCAACATCTGCTTCCTGCTGGCGCTGGTGATGGCCTTCCTGGTCTGGCTGCTGATCTGGCGCACCAGGCTCGGCTACGAGATGCGCACCTATGGCCACAGCCCGAAGGCGGCCCGCTATGCCGGCATTTCGGAAACCCGCATCATCATTACAGCGATGATGATCTCGGGCGCGCTGGCCGGCATGATGGCGCTCAATCCGGTGATGGGCGACCAGCACAATGTCGCGATCGACTTCGTTTCGGGCGCCGGTTTCGTCGGTATCGCCGTGGCGCTGATGGGCCGCCTGCATCCGGTCGGCATCGTGCTGGCGGCGATCCTGTTCGGCATGCTCTACCAGGGCGGTGCCGAACTCGCCTTCGAGATGCCGGCGATCAGCCGCGACATGATCGTCATCATTCAAGGGTTGGTCATCCTCTTCGCCGGCGCGCTGGAGCACATGTTCAGGCCCTATATCCAGGCTCTGTTCGCTTCGTTCAGCCCGAAATCGGTGGGCATGCAGGCGGTCACCGGGAAGGGTGCCTGAAATGGATATCTTCAACGCAATCATCCAGGTGCTGGACTCGACCATCCGCCTGTCGGTGCCGCTGCTGCTTGCCTGCCTCGCCGGCCTCTATTCGGAGCGGGCCGGCATTTTCGACATCGGCCTCGAAGGCAAGATGCTGGTCGGCGCCTTCGCGGGTGCTGCCGCGGCTTCCGTGTTCCATTCGGCGCTCATCGGTCTCGGCATGGCGATCCTGATCTCTGTCGCCTTCGCGCTGGTGCACGGCTTTGCCTCGATCACCCATCGCGGCAACCAGATCGTTTCGGGCGTGGCGATCAACTTCGTCGCCGCCGGATCGACCATCATCCTCGGCCAGGCCTGGTTCCAGCAGGGCGGCCGCACGCCGGCGCTGCAACCGGGCGAGCGGTTCGAGGCGATCATCTGGCCTGGCGTCGACGCAGCCAGGGACGTGCCTGTCATCGGTCCGATCTATGCCGAACTGATCTCCGGCCACTCGATCCTTGTCTATTTCGCCTTTGCGATGGTGCCGTTCACCTGGTGGATGCTGTTTCGCACGCGCTTCGGTCTCCGGCTGCGCGCGGTCGGCGAAAATCCGGCCGCGGTCGACACCGCCGGCATCTCGGTCGCCTGGCTGCGCTACCGCGCGCTGATCTGCACCGGTATCCTCACCGGCGTCGCCGGCGCCTATCTGTCGATGGTGCAGAATGGTGGCTTCGTGAAAGACATGACCGCCGGCAAGGGCTACATCGCGCTGGCCGCGCTGATCTTCGCCAAATGGAAGCCGGTCAACGCCATGTTCGCCTGCTTGCTGTTCGGTTTCCTCGACGCGGCGTCGATCCGCCTGCAGGGGACACCGCTACCCATTGTCGGCAAGGTGTCGGTGCAGTTCATGCAGGCCCTGCCTTATGTGCTGACCGTCATCCTGCTCGCCGGCTTCATCGGCAAGGCCATACCGCCGCGCGCCGGCGGCGTGCCCTACGTCAAGGAACGCTAGCGGTCGACAGTTCGGCGCAGACGAAGCACCGGGTTTTGGACACGATCATCGGAGAAAACAACTGAATGTCGCATGATCTGTTCGAAGCGGCCAAGGCCGCCATGGCCAAGGCCTATGCGCCCTACTCGAAATTCCCGGTGGGTGCCGCTTTGCGCACCGAGGACGGACGCATCTTCACCGGCGCCAACATCGAGGTCGCCTCTTATCCCGAGGGCTGGTGCGCCGAGACCACCGCGCTTGGCCACTACATCATGGGCGGCGGTGGCAAGATCGTGGAAATCGCCGTCCTCGCCGAACGCATGGCCAAATGCTCGCCTTGTGGCGGCTGCCGCCAGCGGCTGGCCGAATTCTGCCGTCCGGAAACGAAGCTCTATCTGTGCGATGCTACGGGCGTCGCAGAAACAGTCACGATGGGCGACATGCTGCCCTATGGTTTTCGCGGCGATATTCTCAAATGAAAAGCTGGCTCAAAATGAAAAGCTGGCTCAAATGAAACGTAGGCCGAGATGACGGAAAAGGCGCTGGACCATCTTATCGAAAGGCTCGACGGCCTGGCGCCGTCGACCGCGCTGGTGCTGGGTTCGGGCCTGGGCGGCCTGGTCGACCGGATCGAGAATCCCATCCGCGTCTCCTATGCCGACCTGCCCGGCTTTCCCCGGAGCGGTGTCAGCGGCCATGCCGGCGAAGTGGTGGCCGGGCTGTTTGCCGGCGTTCCGGTGCTGATGCTGTCCGGCCGCGCCCACTACTACGAGCATGGCGTTGCGGCGGCGATGCGGCCGGTGCTGGAAGTGCTTGCCGGCATCGGCATCACGAAACTGATCCTCACCAACGCAGCCGGCTCGGTCGATCCCGATATGCCACCGGGCTCGGTGATGCTGCTCACCGACCACATCAATTTCTCCGGCACCAATCCGCTGATCGGCGAGCCGAGCGACCGCCGGTTCGTCGGCCTCACCGAAGCTTATGATGCCGGCATCCGCGACGCGATCGAACGCGCGGCGAAGGCGACCGGCACAGCGCTGCACAAGGGCGTCTATATGTGGTTCTCGGGCCCCTGCTTCGAGACGCCGGCCGAAATCCGCATGGCGCGCATCATGGGCGCCAATGCCGTCGGCATGTCGACCGTGCCGGAAGTCATTCTCGCCCGCTTTCTCGGCCTGCGCGTCGCCGCCTGCTCGGTCATCACCAACCTGGCCGCCGGCATGACCGGCGCCGAGCTTTCGCACCAGGAAACCAAGGACATGGCGCCGGTTGGCGGTTCGCGGCTCGCAACGGTGCTGCAGCGCGTGTTCCGTGACGGGCTGCTGGAGAGCTGATGCTTCCGCAGGAAATCATCCGTCAAAAGCGCGACGGCCATAGGCTGGCGCCTCACGAAATCGCCGCCTTCATCGACGGCGTGACGTCGGGCACCGTAACCGATGGCCAGGTCGCGGCCTTCGCCATGGCGGTATTCTTCAACGGTATGAACCGCGACGAGGCCGTGGCGATGACGCTTGCCATGCGTGATTCCGGCGACGTGCTCGACTGGTCGGATTTGCCGGGCCCCGTCGCCGACAAACATTCGACGGGCGGTGTCGGCGACAATGTCTCGCTGATGCTGGCGCCGATCGTCGCCGCCTGCGGTGCCTATGTGCCGATGATCTCGGGCCGAGGTCTCGGCCATACCGGCGGCACGCTGGACAAGATGGATGCCATTCCCGGCTACATCAGCCAGCCCGACATCGCGCTGTTCCGCAAGGCGGTGCTGGAAACAGGCTGCGCCATCATCGGCCAAACCGCCGATCTGGCACCTGCCGATCGCCGGCTCTACGCCATCCGCGACGTCACCGGAACCGTGGAATCGGTGCCGTTGATCACCGCATCGATCCTGTCGAAGAAGCTCGCGGCAGGCCTGCAATCGCTGGTGCTCGACGTCAAGGTCGGCAATGGCGCCTTCATGGAGAAATCCCGCGATGCGACCGCGCTCGCCAACAGTCTGGTCGAGGTCGCCAGCGGCGCCGGGCTGAAGGTCTCGGCGCTGATCACCGGCATGAACGAGCCGCTGGCCTCGGCCGCCGGCAATGCCGTCGAGGTGCGCAACGCCGTCGATTTCCTGACCGGCCGCTTGCGCGACCGGCGGCTGGAGGACGTGACGCTGGCGCTTGCCGCTGAAATGCTGCAGTCGGCGGGGTTGGTATCGTCCAACCAGGACGGGATGCGCCGCGCCACCGAGACGCTCGCCAGCGGCCGCGCCGCCGTCACCTTCGCGCGCATGGTGACCGTGCTTGGCGGCCCCGCGGATTTCATCGAGAAGTCGGAAAAGTACCTGCCCGGGGCGGCAACGGAATTCGCGGTCAAGGCGACGACGGACGGTTTCGTTACCGGCATTGCCACCCGCGACATCGGCCTCGCGGTGGTCGGGCTGGGCGGCGGGCGCACACGGCCCGACGACAAGGTCGACCCCGCGGTCGGCATCACCAGGCTGCTGCCCATAGGCGCGGAAGTAAACGCCGGAGATGCGCTGGCGCTGATCCACGCCCGCTCGCCGTCCGATGCCGAAGCGGCCGCCGCGGCCGTGCTTTCAGCCTATGCGATCGGTGCTTCGAAGCCGGTCGCCGACAAGTCGGTCATCCGGCGGATTCTGCCGCGCGGCTGAGTGGACCCTACTGAACCAGCAGCAATGTGCCGTTCTCGGCCTGGTATTTGCCGAGCCGGCTGAGAAAACTCATGCCGATCAGATTGGTGCGCAGTGCCTTGTCGTCGAGCACGATCGCCTGCACACCGTCGACGCTGATGCTGCCGATCTGCAGGCGGTCGATCATCACCACGGCTGCCTTGATAACGCCGTTGGCGGTGCTGACCTCATGACTGAAATCGGAAGGATTGAGCGACAGCCCGATCCTGCGCGCCGTCGACGTATTGACCGCCACCAGCGTCGCGCCGGTGTCGATCATGCCGTCAACCTGACGGCCGTTGAGCTTGAAGGTGGACGAGAAGTGTCCGCGCCCGTCAGCCGCAACCACGACCTTGCGGCCGGTCGGCAGCGGCGCCACCGGTTTGCCGGGAACGGACGCCAGACTGACCTCGGGTTGCGTCTCGGTCCCGGGCTTGGCCGTCACCGCCGATTTCAGCAGATCTTCGAATATTCGCGGATTTGACTGGTAGACAACCGGGATCGATGCCGACGCACCGGCGAAGACGCTGAGAATGAGAAGCTTGCGCAGCATGGATCGGCCTTTGTGAAAGCTGATTCATTAGCGCTGGATGGTGTTTGCCGCTTTAACCGGCCCGAAAACCGCGTCTTTTCGTAAACGATTGGTAAATCATACCAAGCACTTGGTATTACTTCGTCCCGTACATGCGGTCGCCGGCGTCGCCGAGGCCAGGCATGATGTAGCCCTTCTCGTTGAGCTGGCGATCGATGGACGCGGTGAAGACTGGAACATCCGGGTGCGCCTTGGTAAAGCGCTCGATGCCTTCGGGCGCCGCCAGCAGGCACAGGAAGCGGATATTGGTGGCGCCGCGCTCCTTCAACTTGTCGATCGCCGCGATCGCCGAATTGGCTGTCGCCAGCATCGGGTCGACGACGATGACCAGCCGGTCGCCGAGGTCGCTCGGCGCCTTGAAGAAATACTCGACAGCCTCCAGCGTCTCGTGATCGCGGTAGAGGCCGACATGGGCGACGCGGGCCGCCGGCACCAGGTCGAGCAGGCCTTCGAGCAAGCCGTTGCCGGCGCGCAGCACCGAGGCGAAGACCAGCTTCTTGCCCTCCAGCGTCGGGGCCTCCATCGTCTCCATGGGCGTTTCGATCGTTGTCGTCGTCAGTTCGAGATTACGGGTGACCTCATAGCCGAGCAGCAGCGAAATCTCACGCAACAGCCGCCGGAAGCCGGCCGTCGAGGTCTCCTTCTTGCGCATGATGGTCAGCTTGTGCTGGACAAGCGGATGGTCGACGACGGTGACGCCCTTCATGATGTTCTCCTGATGCGGTGTCGCCCGAAACCGCGCGCATGGGTCCTTTCGGACGTGTCGCGCGTCAAGCTGCTTGGGCGAACCCTAGCGGTATTGGACCGGCCAAGGAACCGCTTGGCCCGCATCGACCACAGCTTTGTCGGAAGAAATCAGCGAGCGGCACTGTTCAGCCGGGCAAGAAGCGCCGCTTTGATCTTGCGGTCGACGAAAGCCGCCTCGATGGCCGTCCTGGTGACCGCGGCGAGCGCTTTCTCATTCATCGCGAAATGCTCCGCCGCAATGTCGTATTCGCGCTTCAGCGAGGTCCAGAAATAGGGTGGGTCGTCGGAGTTGAGCGTCACCTTGCAGCCCGCCGCCTGCAGGGCCGGAAACGGATGGTCGGCGAAACTGTCGAAGACCTTGAGCGCGATGTTGGAACCGGGGCAGCACTCCAGCACGACGCCCTCGTCAGCGATGCGCCGGACAAGGTCGGGATTTTCGATGGCGCGCACGCCATGGCCGATGCGCGACGGGCGGATATGGTCGAGTGCCGCCTGGACAGTCTCCCAGCCCGTCAGTTCGCCGGCATGGACGGTGATGCCGAGCCCGGCCTCCCGCGCGATCTCGAAAGCCCTGACATAGTCTTCCATGTCGCCCGTGCGCTCGTCGCCGGCGACGCCGAAACCGGTGACCAGCGGATGGCCGCAGCGCGCCGCGAAGCGTGCCGCCCGCTCGATCGATTCGACGCCGACATGGCGCACGCCGGTGACGATCATGCGGCCCTCTATGCCGGTCTTGGCCTTGGCGCGCAGCATGCCTTCGCCGAGCGCATCGGTGTAGGCCTTGGGCGACAGCCCGGCTTTCGTCGCGTGGTCCGGCGAGGTGAACACCTCGGAGTAGATTGCCCCGTCGCGGGCCAGGCTGGTCAGATAATGGTCGGCCAGCCGCGCGTAATCCTCCTCGGTCCGGAACAGGTCGGCGGAAAAATCATAGGCCGCGAGAAAGGAGGTGAAATCCTGCCAGACGAAGGACCCGTTCTGGATATAGGGCGAGGTATCCTTGCCGTATTTCTGCGCCTGGCGGATGACGAGATCTGGCGCCGCTGCCCCTTCGATGTGGCAGTGCAGTTCCGCTTTCAAAGGCATTCAAACATCCCGTCGGTCAGTCCAGGTCTTGAAAACCCACCACCTGGAAGCGCGGCTGAACACCGCGCCTTAAACAATAGCGCCCGCATCATCGATCGGCTATGGTCCCGCCGGTTTTATGACGGATCAAAAAAATGTCAGTTGAGAGAACCACGGCCGCCGGCGGCATGGAAACCTCCTATGGTTTCAAGCGTGTAGGGGAAGGCGAGAAGCAGTCCCTGGTCAACGATGTTTTCCGCAAGGTCGCCAATCGCTACGACCTGATGAACGACCTGATGTCAGGCGGCCTGCACCGGCTGTGGAAGGATGCCATGGTCGCCTGGCTCAATCCGCCCAAGCGCTCGGGCTGGCGTGTACTCGATGTTGCCGGCGGCACCGGCGACATCGCCTTCCGCATCGTCGATGCCAGCCATGGCCACGCCCATGCCACCGTGCTCGACATCAACGGCTCGATGCTCGCTGTCGGCCGTGACAGGGCCGAAAAGAAGGGCCTGTCCGGCAACACCGATTTCGTCGAGGCCAACGCCGAGGAACTGCCCTTCCCTGACGCCAGCTTCGACGCCTACACCATCGCGTTCGGCATTCGCAACGTCCCGCATATCGACGGGGCCCTGGACGAGGCGTTCCGCGTGCTGAAGCCCGGCGGCCGCTTCCTGTGCCTGGAGTTTTCCGAGGTCGAGATGCCGTTGCTCGACAAGGTCTACGAAGCCTGGTCGTTCAATGCCATTCCCAGGATCGGCAAATTGGTCACCGGCGACGGCGAGCCCTATTCCTATCTGGTCGAATCGATCGCGAAATTCCCCAATCAGCAAAACTTCGCGGCGATGATTTCCCGCGCCGGCTTTGATCGCGTCTCCTTCCGCAACTATTCAGGCGGCATAGCGGCCCTGCATTCGGGCTGGAAGCTTTGACGCCGTCGCCCATCTCCAACACGCGACGTGCCTTGCGCCAGTTCGATGAACCGGTGGGGCGGACGCGGCCATGAGCACCGTCAGCGCGGGGTTCCGGCTCGTACGGGCCGGTTGGGTGCTGGTGCGCGAGGGCGTCGTCGCTGCCTTGCCCGGCGAGGAACTGTCCGGCCTGCCGAAATTCGGCTGGCGGCTGGCGCGGCTGTTCACCCGCCGCCGCGCGCTTGCCTATGAGCGTAGCGATCGGCTGGCCAAGGCAGTGGTCCGGCTCGGGCCTTCCTATGTCAAGCTTGGCCAGTTCCTGGCGACGCGGCCCGATGTCGTCGGCAACGACATGGCGCTCGATCTCGCCATGCTGCAGGACAAGATGCACACCTTCCCGACGGCCGAGGCGGTCGCGGCGATCGAAGCCTCGCTCGGGCGCAAGCTCGGCGATCTCTACAAGCAATTCGGCGATCCGGTCGCCGCCGCCTCCATCGCTCAGGTCCATGCCGCTGAAACCGTCGATGGTGGCGTCGCCAGGAAGGTGGCGGTCAAGGTCATCCGGCCAGGCGTGCGCCGCCGCTTCTTCCAGGACCTCGAAAGCTATTTCCTCGCCGCCCGCTTGCAGGAAAAATACATACCATCGTCGCGCCGGCTGAGGCCGGTCGAAGTAACCGAGACGCTGGCGCAGACCACCAGGATCGAGATGGACCTGCGCCTCGAGGCGGCCGCGCTCTCGGAACTTGGCCAAAGCACCAGGGAAGACCCTGGCTTTCGCGTCCCTTCGGTGGACTGGGAACGCACCGGTCGCGACGTGCTGACCATGGAATGGGTCGACGGCGTCAAGATGAACGATATCGCCAGCCTGCAAAGCGCCGGCCATGACCTGAAGGCGATCGCCGCCAATCTCATCCAATCCTTCCTGCGCCATACGCTGCGCGACGGCTTCTTCCACGCCGACATGCATCCGGGCAATCTGTTCGTCGAGGCAAACGGCACCATCGTCGCCGTCGATCTCGGCATTGCCGGACGCCTCGGCAAGAAGGAGCGCCGCTTCCTCGCCGAGATCCTCTACGGCTTCATCACACGCGACTATCTGCGCGTCGCCGAGGTGCATTTCGAGGCCGGCTATGTGCCGCGCCAGCACAACGTCTCCTCCTTCGCGCAGGCGATCCGTGCGATCGGCGAGCCGATCCACGGCCAGCCGGCCGAAACCATTTCCATGGCCAAGCTTTTGACGCTGCTGTTCGAGGTGACCGAACTCTTCGACATGGCGACACGACCTGAATTGATCCTGCTGCAGAAAACGATGGTGGTGGTCGAGGGCGTGGCGCGCACGCTCGATCCGGCTTTCAACATGTGGAGGACCGCCGAGCCAGTAGTCAGTGGCTGGATAGCCGGTAACCTCGGGCCGCGCGGCTTGCTGACCGACGCACGCGACGGCGGCAAGGCGATGCTGGCGCTGATCCGCCAGGCGCCGGAACTCGCGGCCCGTACGGAACGGCTGTCGCGAGAGATCGACCTGATGGCCGAGCACGGCCTGCGCTTCGATGAGGCGACCGCCCGCGCCATCGGCAAGGCCGAGGCACGCTACAGCCGTTCTGGCCGTGTGGCGCTGTGGGTGATCGCGCTGACGCTGGTCTATATCGCCTGGAAGCTTCTTTAGGCCCCGCCGTCGCTCCGAGGCCTGCGGCTTGCGGCAATTTGATTGCATTGCTATCATCGCTATCAGGCAAGATGAGTAGAGTGCAATCATATGGCCAGCATCACGATCCGCAACCTTGATGATGAGGTCAAGGAACTGCTGCGCCAGCTGGCGGCGGAAAACGATCGCTCCATGGAAGAACAGGCGCGGGTGATGATCCGGGCCGCTGTCGACGGCCAGATCGGCCCGGTTGGCCGTCTCGATCAGATCGAGAAAGCCCTCCTTGAACTGGCCAATTCGCAAGGCGCCCTGACCGTGGCGTCGGCCTTGGCAGTCAAGAGCTTGCCGCGAGGCACACTTTCCAACAAGCGCATCCTGCTCATCATCGGCGGCGGCATCGCCGCCTACAAGGCGCTCGATCTGATCCGCCGGCTGCGCGAGCGTGGTGCGGCGGTGCGGGTGGTCATGACGTCGGCGGCGCAGGAATTCGTGACGACGCTGTCGGTCGGGGCGCTCTCCGCCGACCATGTCTTCACCGACATGTTCGACCGCAACGATGAACACGATGTCGGCCACATCAGGCTATCGCGCGAGGCAGACCTCCTGGTGGTGGCGCCCGCAACCGCCGACCTGATGGCCAAGGTCGCCAATGGCCATGCCAACGATCTGGCCTCGACCGTGCTCATCGCCACCGACAAGCCGGTGCTGATGGCCCCGGCCATGAACCCGAAGATGTGGTCGCATCCCGCCACCCGCCGCAACCGCGCGACCTTAGGCAAGGACGGCATCACCTTCGTCGGCCCCGCCAAGGGTGAGATGGCCGAGAGCAACGAGGCCGGCGAAGGCCGCATGGCCGAACCGCTGGAGATCGTCGCCGCGGTCGAGGCGCTGCTCGATGCCGGCCCCAAGCCGCTGGCGGGGCGCAGGATCATCGTCACGTCAGGCCCGACGCACGAGCCGATCGATCCCGTGCGCTATATCGCCAACCGGTCGTCCGGCAAGCAGGGCCACGCCATCGCCGCGGCATTGGCAAGGCTTGGCGCCGATGTCCGACTTGTCTCGGGTCCCGTAGGCATTGCCGATCCAGCGGGCGTGAAAACCATCCATGTCGAGCGAGCGCAGGAAATGCGCGACGCGGTGGAACAGCTTCTGCCCGCCGACGCTGCGGTATTCGTCGCCGCCGTTGCCGACTGGCGCACCGAGAATTCGGCCGGTGAGAAGATCAAGAAGTTCGCGGGCGAAGGCCCGCCGGTGCTGCGCATGGTCGAGAACCCCGACATCCTGGCTGGTGTCGGTCACCACGGGCAGCGACCCGGGCTGGTCGTCGGCTTTGCCGCCGAGACGCAGGATCTCCTGCGCAACGCCGAGGCCAAGCTCAGCAAGAAAGGTGCCGATCTCATCGTCGCCAACGATGTGTCGCAGACCAGCGGCATCGGTCCTTCAGGCGTGATGGGCGGCGATCGCAACCGGGTCCGGATCGTGTCTAGGACCGGCGTCGAGGAATGGCCCGAAATGACCAAGGACGAGGTGGCGGCGCGGCTCGCCGCGCTCATCGCCGAGCGGTTGAAAACGATCGTCGTCTGACAAGTGTTGGCGGAAGCCGCCAACATCCTGTCGCGTGCTGTGCGCTAAGCCGTCAGTTGGCCAAAAGCTCAGCCGTGCGGGCAAGCGCCCCGCCGAAGCCATTGAGCGGAATTGAAAAGCTTACGACTTGCCCGGTATCGGCCGCGAACGCGTCGATCTTGAGCGTCGTGCCGTTCTTCAGCAGCGGCGTGACATTGGCATCGAACGCCACCGGCACAAGGCAGCCGACCACCTGGCAGGTGTTGAACGGCAAGCTGCCATCGAGCTTCTGGTCGTCTATGGTCAGCGCAACACCCTTGGCAAGCGCCAAGCCGAACGGCAGGGCAAGGGTTCCGGTCGCATCCTCGCCGGTCTTGCTCGACAGCTCGATCGCCAGCAGCCGCTGGTTGCTTTGCTTGTTGAACTGCTGATGCGACAGGCTGCAGACCTTGTTCGTGCCCGATATCTGGCAATTGACCGTCCAGTCGCCGTGAGTTTCGGACAAGGCCGATGCACCACCGGGCAGCTGCGGCGCGTCAGCTGCGGCGGGCGGCGTTGCCGCCAGCTTGTCGCCCTTGGTTTGCGCCGACATGGCCGGCAGGCCGGCGATACAGGCAGCACCCAGCACTGCTGCGAAATACGCGTATTTCCTCATCAAGACCTCTCCCGGCTCCGCCAGCTCGAGGCCGGCGCCGACCCGATAGAGCGGCGAATCGATCGCTTCCGTCAAGTGCAATGCCGGGTTGCCGGGCAGATTCGCCGCAGCCGCAAAGCGGCCACTGCGCCATCTGGAACACGCGCGGATCGGTGAGTGCCGGAACCCGGATCCTGCGCCAGTTCGAGGAAGGTCGGATCGTCGGCGCAGAGAACGAGATCGGTGCCGTTATCCACCTTGAACTGGACGTTGAGGTCCACTGCCGGATGCAAGGTCTTCGCCTCGATGCCGGAATCGGCCATCGCCGAACCCTTGGCCACCAGATATTCGGTGAACAGCTTGTCGATCGACAGGAAGTTCAGCGGAGCTTCGCCGTCGAGGTCGCCCGCACCTGATCAGCGCCGGGGCATCGGTGATCTGGTTGTTGAGGTCCACGTCGCATTCCCGCCATGGCATCGCAGGACAAACACCCTATATATCTGGTGCGATGAGGTTTTTTTGCAGGAATGAGCGGATGTACATGCGTCGTACAGCTATGAGTTTCGTACTGGCGGTACTGGCCGGGGCGGCTTTCGTCGGCTTTGCATCGCCTGCTTCCGCGCAGGTGCTCGATCCTGCGGCCGGAAACAATGTGCTCATCCAGCAGAATGACCTGCAGGCCTTGCAGAGCCGGGTTCAGCGGCAGCAATTTCAGCAGCAGCAACAGCAGTATCGTGCCCAGGATCGCGTCATCGTCCAGCAGCCGCCGCCTGTCGTTCCGCAGGTCAGGCCGAGCTGCCAGACGCAGATAATCGGAAATACCGCCGTCAGCACCTGCCGCTGATCGACGGGCATCTTCTTTTATTTAGCCGACTTACATGGTAGGGCATTTTAGGTGCCCCTGCGGCAGTTTGGATTTTGCAAAGGCGTCGCATCACGCTAAGGGGCATTGCAGCGACTGGATTATCAAGATGGCAGCCACCAAGAAAAAGGCCGTGCGCCAGGCCAAGAAAGGCGAAAGGATCCGCCAGGTGGCGGCCATTCCCTTTCGGCTGAACCCGCGCGGCGGTATCGAGGTGATGCTGGTCACATCGAGAACGACGAGGCGCTTCATCGTGCCCAAGGGGTGGCCGATGAAAGGCAAGAGCGGGCGCAAGGCAGCCACCATCGAGGCGCTGGAGGAAGCCGGGGTGCTTGGCAAAACGCTGAAGCAGCCGGTGGGCACCTATTCCTACTGGAAACGCTTGGCCAACCGCTTTGTCCGCGTCGACGTCATCGTCTTTCTGCTGGAAGTGACGGAAGAGCTTGCCGACTGGCAGGAGGCCAAACGGCGGCAGCGGGCCTGGCTGGCGCCGGCCGAGGCCGCGATGCTCATCGACGAACCCGATCTCTCGACGCTGGTGAACACCTTGGCGCTGCCCAAGCCCGCGCCGCTCGAGCAGGCATAAGCCTCAATTGTCCGTGCTCTCATCTTCAGGAAGCGGCCGTGCCGGCAGGCCGCTATAGGCCCACAGCCATTCGCGCGGAAAAGTGTGGGTTCCCGTCCGGATTGCGCCGCAACAAGGAGTTTGAAGCGCTCGAAAGCGCTTAGTTCAACTTGACCAAGACCACCCGACGGTTCTTGGCGCGGCCGGTCTCCTCGTCATTGCTGGCGACGGGCGCCATCATGCCGGCTCCGGCCGCCGTAAGCCGCGACCCATTGATCCCGTATTTCGCCACGAGCGCCGCCTTGACCGCCTGCGCCCGCCGGGACGACAGGTCGAGATTGTAATCGAAGGCGCCCTGATTGTCGGTATGGCCGACGACGATCACGGTCATCCCGGGCTCATTGGTCAAAAGCGTCGAAATCTCCTTCAGCGTCGGCTCGGACTCCGGCTTGATGTCAGCCTTGTCGGTGTCGAAGAAGATGCCGTAGAGGGAAATGCTGCCGGTGGCGGAGAGCGAGTCCGCCATCTTGGCCGCTTCGACGACTACCATTTTCTTGTCGCGCGCCTTGGGTTCCAGCACCTGCACTACGGCGACGGTGCGACCGTTGAGTTCCTTGCAGTAGAGATTGTCGGTCAACGAATAGGTCTGCACGGTGACATAGGCGTCGCCGCCGTCCTGCGGCACCTTGGCCGAGAAATAGCGCTGGTCGTTGATGCCGGTAGCCAACGCGCAAGCGCCATTGGAGAATGCCGCGTCCTTGAGATCGCTTTCATGGAAGGAATACATCGTCAGGCTCATGTCGCCGCCGCCGCCGCTCGACGAGCGGTCGGCAGCGCCGCCACATTCCTCCTTCTTGCACTCGAACAGGACTTCGCCTCCTGCTGCCTTGATCACATCCTGATAATTGCGCAGCACCTCGAGCGGCGAGCGCTCGGCCGGCAGCACATAGGCGATACGGGTCAGGGCACCCTCCACCTCGGCCTTCTTGTCCGGCGCGAAAACGCGATTGTTCATGGCGTCACGCGCGTTGGGATCTGCACTTGGCTTCAGGGGCGACAGCGGTACGCTGAAGTCGGTAAAGGCAAGCTTTGCGTAGGACACGATGAAAGAGCCTTCGTAGCGCTTGGCCAGTTGATTATCGGCGGCGCCCGCGATATCGGCGGTCGGCACCGTCGCGTCGGCTGCCGCGAGCCGCACTGTCAGCGCGAGAACAAGCCCCGCCCAGAAAACCCTCATGATTGTCGACTTTAATGCATGCATCGATCTATCCCCTCGCTTGAGGCTCGATGCTAGCAGAGCGGGTATGTCCAGTCGATGACGCCGCTCAGGGCAGCCGCTCCAGCAGGATCATCGGGGCGTCGTGATAGAGGATCTGCGTCAGTTCGGTATAGCCGCACTTCCTGGCGACGTTCAAGGAGGCCGTATTGTCGGGATCGATGATGCAGACGGTTCTGGCAAGTCCGAACGTCTCGTTGCCCCAGCTATGCACGCGGCTGACGATCTCCGTGGCAAGGCCGGCGCCGTGCGCGGCCGGAGCGAGCGCCCACCCCGCCTCGGGGATACCTTCGATCGACGGCTCCATGTCGCGCTTCAGATCGTGGAACCCGGCCTCGCCGACGAAGCGGCCAGTCGCTTTCTCCTCGATGGCCCAGAAGCCGTAGCCCAGCAGCGACCACAGGCCGGCGTGACGCAGGAAGCGCATCCAGCTTTCTTCACGCGTGCGCGAGTTGCCGCCGATGAAACGGGTGACGACGGGGTCGGCCCACATCGTGGCATAGGCATCGAAATCGCCGAGCCGGTGTGCCCGCAGGATGGTTCGCGGCGTCTCGATGACCGGGGCGATGGTCGCTTGCGTCGTGTTCATTGGATTTGCCTCGCGTTACGGCCTGCGGTTAGCAAATCGCCGGCGCGGTGCAAGAGCCAGGAAACCAGGAACCATCATCCAAGCCGCAACGTCCGGCAGCCTTCACGACATCCGGGCGCTATGGGATTTTCGCGCGGCGGTGTTATTTTCGACGACGGCTGAATCAGCACGTCCCAATTTTTCAGGCGCCGGCCACTGCCGCCGATCCAAGGAAACCCGCATGGACACCACCGACCTCGTGCTCGCCATCATCCACCATCTGCTGGTGTTCTCGCTAGCCGGGATCATCGGCGCCGAATTCGTGCTGATCCGTGGCGACCTGCCCGCCGCGACGCTCAAGCGGCTCGCCGGCATCGACCGTCACTACGGCATCATCGCCGCGCTCATCATCATCGTCGGTATCGGCCGTGTCGTCTGGGGGCTCAAGGGTTGGGAGTTCTACGTCTACAACTGGGTGTTCTGGGCCAAGATGGCGGCATTCGGCACCGTCGGCCTGCTGTCGATCATCCCGACCGTGCGTTTCCTGTCCTGGAGCCGGCAGGCGAGCGCCAATCCTGCCTTCGCCGTGCCTGTCGGCGAACTGGTCTCGGTGAAGACCTATATCCGCGCCGAGGCGTTCGTCTTCCTGCTGATCCCGGTTTTCGCCGCGGCGATGGCGCGTGGCTACGGCTACTGATCGTCGGCGGCAATCGTTTCAAGCGGAGCGATCGGCACCAGCGGTGCCGGAATGCTGGTCGTCTTCACCTCTGCCTTGCAGATATCGGCGATGACGCAGGCCGGGCAATCCGGCTTGCGCGCCTTGCAGACATAGCGGCCATGCAAGATCAGCCAGTGATGCGCATGGCGCATATATTCGTCCGGGATGATCTTCAGCAGTCCCTGCTCGACCTGTTCCGGGGTCTTGCCAGGCGCCAGGCCAAGCCGGTTGCCGATGCGCAAGATGTGGGTGTCGACCGCCATCGTATGCTGGCCGAAGGCCATGTTGAGCACGACATTGGCGGTCTTGCGCCCGACACCGGGCAGCTTGACCAGCTCATCGCGATCATCGGGCACCTCGCCGCCGTGGTCGCGGATCAACGCCTCCGATAGTGCGATGACGTTCTTGGCCTTGTTGCGCCAGAGCCCGATGGTCCTGATATAGTCGCCGACCCTGGCTTCACCCAACGCCAGCATCTTTTGCGGCGCATCGGCGGCCTTGAACAAAGCCCGCGTCGCCTTGTTGACGCCGGCATCGGTCGCTTGCGCCGACAGCACCACCGCCACCAGCAGCGTGAAGGGGTTGACGTGTTCGAGCTCGCCCTTCGGCTCTGGCCGCTGCACCGAAAAGCGTCGGAAAATCTCGTGCACTTCGGCCGGGCTGTAGCGCGAAGTCCGCCGAGCGGGACGTGGACCCGGCTTGGCATTGGAGCCGTCGCGCCGTCCGGACGGCGGCTCTTTTTCGGGCATGGAAGATTCTTTGGACTTGGGGCTGGCCATTTCCCTCCTATAATATCCTGTCATGAGCGACACAAACGCCTCGTTTCAGGCTGATGAGCCCTTCTTTCACGCATTGCTGACCCCACACCGGTCGCTCGGCCGGACGGGCTTCCTGATCCTGATGGGCGCACTGATGTTCGGCTGGCTGGTCACGGGTGCGTTTTTCCTGTCGCGCGGCGCCTGGCCGGTGTTCGGCTTCTTCGGCCTCGACGTGATTGCCGTCTATATCGCCTTCCGCGTCAATTATCGGGCCGCACGCGCCCGCGAGGAAGTGTCGGTCTCGCGCACCAGCCTCGATATCCGGAAGACGGCCCCCTCGGGAAAATCGGAAGCGCACCGCTTCAACCCTTTCTGGGCGCGGTTTTCGGTCGCCCGTCACGCCGAGATCGGCATCACCAGAATGATCGTGGAAGCACAGGGCCAGAACGTGCCGATCGGCGGCTTCCTCGACCCCGATTCCCGCGAGAGCTTCGCCACCGCCTTCGCGCGCGCGCTGGCGACCGCCAAGGCGCGCTGAAGCAATTCCAGGAAAAGAAGCGGCTTTCCGTCCGGGCTCGAACCCGGAGTCTATCTGGGCAAGCGCTGCAAGAAGGCAAGTTTCGGGTGGCGATCGGCGCCCCAAGAGGCGATATTCCGGCCCAAGGAGACAGGTCCATGAGCACACACACGGCAGTCCTCAAGAAGGACATCACGCCCGAGGGCAGCGACTACGAGATCGTGCGCCGCGCCATCGAGAAGATCAGCCTCGACTATCGCGACCAGCCATCGCTGGAAGAACTGGCCGAGGAGGTCGGCGAGACGCCGACCGGCTTGCAAAAACTCTTCACCCGCTGGGCCGGCCTGTCACCCAAGGCCTTCCTGCAGGCGGTGACGCTGGACCATGCGCGCAAGCTGCTCGATTCCGGCATGCCGCTGCTCGAAACCTCTTTCGAACTGGGCATGTCCGGTCCCGGTCGGCTGCACGACCTGTTCGTCACCCATGAGGCGATGTCGCCGGGCGACTACAAGACGCGCGGCGCCGGCCTCACCATCCGCTACGGCTATCACCCGTCCCCGTTCGGCACTGCCCTGATCATGGCCACGGATCGCGGGCTTGCCGGCCTCGCCTTCTGCGACGTCGGCGAGGAGCGCGCCGCCTTCGCCGACATGTCCGGCCGCTGGCCCAACGCCCTCTATGTCGAGGACAGGGAAGCGACAGGCCCCTATGCCGCGCGCATCTTCGAGCCGACGTTGTGGCGCGCCGACCAGCCGCTGCACGTCGTCATGATCGGCACCGACTTTCAGGTCCGCGTCTGGGAAGCCTTGCTGCGGATCCCGATGGGTAAGGCCCGCACCTATTCCTCGATCGCCGCCAGCATCGGTGCGCCGAGCGCCAGCCGCGCGGTCGGCGCCGCCAACGGCGCCAACCCGCTCTCTTTCGTGGTGCCTTGCCACCGCGCCATCGGCAAATCAGGCGATCTCACCGGCTATCACTGGGGCCTGACCCGCAAGCGCGCCATCCTCGGCTGGGAGGCGGGGCAGATTTCGTCCTAAAATGTCGATTTTTAATTCCGGCTCCAAGGAATATATGAATATTCGCATTGCGAAGTATTAGTGGGAATTATTTCGAGAATTTCTGGATACAACCGGCGACAACCATCGGTTTCTTCACAGCCGTTGTTTTGACGCTTTATTTAAGTTTACACTAAATTAACCATGCTAAAGCGATGATGACCCATATTAATTCGGACATTCCGACTTAATAGGAGGGTTTCGATGACGTTGTTTCGCGCCGCTTTCGGCGCAACTCTGCTGGTCGCGTGCCTGGACCAGGCTGCGATGGCCACACAGCAGAATGTCATTTTCAACGGCACGGTCACCGCGACCTGCACGCTTGTCGTCGCCACCAACGGCACGATGACGGTAAGCCCCGACCTTCAGTCGCTGAGCTCGCACAACAGCGGCGGTTCGGCTGGAACAGTCACGCTCACCACCACCGGGGGTGTTTCGCTGAGCGTCGATCCGGTGACCCTCACCACCGTGCCTGCCGCCGACAGCACGGCCATCACCTGGACATCGACCTATTCTGCCAGCGGCGCCCACACGATCGCGGAAACTGGTTCCTCCACCGCCCTGACTGTCCCCGGCGCCGATCTTGTCTCGGTCCATCTCGCCGGCACCAAGGGCGGCAGCAATCGCTTCGCGAACGGCAACTATCAGGCAACGGTAACGCTGCGTTGCGAATGACGTCCCCGCGAAGGAGGGGTCCTTGAAACATACTCTGAACCTGGCGACGGCGCTGGCCGTCGGATTGATGCCCATTGCCGCGGGCGCCCAGTCGATGTCGCCGATGCGGGGTGAGGTCAACAGTTTCACCGACGCCTTCGCGGTCCGTGTGTTCCCCGCCAATCCCTACGGCCAGAAGATAAAGGTCGAAATCCACGTCTACGATCAGAATTTTCAGCCAGTGGACGCCAAGATCTCTCCGAACGTCTTCCAACTGGGCTCGCAGGCTTCCCGTCCCGTCCTTGTGGTCGTGCCCTTCGGCGGCGCTGCCGAGCGTAAAGTGCGTATCTGTACCGAGAGCATCCCCTTTCCCAATCAACAGACGCAGATAAAGGCACAGATATGCGGAAAGTTTTTTGGGCACCGCAAGTCCTGACAGTCGCGTCTGCGGCGATGTGGACGGGGATCTCGCCGGTTCTGGCCGAGGATGTCTACAACCTCAATCAGAACGAGAGCGGCTTCAATCTGCCCGGCGTGACGTTGCCTCAGGGCCAGGACGAGGTCCACGCCTCCGACGGCACCACCTGCCGTTCGGCGGTGTCGGGCACCGGCGCCTATTTCGACCTCGGCGTTATCAGAGGCAACAGCCAGTCGAACAACGACGTCGCCACCTACGGCCGCGTGGTGATTCCGATCGGTCGTACGCCTAAGCGTGTCGATTGCAGCCGCCTCTATGAACTCGAGGTCGAGCGCCTGCAACTGGAGCTGAAACTGCTCAAGATGGGCCTCGGCGGCGACGGCCCGACGGCGAGCGTGGCCGCCAGCGCTCCCACGCCCGTGGCCGCATCACCCGGATGGGCCAACGAAGGCTGGAGCATCAGGACCGGAAGCGGTGATGGCAAGAAAAAGAAGAAGAAATAACAGGGCGCTGCTTGCGATGGCCGCGCTCGCCGGCTTCTGCCTTCCGGCGCAGGCGGCGATCATCGGCACCTGCACCATCATGGTCGGGGCATCGGGAACGATGACCGCAAATCCGGCCATCGGCATACTCGGATCCAAGCAGGCAGGCGGATCGAGCGCCAGTGCCACCGTGGTGGCAAGCTCCACGCTGTGCTCGCTGTTCAACCTGCTGGACTGTTATTCGGTTTCAGCGCCGGCGCCTGCGGCATTCTCGTCCGCGCCGAGCGGCGGCGGCACCAACGTGACCTTCGTCTCGGTCTTCCGCCTCGATGGCTCGGGCGTCGACAACAATGGAGGCGTGCCGCAAAGGGTCGTCAACGGCACCCACGCCATGCAGATCGACCTCACCGCCACCAAATCGAGCGGTATCTTTCCCGCCGGCAACTATCAGGGCATCGTCACCGTGCGATGCGAGTGAGGCGGCAAATTGTGCTGGACCATTCGCGTGGTCTGGCATCGAACGGCCTGGCAGGATAGCTTCCCCTGCATTCAGCAGGAGGCATTTCTTGATTATCGTAGTCGGCTCGATCAACCTCGACCTTATCGCCAATGTCGACCGCTTGCCGAGCCCCGGTGAGACGGTGAGCGGTTCCGGTTTCACGACGGCGCCCGGCGGCAAGGGCGCCAACCAGGCGCTCGCCGCCGCACGTGCCGGTGCTCAGGTGCGCATGGTCGGCGCCGTCGGCAAGGACAATTTCGCACCCGAAGCTCTAGCGTTGCTGCGCGAGGCCAAGGTCGACCTGTCGGGTGTGGGAGAGACCTTTGCCTCGACCGGCACGGCGCTGATCATGGTCGGCGACGACGGCGAGAACATCATCGCCGTGGTGCCCGGCGCCAATGCTTCCGTGGTGCCCGGCGACCTCTCCAAGGCTTTTCTGAAAAAGGGCGACGTCGTGCTGCTGCAGCATGAGATTCCGCTCGCGACGATCGATGCGGCCCTCGACCAGGCAAGGGCGGCCGGCGCGGTCACCGTGCTCAACACGGCTCCGTTCCACGCCAAAGCGGCCGGCTTCCTCGGCAAGGCTGATTACGTCGTCGCCAACGAAACCGAGTTCGACCTCTATGGCGAGGCCCTGGCGCTCAGCGGCCGCGATCGGAAGGCGCGCATGCGCGATTTTGCCGGGAAAACCGGACGCGCCATCATCGTCACGCTTGGCGGCGACGGCGTGACGGCGGCGACGCCGAGCGATTTCCTGACCGTTCCCGCGTTGAAGATCACGCCGGTCGACACGGTCGGCGCCGGCGACACATTCTGCGGCTATTTCGCGGCCGGCCTGGCATCGGGCCTCACGCTCGAACAGGCATTGGCGCGTGCCGGCGCCGCCGGCTCGCTGGCTTGCCTCAAGCCCGGCGCCCAGCCGGCAATCCCGCTGGCCAAGGATGTCGACCAGGCCTTGCAGGAAACCCGTTGAGATGATGCGCCCCCGCACCAGACATGCCGTACCCGCGGCCAGCGACATCTGCCGCCTGTCGGCTGTCGAACTCGCCGACGCGATCCGCCGAAAGAAACTCTCCGTGCGCGAGGTGGTGACGGCGTTCCTCGATCGCATCGATGCGGTCAACCCGCTGGTCAACGCCATTGTCTCGTTGCGCGACCGCGCCGACATCTTGCGCGACGCCGACGCCGCCGATATCAGGCGGACGGATGGAAGCGGCTCCCTCTTTGGCCTTCCCGTTGCCATCAAGGACCTTGCCTCCACAAAGGGCCTCAGGACCTCGTTCGGCTCGCCGATCTTCGCCGATTTCGTGCCTCAGGAAGACGATTTCTTCGTCGAACGCATCCGCGACGCCGGCGCCATCATCATCGGCAAGACCAATGTTCCCGAATTCGGGCTCGGCTCCAACACCTACAACAACGTGTTCGGGCCGACGCTGAATGCTTTCGATCCGTCGCTCACCGCCGGCGGCTCGAGCGGCGGTGCGGCGGTGGCGCTGGCACTCGACATGGTGCCCGTCGCCGACGGCAGCGATTTCGGCGGTTCGCTACGCAACCCGGCGGCCTGGAACAATGTCTACGGTTTTCGGCCATCGCAGGGGCTCGTGCCCGCTGGTCCCGACTTCGAGGTTTTTCAGGCGCAGATGGGCGTGGAGGGGCCGATGGGTCGCAATGTCGCCGACATGGCGCTGTTGCTCGACGTGCAGGCCGGTTATCACCCGCAGGCGCCCCTGTCCTATGAGAAGCAAGGCTCCTTCCTTGAAGGGCTCGCGACGGTGGCGACCGGCGGCCGCATCGCCTGGCTGGGCGATCTCGGCGGCCATCTGCCGATCGAGCCCGGCATCCTCGATCTTTGTGAGGCAGCACTCGCACGGTTCACGGATGTATCCTTCCTGGCCGAGCCCTTGCGACCGGATTTCGATTTCGAAGCACTCTGGCAAGCCTTCGTGACGCTGCGCCAGGCCAGCAGCGGCTGCGCCCTGAAAGTGCATTATGACGATCCCGCCAGGCGCGGCCTGCTGAAACCGGAAGCCGTCTGGGAAGTAGAGAACGCCATGCGGCTGACGGCGCCGCAAATCCGCGCGGCTTCGGTCGTGCGCACCTCCTGGCACCGGATGCTGTTGTCGATCTTCGACCGCTTCGACCTCATCGCGCTGCCAACCGCACAGGTCTTCCCCTTCGATGTCGGCACCCATTGGCCCCGCGAGGTCGCCGGGCGGGCGATGGACAGCTACCATCGCTGGATGCAGGTTTCAGCCTTCGCCCCCTTGGGCGGTTGCCCGGCGGTCAATGTGCCGGTCGGCTTCGACGACAGGGGCCGGCCGATGGGCATGCAGCTGATCGGCCGGCCACGCGGCGATCTCGCCGTGTTGAAGGCCGCGGCCGCCTATGAGACGACGTTGCCCTGGCCTGCCGGCGCCTGAGCCAGGCGCGCCGCGCACCGGCTTGCGTCGTTATCGCCGCCATGCATTGATTGTCGCCTGAAAGGCCGCGTAGCGGCATTGCGAGGAAAAATCATGTCGCTGGAACTCTACGCCGCCTATGTTCTTGCCTGCATCGTCATCATCCTGGTCCCCGGGCCAACGGTGACCTTGATCATCGCCAACAGCATCCGCCACGGAACTCGTGCTGGTCTCGCCAATGTCGCCGGCACACAGGCGGGTCTCGCCGTCATGATCGCCATCGTCGGCATCGGCCTCAACACGCTGATCTCGGGCATGGGCCACTGGTTCGAGTGGGTGCGTCTGATCGGCGCCGCCTACCTGATCTGGATGGGCGTGCAGATGTTCCGCTCGAAGGGCACGCTGAACGCCGACGGAACCGCCCGGAAACCGCGCGGTGGCTTCTTCCTGCAGGGCCTGCTGGTGGCGCTGAGCAATCCCAAGACGCTGATTTTCTTCGGCGCCTTCTTCCCGCAGTTCATCGCGCCGCAGGGCAATTATTCGCTGCAGATCGCCGTCATGGGCCTAACCGCCATGATCTTCGCCGCCATGTCGGATTCGACCTATGCGCTCGCCGCCGGCCGCGCCGGCCGTATGCTCTCGGCCAGCCGCGTCAAGCTCCTGTCCAGGATCAGCGGCAGCTTCATGGTCGGCGGCGGCCTGTGGCTGGCGTTTTCGCGGTCGAAGTAACCACGAAAGCGCCTTCTTCATATATTTTCACAGAGACATATTGAAGAATTGCACGCCGCTGCACAATTCTTCACTATGCGCAAATCAAACGTTTCCTTTCGGGATCGCTTGCTTATTTGGCAATATGAGTACAGCGACGCAGTGGTCGGCATCGCTTTCTTTTGCGCCTTTGCGCTGATGAAATCCATCGCGATTGTAGGGCTTCAGGCCAATCCGGTCGTCGCCAGCCAACGCGTGATGGCCGTGGTCGAATACATCAGAGTGAAGCCTATCAGCCCGTATGCCATGGTAGGTCACAATTTATACTATACCTACGATGTGCGCCTTGATGACGACAACACGCGGATATCAATCGACGATGACGTCGAGCGACCGCATCTTCTTGGCTCTCTCGTTCCTATTGAACGGCAACACCACAAGCACGGCGTCGACACCTATCGATTGCTCAATGGGTGACAACGCGCGCTGGTGACAACGCGCGTTGTCAAAAAAACGTCAGTTAAGCCGCCTCAGCCTCTCCACCAGCAGCCCAAAAAACCCGTCATGGTCGATGTCGCGCATCACCATGGCGTTCTTTTCCCGCTTGGTCACGCCCCACCAGTCGATCACGGTCATGCCCATGGTCAGTTCCGAGGCGGTTTCCACGCTGACATTGCAATGGCGGCCCTTGAACAGGTCCGGCTTCAACAGGTAGGCGATGACGCAGGGGTCGTGCAGCGGCCCGCCATCGGTGCCGTACTTCTCCTCGTCGTAACGCTCGAAGAATTCGAGCATGTCTGCCGTGGCGATGCCGACCTTGCTGCCAAGCTTGCGGAAGGCATCGATGCGCTTGGACGTGGTCAGCGCCTTGTGGGTGACGTCGAGCGGCATCATCACGATCGGGATGCCGGACTTGAAAACCAGATCGGCGGCCTGCGGATCGACATAGATGTTGAATTCGGCGGTCGGCGTGACATTGCCGCCTTCGAAGAAGCCGCCGCCCATCAGCACGATTTCCTTGATGCGCGGTGCAATGCGCGGTTCGCGGATTAGTGCCAGCGCTATGTTGGTAAGCGGCCCGAGCGGGCAAAGCGTGATGGTGCCACTCTCTTCCTTCATCAGCGTCTCGACGATGAAATCGACGGCATACTGCTCCTGCAGCTTCATCGTCGGTTCGGGCAGTTGCGGCCCGTTGAGACCGGTCTTGCCATGCACCTCCTCGGCGGTGACCAGTTCGCGCGCCAACGGACGGATGGCGCCGGCATAGACCTTGATATCTGGCCGGCCGGCCAGTTCGCAGATCTTGCGGGCGTTCTTTTCGGTCAGTTTCAACGGCACGTTGCCGGCAACGGCAGTAATGCCGATGATGTCCAGTTCGCTACTGCCGAGCGCCAGCAGAATGGCGACGGCATCGTCCTGGCCGGGATCGGTGTCGATGATGATCTTGCGTGGTTGGGGCATTTCAATTCCTTGTTTGGCTAGCCATCAGCTCACCGGACCGATCGTGCGCCCGAAAAACGCCAACCGGCTGCAAGCTGCCGAACCGCTCGACGGGGAACGGTCCCGGCCTGCGCGCTTCTCCTTGCATCCGCGCGTCGTTTCAAGCGCCATGTCGATTATTCCTGTGAGTCCACGGCTTGGTCTTTTTGGGCGGGTCTTTTGGTGGCTTGAACTTGGTCGTGGGGCGGACCATATCAAGGCCATCGGGAAAAATGCCATTTGGGTTTTTCCAGTTTATGTCGCTCTTGAGAGGACAGTGTAACATGAGCCGAATGACGCCTTTCTCCAGCCCGCTTCTCCTGGGTTTCGACGCCATGGAAAAGACCCTGGAGCGTCTGGCGAAGTCCGGTGACAGCTACCCTCCCTACAACATCGAGCGCCTCAGCGGTGCCGACGGCAAGGCCGAAAGGCTACGCATTACACTTGCCGTCGCCGGTTTCGCCGAAAGCGATCTCGATGTGACAACGGAGGAAAACCAGTTGGTCGTGCGCGGTCGTCAGACCGACGATACCGAGCGCGAATTCCTTCATCGCGGCATTGCCGCACGCCAGTTCCAGCGCTGCTTCGTGCTGGCCGACGGCATGCGCGTGATCGCGGCGGAGCTGAAGAACGGCCTTTTGTCGATCGATCTCGATCGGCCGGAGTCTGAACGGCTGGTACGGAAAATAAATATATCGGTGAAAGACTGATCTTCACTGATGGCTCTCATGCGGGATGGCCTTGAGCGGCGTCCTCGCGCCAAGGAGGCTTGAAATGACCAGAACTGACGAAACCATCACCATGACCAGCGGCGAGTTCGCCCATCTCGGCGAAGGCTCGGTCGCCTATCTGCGCAAGGTCTCGAGCGATGAACTGCTCGGCCGCTTCCCCAACATCGGCGAAATCGCGCCCGGTATGGAGCTGTGGGCCCTGTTTGGCGCCAACGGCCAGCCGATCCTGCTTTCCGATGCGCGTGACCGTGCCTTGGCCGGCGCCATGGAAAACGACCTGACCACCGTCGCCATTCATTAAAGTCGGCCAGTGGGTTAACTGAAAAGGGCCGCTCACGGCGGCCCTTGGGGTGATTTTTAAAAAAGATGGCTTCAGGCCGCGTGCGAGGCCTGCGTGTCCGACAAAAGCGCGTGGATCGCCGCGGCGTCGCGCGTCCCCCTGACCTTGGCCACCGTGTCGGCGTCGCGCAGCACGCGCGCGATGCGCGACAGCGCCTTTAGGTGATCGGCACCCGCCCCTTCAGGCGCCAGCAGCAGAAACACCAGATCAACCGGTTGGTCATCCAGCGATTCGAAATCGACCGGGGTTTCCAGCCGGGCGAAAACGCCGGCGATGCGCTTCACGCCGGCGAGCTTGCCGTGCGGTATGGCGATGCCGTTGCCGACGCCGGTCGAACCCAGGCGTTCGCGCTGCAGGATGGTGTCGAACACCTCCCGTTCCGGGATGCCCGAAATCGCCGCGGCCCGCTCGGACAGCAATTGCAGAAGCTGCTTCTTGGAGTTCGCCTTCAACGCCGGCAAGATCGCCGGAACGCTGATAAGATCGCTCAGATCCATGCTTGAAAATCCTTGTTCGCCTGCCGCGCCAGTCCCCACCCCTCGTGCGGCCGGCTTTTATCCCTGTGCGACTTTGGTCGTGGACGGATCGATCCAGCCGATGTTTCCGTCGGGCCGGCGATAGACGATGTTGAGATGGTCGGTTCCGGCATTGCGGAAAACAACCACCGGACTGTCCTTGGTATCGAGCTCGATGACGGCTGAGGCCACCGACATGGTCTTCAGCGTCATGGTTGATTCGGCGACGATGGCCGGTGCGAAATCCTCCGGGATCTCCTCATCGTCATCGGCAAGCGGTGCCATCACGGTATAGGCAATGTCGGTCAACTCGCCATTGGCATTGCCCGAATTGTGCGATTTCAGACGGCGCTTGTAGCGCCGAAGCCGGGTCTCCAGCCGATCGGCGGCGGCCTCGAAGGCGAGCGTCGGATCCTGGGCATCGCCGGTGGCCTGCAGCGAGGCGCCGGAATCCAGCCGGATCATGCAATCCGCCGAATAGCGCGAGCCCGATTTGATGACGGTGACGTGCCCCGCGAAGCCGCGATCGAAATATTTGCCGATCGCTTCACCGACACGATCGTTGATGCGTGTGCGGAACGCATCGCCGATATCCATGTGCTTTCCCGAAATGCGCAGATTCATCTGAAAACTGACCTTCCTTGCTCAGGCTTCAAACTGGCCCGAGTTTATACTCGTGATCCGTGCGCACAAGCTTTGCGGCGTCACTCGCGCCGATTTAAATCCGAACTTTCCGGTTGATCACAAGCCGCCTTCTTGACCGTCCCGGGTCATTGTCGTGACGGACCATCCGCTAGCGGGCATCAAGCCCGTCTCATGCGGGCGGGCTTCTAGCCACTTCACCGTGGCTTGTCAATGAAACTCGAAAACTGTGAAAATCGCGAGTGCCTAACGGCCGGCGCTGGCGAGCGCCCGCTTCTCGCGCCGGCGCTGCACCGATGAGGGAATATTCATGCCTTCCCGGTACTTGGCGACCGTACGACGGGCGATATCGACGCCGCTTTCCCTCAGCATGTTGACGATAGCATCGTCCGACAGCACATCGACCGGCTTCTCTTCGTCGATCAATTGCTTGATGCGATCACGCACCGCTTCGGAGGAATGCGCATCGCCACCACCCGATGCCGCGATCGAGGCGGTGAAGAAATAGCGCAGTTCGAACACGCCGCGCGGGGTGAGCATGTATTTGTTCGCGGTGACCCGGCTGACCGTCGATTCGTGCATGCCGATGGCGTCCGCCACCGTGCGCAGGTTGAGCGGCTTCAGGTGGCGCACGCCATGGACGAGGAAGGCGTCCTGCTGGCGTACGATTTCCGAGGCCACTTTGAGGATCGTCTTGGCCCGCTGGTCGAGGCTGCGTGTCAGCCAGTTGGCATTCTGCAGGCACTCGGCCAGGAAGTCCTTCTCCGCCTGGTTCTTCGCGTGCGGCGACACCTGGGCGAAATAGATATGGTCGACCAGCACGCGCGGCAGCGTTTCGGCGTTGAGTTCGACGGTCCAGCTGCCGTCATTGGCCGCCCGCACCTCGACATCGGCGACGATCGAGTTACTGGCGCCGCCCGAAAACGCCATGCCCGGCCGCGGGTCGAGCGCCCGGATTTCGGCCAGCATGTCGAGCAAATCCTCCTCATCGACGCCGCAGAGCCGCTTAAGCGTCTGGAAATCGCGGCGCGCCAGCAGTTCGAGATTGGCAATCAGGGCCTTCATGGCCGGATCGAGCCGGTCACGCACGGCAAGCTGCAGGGAAAGGCATTCCGCGAGATCGCGGGCAAACAGGCCGGCCGGCTCGAAGGTCTGGCATACGGCCAGCACCTTGCCCACCGCCACGCCGTCGGCGCCAAGCCGCCCAGCGATCTCCGCCAGATCGGCCCTGACGTAGCCGGTCTCGTCGAGCCCATCGGCAAGTTCTCCGGCGATCAGCCGCGCTACGGGATCGGTGAAGGCGAGCGCGACCTGCTCGCTGACATGGTCGCGCAGCGTGATCGCGCTCGCCGCCATGTCGCCGGCATCGAGCCCCTCGGAAGAGGAGCCGCCGCCACTGCCCGAAGCCGATTTCCATTGCGCCGTCAGGTCGGGCCCGAGCCGTTCGCTGGTGCCGGGATCATCGGGAAACAGGTTTTCCAGGGACGTATCGAGCTTTTCCGAGATCGCCTCGGCGCTCCATGCCGTCTCGTTCTCGAACCAGTCGCCATCGGGCGCCGCTTGCGGCTCAGCCTCGAGCTTCTGCGCCTGATCGCTCGCGGCATCGTCCTGCGGCTCGGCGCGCTCCAGGAGCGGGTTGCGCTCGATCTCCTCGTCGATGAAATGCTCGAGCTCGGCATGGGTGAACTGCAGCAGCCGAATCGACTGCATCAGCTGCGGCGTCATCACCAGCGACTGCGACTGTCGGAGCTGTAGTTTCGCCGCCAATGCCATGGTTCGGTTTCAAACGCCTCCTCTACGCGTCCGGACTTCCGGAATGAATTTCTCGGCCGGCCATAGAAACTGGCCCGGCTTTTGCTTGTCAAGGCAAAGCCTAGCAAAACTCGCTTACCGGAGCGTTATTGCGGATCAAAATCGCGAAAAACTGGCCGTCGGCGCGCAAAAAATCGTATCAGGAAACAAATTTCACGCTGAGAGCGATTCCAGGAGCCGGGAAAAAATGGCTTTCCGATCGGAATACCGTGAAAAAAGACACGGGACGGTTCGCTGTTTCAGACAGCGAACGTCTCAGAGCGTGAAACCCTCGCCGAGATAAAGCCGCCGCACGTCGGGATTTGCCACCACTTCGTCGGCGCGGCCATGGGTCAGCACCTGGCCGGCATGGATGATATAGGCACGGTCGATGAGGCCGAGCGTCTCACGCACATTGTGGTCGGTGATGAGGACACCGATGCCGCGCGCCGTCAGGTGACGCACCAATTGCTGGATGTCGGCGACGGCGATCGGATCGATGCCGGCGAAGGGTTCGTCGAGCAGCATATAGGCCGGGCGCGTCGCCAGCGCGCGCGCGATTTCCAGGCGCCGCCTTTCGCCGCCCGAGAGCGACATGGACGGCGCCTTGCGCAGATGGCTGATGTGAAATTCCTCGAGCAGTTCGTCGAGGCTGCGCTCGCGAACCTTGCGGTCCTTTTCGACCACTTCGAGCACGGCGCGGATGTTCTGTTCGACATTGAGGCCGCGGAAGATCGAGGCCTCCTGTGGCAGATAGCCGATGCCGAGGCGCGCGCGGCGATACATCGGCATCGAGGTGACGTCGAAGCCGTCGATCTCGATCGTGCCTTCATCCACCGGCACCAGGCCGGTGACCATGTAGAAACAGGTCGTCTTGCCGGCGCCGTTGGGGCCGAGCAGCCCGACGGCTTCGCCAGCGCGCACGCCCAGCGTGACGCCGCTGACGACCTTGCGGCCCTTGTAGCTCTTGGTCAGGCCCTTGGCGATCAAGGTTCCCTTGAACTTCGCCTTGTCGACGGTGATCGCGGCCGGAGCCGAAAGCTTGCCTGCGGCCCGTCCCGGAAGACGCGCCGTCAGCGACGACAGGCTGGCCATCAGGGGTTCGTCGCTCCCGATTTCGACGCATCCGATTTCGGCGGGGGCGTGATCGACATCTGCACGCGCTGCCCGGCGCATGGGTCGACCTGGGCCAGCCCGCTTTTCATCTGCACGGTAAGCTTGCAGCCGACCAGGACATTGTCGTTTTGCGACAGGACGACCTTTTTGCCCGAAAGCACAAGCACCTGGCTCTTCATGTCGAAGCTGCCCTGATCGCCGGTCGCGACCTGCTGATCCGACTTGATGTAGACCTTGTCGGAGATCTCCAGGTGATCGATGTTGGCCGAGCCGGTCATGGCTGCCGCCCCGGCGGCTTCGGCCCCCTTCGCGCCCGCGTTGGGATCCTTGACGTAGTAGACCATCATCTTGCCGGCCTTCATCAGCGTCGGCCCCTGGACGACGGTGACGTTGCCGGTGAAGATGGCGACACTGTCGGCCTGGTGGACTTCCAGCTTGTCGCTTTCGATCTGGATCGGCTTGTCGCCGGCCAGTTTGAGACCCGACACCTGACTGGCCGCCCCCGACTGGGCCAGCGACGGCGCCAGGCTTAGCAGGAACAGCGCCGAAGTTGCGGCCGCAAGCCGTGTCGAACTATTGACCCACATTCGATTCTTCGCCCTTTGCCTCAGCCGCCTTCAGAACGGCGGGATCGATATTGACACGAACTTTGTTCTCGAACACCAGGATCTTGCCATTGTCCTGGACCGACATCGAATCCGCCCTGATCTGCGACCCGCCACGGCTGACATCGACGGGATCATCCGTCTTCATAGTGCCTTTGCCCATGTCGAGGAAGACCGATTTGAACTTGGCCTGCATGCCGTCGGTCGTGGTGATGGTCACGTCGCTGTTAAGTTTCATCGTGTTGCCGTCGCGATCGTAGGTACCGTGCGAGGCTTTTACCGCCGCGACATTGTCGGGCGCGATCGGCACCTTGGCGTCGATGCCTTCGAGTTCGATGATGCCTTGCGTGCTCACATCCTGTATCGCCCGCAGCGCCGTCATCGAATAAGGCTGCTTCTGCTTGGTGAAACCGTTGAGTTTGGGATTGGCCATCACCAGCTTGCCGTTGGAGAAGGCGGTGCCTTCGGCCTGCACGGCGACGGAGACGGGCGCGGCGAAATAGGAGTAGACCGGGAAGGCCACGGCGATCAACGCCGCGGCCAAGGGCACGGCGAATTTGAGCACGCGCACGCGGCGCGAATGACGCTGGGCGCGGTCGAAAGCTTCGCCCCGCGTCCAGCCATCCGCCGGGGGAGCCAACTCCGTCTCCGGGCTGGTCTGTTCATTCGGTCGCGCTAACATGACTGCTTTCTTCCAAAACCCTGCCCAGGAGCCCCGCCTATAGGTGGGACGCCAGCGCCCTCACGCAAGCACAAGCCGACGAAAACCGCAAAAATGTGACAGCTGCCGTGCACAAACAAAACCGGGTCAGCGCAACAGCCAGTGCTTCATAGCAGAAATAGACGCCCTTGCGTCTTTTTTCATCACCGAAGTTCTTCGCACTTACCTTGCATCGCCCGCATAGGCCAGTCACAAAAAAGACAGCATATGGACCGTCGCGCGCAGATTGCCGCGCCATGTGCGGGACGGAACTGCTTCCCGATGAAGACATCATGGTCTAAAAGCGTCTCTTCCCGCTGACTGTGAGGCTGACGATGGCATTGAGAGCCGACGACCTGATCGACCGCCGCCGCTTGCGGCGCAAACTGACTTTCTGGCGTGTTGCGGCCTTTGGCATCGTGGCGCTCGGCGTGATTGCGCTGTCGACCTGGTTCTATGGCGACGATTTCGGCGGCTCTGCCGTCGACCACATCGCCAAGGTCAGGATCGAAGGCACCATCACCGAGGACGACGAACTGATCAAGCGGCTGGAGACCATCCGCCAGTCGCCGAAAGTAAAAGGCGTGATCCTGGTGGTCGATTCTCCCGGCGGCACGACCGTCGGCGGGGAGTCGATCTACGAGGAGGTGCGCAAGCTCGCCGCCGATAAGCCTGTCGTGGCCGAGGTCGGCACGCTCGCCGCGTCGGCGGGCTACATGATCGCCAGTGCCGCCGACCATATCGTCGCCCGCAAAACCTCGATCGTCGGCTCGATCGGTGTGCTGATCCAGTATCCCGACGTCAGCGGCCTGATGGACAAGCTCGGCGTCAAGCTGGAGGAGGTGAAATCCTCGCCGCTGAAAGCCTCACCCTCGCCCTTCAAGCCGACCAATGACGACGAACGCGCCATGGTCCGCAAGCTCATCCTCGACAGCTACGACTGGTTCGTCGGCATCGTCGCGGAACGCCGCAAGATGACCCACGAGCAGGCGCTGGCGCTCGCCGACGGTTCGATCTTCACCGGCCGCCAGGGTGTTGCCAACGGGCTGATCGACGCCGTCGGCGGCGAATCCGTGGCGATCGACTGGCTGGCGACCAAGGGTGTCGATGCCAAGCTCAAGGTGGTCGAGTGGAAGGACACGGAACGGCGCGGCGGTTTCCTGTTCTCGAAGGCGATGGCACGCACGGTCGCCGGCGCCCTCGGCCTGCCGGACTCCGGCGGCGACGTCATCCATGAACTTGGCGCCGACCGCTTGTTTCTTGACGGTCTCGTTTCCGTCTGGCACCCTTGAGACGCGTTGGGACAGCTGAAAAAGCAAATAAAATCATCTTGATAATTTTGGCCGAACTGCTTTCACGGGGACCCGTCTGATGATCAAGTCCGAGCTTGTGCAGATTATTGCCACGCGCAATCCGCATCTTTTCCTGCGCGACGTCGAAAACATCGTCGGCGCGATCTTCGATGAAATCACCGACGCGCTTGCCGAGGGCAACCGGGTCGAATTGCGCGGTTTCGGCGCTTTTTCGGTGAAGAACCGACCTGCCCGCACCGGCCGCAACCCGCGCACCGGCGAATCCGTCGAGGTCGAGGAGAAATGGGTGCCGTTCTTCAAGACCGGCAAGGAACTGCGTGAAAGGCTGAACGGCGGCAAGTAGCCGGACGGCTTGTCCCGGCCCGCTTGCGACGGAAAATATCATGCTCAACCGCTTCATACTTATCGTGATCTTCGTGCCCCTGGCGATCATCCTGATCGCTTTGGCCGTCGCCAACCGCGAACTCGTCGCCTTCACGCTGGACCCGTTCAATCCCGGCAATCCGAAGCTGACGCTGACCTTGCCGCTGTTTATTTTCCTGTTCCTGGCGCTCGCCGTCGGCATGGTCGTCGGCAGCCTGGCGACCTGGGTCAAGCAGGGCCGCTACCGCAAGCTGGCGCGCCAGCGCGGCGTCGAGGCGGAAAACCTGCGCCAGGCGGTCCGCGCGCCTTCAGTGCCGCAAGCCCCGGTCCAAGGGGCGGCCCTAGGGTCAGCCCCAGGGTCAGCATTGCCGAAGCCCACCAATTGAAGCGTCGGCCGGCGCATTTCTTTTCACGGAGCCTTTCATGCTGACCATTTCGGCCGCCGAGGTCGATCGTGCGCTGACCTTTCCTGGTCTGGTCGAGACGCTGCGCACGGCATTTCGCGAGGGCGCGGTGCAGCCGGTCAGGCATCATCACGCGGTCGAAAGGCCTGACGGTGCGGCGTCGACCCTGCTGCTGATGCCGGCCTGGACCGACTTTCAAGCCCCGGGCGGTTCCGCCGGCGGCCATATCGGCGTCAAGATCGTCACCGTCTCGCCCGACAACAACGCCATCGGCAAGCCCGCCGTGATGGGGCTCTACCTCCTGCTCGACGGCAGCACCGGCGAACCGGAAGCGCTGATCGACGGCCAGCGGCTGACGCAGTGGCGCACGGCCTGCGCCTCGGCGCTCGCGGCGTCCTATCTCGCCCGCGGCGATGCCTCGCGGCTGCTGGTGGTCGGCGCCGGCGCGCTGTCACCCTTCCTGGCCAAGGCGCATAGCGCCGTGCGGCCAATCAAGACCATCCGCATCTGGAACCGCACCTCGGCCAACGCCGAGAAAGTCGCGGCCGATCTGCGCGCCGAGGGCTTCGCGGCCAGCGCGGCGACCGATCTCGATGCCGAGCTTGGCCAGGCCGACATAGTTTCCTCGGCGACAATCACCACCACGCCGCTGATCAAGGGTGCGCTTCTGCGGCCGGGAACCCATGTCGATCTGGTTGGCGGCTTCACCCCGACGATGCGCGAAAGCGATGACGACGCGATCATGCGCGCCCGCGTCTATGTCGACACACGCGCCGGCGCCACCAAGGAGGCCGGCGACATCGTCCAGCCACTGGCCTCCGGCGTGCTGAAGCCGGAAGCCATCGTCGCCGACCTGCACGAACTGGCGCGCGGCCAAAGGGAAGGCCGCGGCAGCCCTGACGAGATCACGCTGTTCAAGTCGGTTGGCGCGGCACTCGAGGACTTGGCGGCCGGCATTGCCGTCTACAAGGCGCTCAGGGGCTAATCGGTGGTCGGCGAGTAATAGACGATGCCGTCGCCAGGCCTGACGCGGTGCAGCGGTGCCGCCTTGCCGTGGTTGACCTGCATGAAGCCGCCTTGCCGGCCGCGCATGGTCGGCCGACGCTACCGCGATCCAACACGCGCTCATTTCTGTTCCCCATTGGCCTGTTCTCCGTCGGCCAATGCTTGCCCGCCCACCGGCCGGCGGTGCCGGCGCAGCGACTGGATCAGGTCAAGCAAGCGTTCGGAACGGGTAGTGTGCTGAGAGTTCTGCAAATTCGCTGAGAGAGGGCGGTCATGGCAGGCTGGTGATGTTCAACGTCACCTGATTCCCGCGAAGGAACGCCACCATGACCAAGATTGAGAGTAAGACCGCCA
>NZ_JAPYKQ010000013.1:0-149498 GCF_037179625.1 Mesorhizobium sp. Cs1299R1N3 | reverse complement strand
CTGGCGGTCTTACTCTCAATCTTGGTCATGGTGGCGTTCCTTCGCGGGAATCAGGTGACGTTGAACATCACCAGCCTGCCATGACCGCCCTCTCTCAGCGAATTTGCAGAACTCTCAGCACACTACCTTCGCTGCGTAGAATCGGAAGAGGGGCCGGTGGTCCGGAAGATCTGGTACGCCCAAGGGGAATCGAACCCCTGTTACCGCCGTGAAAGGGCGGTGTCCTAACCGCTAGACGATGGGCGCGCTCAGACGAAGCGGCTTATACTGGCGTTGCGCGTAACCGGCAACCCGTTAGGTGCCGCCTTGGACAACTTTTTTCCAGCCCGCCAAATCAGCGATTTCGCGAGGGATCGGCAGGGCTTGGCGATCAGCGGTGATATTAGTCGCTTCGTCATCCACGGGCAGGGCAAAGAGCATAGCGACGCGGCGCGGACCCGAGGATCCATGCCGCGACTTCAACGCGTTGCCGCGTTGCAGAATTCTGCTCCCGTTGCGATCTTTGCCAGGATCACGGCATGGATTTCGGGGCTTCGCGACGGAGCTTCGCTCTTGCTTCGCCCGTGGATGACGAAGTCGGGGCCTTCGCCGCTGAAAGCTTCGCCTGTCAAAGCACTGTTAGCCGTCGTCACCGCCGCTGCGCCGGCGGCAGCGCCAGTTCCAGTCGCGCTCGGGGCCGACATCGACATGGACCGATTCGGTGTGGCAGTAGGTGCCGACGCCGCCGCGGCCGGGCATGGTCCTGATGTAGCTCGCAAGCTCCCATTTGGAGACGCCGGGCACCTGGATGTCGGCGGCGGCGCAATACATGTGCAACGAATTCTTGGCGCCGTTGGCGCGGCGGTTGCGGGCCGGGTCGCGATAGCCCGAGGTCACCATCATCTTGCGGCCGTAGTGGCCTTCGATCGTCTTCAGCACGCGCACCAGCGATGGCTTCAGGCAGGCGACGTCCACGCTCTCATTCTGCTTCAGCAGTCCGTTGGGCGCCAGGCGCGCCATGCCGGCCGCAGACGCAACCTGATAGCTGCCGCCCGAGCCTTCGTCCTCATTGAGGTCGACGTCGCTTTCGTCGTCGAGGCCGGATTTGCGTTTGATCTCGAACAGGGCTGTCTGGCGCACGCCAGGCAGGGCATCGCTACCCGTGATGTGAACGGCATCGTCCCCGGTCGAAGCCAACTGTATCGGCTTTGCCGTGGAATCGGCCGAGGCCAGTGTGATGATCGGCTTTGCTGCCGCCGGGGCAGGCTTGGCCTGCGCGGCAGGCTGTTCGCCCGATCGTGTGTTGACCAGCGGAGCGGGTGTTGCCGAAGCGGGGGTGGTGCCAAACATCGAGGCCAGGAAGCCTTTTTTCTTCGGCGCCTCGGTTTGCGGCGCCTCACCAGCGGTCACGTAAACCGGATTGTTCATCACCGGTGCCGCGGCCGGCTTCGGCGCTGTCGCGGCGGCATCGGCGGCGGCGATCTTCTGGGCGACCGCGTCGGTCTGCTGCGCCGTCTGTACCGGTTGTTGCAAGGACTGCGGCGTCTGTGCCGCGATCGTTTCCGCGCTGGCTGGTATGGTGAGCGGGAAAGTGGCCCCAGGCTTGGCCATCGGTAGGTAGGCAACCTTTTCGGGGAGTGCCGTGTCGCTTTCGCTCATCACGGTCGTCTGCTCCGTCGCTACCTGCGACGACGAATCGGCGGCGAGGGGCTTGCCCGTGGAGGCGGCGTGGATGTCGGATGCGGAAGCATTGTAGCCGGGCATTCCGACCGACATTGTCGGATCGCCAGCCGATGTGCAGGAGGCCAGAAGCATCGAGCAGAACGCTGCCACGATGACGCGGCGTTCTCCCTTTGCGAGGCTCCATCCTGCTGATTTCAAAGTCAAATTCCCCCTCGATGTCCGGTCGGTGTATCCTTGGCGCTGACTGGTATGTCTGCGTTAGGGTGCCCCTTGTCTCCGATCCGGAAACGAGACCTGTGTCAAATCAGCAAGCCTGTAAGTATTTTTGCAGCGATTGCCGAATTGCGGCTGCTTAATGGTTGACGACACCATTTCGCCCGCTTTTGCGGGGGCGTCAACTCACCAGACATTACAGTCCGTTACACACGTACCTTGACATAGGTGCCGGGAGCATCGCCCAAGGTTTTCATATGCTTGCCGGGTTTGCGGGCAGCTACGCGGGTGTTGTCCTTGGCCTCTATCCAACTTTGCCAGTGTGGCCACCAGGACCCGGGATGGTCCGTGGCGCTTTCTATCCACTGGTCGAAGTCGCCTTTCGGCGGGCCGCCGGTCCAGTACTGGTATTTGTTGGATGCGGGCGGATTGACGACGCCCGCGATATGCCCCGATCCCGCCATCACATATTCGACCTTGCCGCCGAAATATTTCGAGCCGAGGAAGACGGACAGCGCCGGCGCGATGTGATCTTCCCGCGAGGCGAGGTTGTAGACCGGGATGGTGACATCGCCGAGCGAGACCGTGTGGCCCGCAAGTTCCATCGTGCCGCGCGAGAGGTTGTTCTCGAGATAGCAGTTGCGCAGGTAGAACGAGTGGTTGGCCGCCGCCATGCGGGTCGAATCGGCGTTCCAGTAGAGCAGGTCGAAGGGCAGGGGATCCTTGCCGCGCATGTAGTTGTTGACGACATAGGGCCAGATCAGGTCGCCCGAGCGCAGCATGTTGAAGGCGGTGGCCATCTTGGTGCCGTCGAGGTAGCCCTTTTCGTTCATAGCCTTTTCCACCGCCGCGACCTGTTCCTCGTCGACGAACACTTTCAGGTCGCCGGCATAGGTGAAGTCGACCTGTGTGGTGAAGAAGGTCGCCGACTTGATGCGGTCGTCGCCTTCTCCAGCCATCAGCGCCAATGCCGCCGCCAGCAGCGTGCCTCCGACGCAGTAACCAATGGCGTTGACGTCGCGTTCGCCGGTCGCCTTCTCGATCGTGTCGAGGCCGTATTGCAGGCCTTCCCGGATGTAGGCTTCCCAGTTCTTGGCGCCATGACGTTCGTCCGGATTGATCCAGGAGATGACGAAAACGGTGTGGCCTTGCTCGATGGCCCAGCGGATGAAGGATTTCTGCGGGTTGAGGTCGAGGATGTAGAACTTGTTGATCCAGGGCGGGCAGATCAGCAGCGGGCGTTTCAGCACCGTCTCGGTCGCCGCATCATACTGGATGATCTCGGCGACATCGCTGCGGCCGACCACCTTGCCGGGCGTGGTGGCGATGTTCTTGCCGATCTCGAAAGGCGAATAATCGGCCTGGCGCAATTTCAGGTCGCCCTTGCCGGCGGCGATGTCCTCGGCCAGCATCTTCATGCCGCGCACCAGGTTTTCGCCGTTGGAGGCGACGGTTTCGCGAAACAATTCCGGATTGGTCAGGATGAAATTGGACGGCGAGATGGCGTTGGATACCTGCTTGACGTAGAAGCTCGCCTTGTGGCGGGTATGCTCGTCCAGGCCTTCGGCGTGCTCGACCAGTTCGGACGCCCAGCGCGAGGTGACGAGATAGGCCTGCTTGAGGAAATCGAAGAAGGCGTTGCGGCCCCATTCCGGATCCTGGAAGCGCTTGTCGCCGCGCTCCGGCTTGACGGCATCGTCGGCACCCTCGGCGTTGGGGCTGACGCGCTGGATGGCATTCGCCCAAACCGTCATATAGCCGGCGAACAGCCGCGTCTGCGCTTCGAGCGCACGCTGCGGATCGGCAAGCCAGTATTCGCTGAGCTTCGAGAAGGTCTTGACCATGTCGACGACCGGCTCGGCGACGTGGTCGCGCACCTCACCCTTTTCGCGCGGCTCGGCCCAGGCGGACGCCGCCTTGCCGGCCTGCTCGATCATCCGCGCCATGTTCAGCGCGAAGCGTTCCGGGTCCTTCACCAGATATTGCTCGACCGTCGAAGGTCCGCCATCTTCCGCTTTGCCCGAATCGGGTGTTTTGGACATGGTTCGCGGGGTTCCTCCGGAAGCGTTTTCTTGACATATTAACATGGGACATCCGACAGGGTCCAATCTCGCTCTACCCCGGCTGCCAAGGAAACAATATGACGATTAAGTTTGGCGAGACTGTTTTTTTCGGTGCCGGCCACTTTTGCCGCATCGGCGCGACAATCATGCTCCTGGGCGTTGCCGGATGCTCGAGCACAAATACCGGCGGTCCGGTGCCGATGGCCACCGACGCGGGTCCGAAGGACACCGGTACCTTTCCGAACCTGAACATCCCGCCGCAAGTGGCGGCGAAACAATTCACCGAGACCGAGAAGAACGCAAAGCTCGCCCAACTGAAGGCCGACGAGAACGGGCAAGGCGCCAAGGGCGGCGGCGCGGCCGTCACCAACCAGGCGTCGCTGACCGATCTCGCCAAGAAACATGGCCCGCAGACGCTGAAGCAGATCGAAGGCAAATGCGACCCCACCCTCGACCCTACCTGTAAATGAGTATATAGCGCGCGCCCAACGCTCCCTTGCTGTCTGGAACTGCCATGGAAGAATTTCACAAGGTCCGCCGGCTTCCGCCTTACGTGTTCGAGCAGGTCAACCGGCTCAAGGCCAGCGCCCGTTCGCGCGGTGCCGATATCGTCGACCTCGGCATGGGCAATCCGGACCTTCCGACGCCCAAGGCCATCGTCGACAAATTGTGCGAGGTCGTCCGCGATCCGCGGACGCACCGCTATTCCTCATCGCGCGGCATTCCCGGCCTGCGCCGCGCCCAGGCAAACTACTATGCCCGCCGCTTCGGCGTGAAGCTCAACCCCGACACCCAGGTGGTCGCCACGCTTGGCTCGAAGGAGGGCTTCGCCAACATGGCGCAGGCGATCACCGCGCCCGGCGACGTGATCCTGTGCCCCAACCCGACCTACCCGATCCACGCTTTCGGCTTCATCATGTCGGGCGGCGTCATCCGCTCGCTGCAGGTCGAGCCCGATGACGGCTTCATTCCCGCGCTCGAGCGCGGCGTCCGCCATTCGATCCCGAAGCCGCTGGCGCTGATCCTCAACTATCCGTCGAACCCGACGGCGCTGGTCGCCTCGCTCGATTTCTACAAGGACGTGGTGGCCTTCGCCAAGAAGAACGACATCATCATCCTGTCCGACCTTGCCTATTCCGAAATCTACTTCGACGGCAATCCGCCACCCTCGGTACTGCAGGTGCCGGGCGCCATCGATGTCTGCGTCGAGTTCACCTCGATGTCGAAAACCTTTTCCATGCCCGGCTGGCGCATGGGCTTCGCCGTCGGCAATGAACGGCTGATCTCGGCGCTGACCCGGGTCAAATCCTATCTCGATTACGGTGCCTTCACGCCGATCCAGGTGGCGGCCGCGCACGCGCTCAATGGCGACGGCGCCGACATCGCCGAAGTACGTGACATCTATCACAAGCGCCGCGACGTGATGGTCGACGCGTTCGGCCGCGCCGGATGGACCATTCCGGCACCGGCGGCCTCGATGTTCGCCTGGGCGCCGATCCCGGAGCCGTTCCGGCATCTGGGATCCCTCGAATTCTCCAAGCTGCTCATCGAGCATGCCGACGTTGCGGTGGCGCCCGGTGTCGGCTTCGGCGAGCATGGCGACGATTTCGTGCGCGTGGCGCTGGTCGAGAACGAGCACCGGATCCGCCAGGCGGCGCGCAACATCAAGCGCTTCCTGTCTGCCAGCGCCAAGCAGCCCAACAATGTGGTGCCGCTTTCCGCCCACCGTTAAATACAAATTCGATCTGATTTGAGGGGCGCCGCCTTCCCATGGCTGAAGCACTGCGTGTTGGAATTGCCGGACTTGGCACGGTCGGTGCATCGGTGGCGCGCGTGTTGCGCGACAAGGCGGCGGAGCTGACCCGCCAATGCGGGCGCGATATCATCGTGTCGGCGGTTTCGGCACGCGACCGCAAACGCGACCGTGGCACCGATCTGAGCTCCGCGAACTGGTTCGACGATCCGGTGAAGATGGCACAGACCGCCGAGATCGACGTTTTCGTCGAGCTGATCGGCGGCGATGAGGGGCCGGCGCGTGCCTCTGTGAAGGCGGCGCTCGAAGCCGGCCGCCATGTCGTCACCGCCAACAAGGCGCTGCTTGCCAAGCATGGCGTGGCGCTTGCCGAAATCGCTGAGAAGAAGGGCGTGCTGCTCAACTACGAGGCCGCGGTGGCAGGTGGCATTCCCGTCATCAAGACGATGCGCGAAGCGATGGCCGGCAACTCGGTCAGCCGTGTGTTCGGCATTCTCAACGGCACCTGCAACTATATCCTGACGCGGATGGAGGCGGAGGGCGTCTCCTTCGACGTCGTGCTGAAGGACGCACAACGGCTGGGTTATGCCGAAGCCGATCCGACCTTCGACATCGAGGGCCATGACACCGCGCACAAGCTGTCGATCCTGACCAGCCTTGCCTTCGGCACCAGGATTGCCGCCAACGACATCTACATGGAAGGCATTTCCAACATCACCCAGGCCGACATCCGTGCGGCAGGCGATCTTGGCTACCGGATCAAGCTGCTCGGCGTCGCCCAGCGCACCGAAAGCGGCATCGAGCAGCGCGTGCATCCGACCATGGTGCCGACGGCTTCCGTCATCGCGCAGGTGCATGGCGTCACCAATGCGGTGGCGATCGAGACCGACATTTTGGGCGAATTGCTGCTCTCCGGTCCCGGCGCCGGCGGCAATGCCACCGCCTCGGCGGTCATCGGCGACGTCGCCGACATCGCCAAGAGCCGGCCCGGCTTCCAGCATGGTCCTGTCTTCGGCCTGCCGGCGAAGGAACTGAAACCGTATAAGAAGGCGCAGATGCGCAGCCATGCCGGCGGTTACTTCATCCGGCTGACCGTGCATGACCGCATCGGCGTGTTCGCGGCGATCGCCAAGCGCATGGCCGACAACGATATTTCGCTGGAATCGATCGTCCAGCACGCGGTCAGCGGTGAGGCGGCGGCGCAGAAGACAGTGATCCTCGTCACCCACGAGACCACCGAGGCCGCCGTGCGCAAGGCCGTCGACGGCATCACCAAGGACGGCCATCTGACCGACAAGCCGCAGGTCATCCGCATCGAGCGAGCAGGGTAGCAGCGGCCTCATCGTCGCGGGCATAACCACCGCGGCGCATTTCCGTTCTGTGAGGATCCCGCTGCCGCCCGGAACGAAATGGCGTCGGTACCGTTCTCTTGGTCAGCAACCAAGGGAGCCGCTTCATGGCTGATACCAACAAATCCGGCCCTCCTGACATCGAGGACATCCAGAAGACGCTGGAAAAGCAGATCGCAGACCTGCGCAAGGAAATCACCAAGATCAACAAGAGCATTTCGGCGCGCAGCGCGGAAATGCTCGAAGACGCCAGCGAACAGGCATCGGATTTCTACGATACAGCCGCTTCCCGCGCCTCGCGGACAGCGCAGCAGTTGCGCAGCCAGGCTCAGTCCGTTTCAGAAGCCGCGCGCGAAAATCCGGGCACGACGACCGCAGTGGTTGGCGTGATCGGCTTACTTGGCTTCCTGGCCGGCCTCGCGATCGGCCAGTCGATGAACGACACGCCACGCCGCTGGTACCATTAGCCGCAAGGGCGGCCAGCTTGGCCGGCCATCTCGCCACGTTTTTCAACACGGCCGTCTCGGGGAGGGTATCATGGCGTCGTCCATGCTGATCGGCATTCTCATTACATTCCTGGTCATTATCCTGGTTCTGTATCTCGTACAGCGACTGCCGCTCGACGCCAGGATGAGACAGATCGTGCAGATCATCGTCATCATCATCGGCATTGTTTCGCTGCTCAAATACCTCGCGGTTTTCTAGGCTGCGAGGTACGGGGATTTCCCGTTTCGTATCGGCCCGGGTCGTCTCGAACCGGGTGGGCATTGTTTCAGGAATGCGGTTCAATCGATTGATATTGCTGTCCTTTCGATAAAGCTGCCGGCAGGTCTTGCCGTTGTCATGCTCGTTTGACAAAACAGGCGCGCCTCCGGCGGGAGGCGGCATCAAACGAGGATTTGCCGAAATGAATGTGGCCCAGAACATCGTCGCCGGCCTTGACCGGATACTCACCATGGAACTGGTGCGCGTCACCGAACGGGCCGCAGTCGCGGCCGCCCGGCTGCGCGGCCGCGGCGACGAAAAGGCTGCCGACCAGGTCGCCGTCGACGCCATGCGCGAGGAACTCAACCGCCTCGCCATCAAGGGCACGGTGGTGATCGGCGAGGGCGAGCGAGACGAGGCGCCGATGCTCTATATCGGCGAGGAGGTCGGGACCGGCAAAGGCCCGGCGGTCGATATCGCGCTTGATCCGCTCGAAGGGACGACAATCTGCGCCAAGAACCTGCCGAACGCGCTTGCCGTGATCGCGATCGCCGAAAAGGGCAGCCTGCTGTTCGCGCCCGACGTCTACATGGACAAGATCGCGGTCGGTCCGGGTTACGCCGAAGGCGTCATCGACATCGATGCCACGCCGGCCGAGAACATCGCCAGCCTCGCCCGGGCGAAGGGCGTCGCTGTGTCCGATATCACGGCCTGCATCCTCGACCGGCCGCGCCACGCCAAGCTGATCGACGCCGTGCGTGCCACCGGCGCCGCGATCCGGCTGATCGGTGACGGCGACGTCGCCGGCGTCATCCACACCACCGACCCGGAAGAAACCGGCATCGACATCTATCTCGGCACCGGAGGCGCACCGGAAGGCGTTCTGGCCGCGGCCGCCCTGCGTTGCACCGGCGGCCAGATGCTAGGCCGGCTGATCCTCGATACGCCTGAGAAGGTCGCCCGCGCGGCAAAGATGGGCATTGCCGATCCGAAGCGGGTTTATCGGGCCGAGGACATGGCGCGCGGCGACGTGCTGTTCGCGGCCACCGGCGTCACCGACGGCAACATGCTGGCCGGCGTCAAGTTCGGCCGAACCTACATCACCACGCATACGATCGTGCTGCGCTCATCGTCGCGTACCGTGCGGGAGATCAAAGCCCGGCACCAGGATCTGGATAAGTTCTAGACCTGCTTGCGAAGCCGGGCCGCAGTTGTTAGCCATTGGCTGCATCTGAACCTGGCCGCGCAAGGACTAATGATGAAGGCGTTCGACTGGCACGCGGATCCGATTTCGCGTGCCACTCCTGTCACGAAATCCTACCGCAACACCCAGAAGGTGCGCCGCTTTCTTACCCGCGAATGCGGCGACACGTTCAGGTTCGATCGACCCTTCATGGCATGGCTCAAGGACGGTCGGGAAAAGACGATGGGAGATGCAGCCGACGAGTGGGTCCGGCGCCAGGCTGAAAAGCGGAAAGCGTAGTTTTTCTTGAATTCTTCTGCGACGCCTGCATGTCGTTATCCCAAAACCGCTGCACACTTTTGGGCGACATGCATTATCCTGCCGCCAACCATGAGTTGGCAAAGCGCATGATGGGCGACAGGCGCCTCTTCCTCGATGTCAGGCAGTCGGCGACCGGTCTCTCCTGGGAGCACCGGCTGACCGAACGGCAGGATATGATCGCGCTTGCCATTGCGCAAGGTCATGGCGTGCCCGACATCGTCGCGCGCGTTCTTGCCGGACGCGGCGTTGCCGTCGATGAGACCGAGCGGTTTCTCGACCCGACGATCCGCGCTCTGTTGCCGAACCCAGCCTCGCTGACCGACATGGACAAGGCCGCCATCCGCATCGCCGCCGCCGTCGTTGCCCGGGAGAAAATAGCGATCTTCGGCGATTACGACGTCGATGGCGCGGCCTCGTCGGCTTTACTGAAGCGGTTTCTCACGCATTTCTCGGTGCCGTCGGAAATCTATATCCCGGATCGTATTTTCGAGGGCTACGGTCCCAATCCCGATGCCATGCGCGAACTGGTTTCGCGCGGCGCGACGCTGATCGTCACTGTCGATTGCGGCACCAATAGCGCCGCCTCCGTCGAGGCCGCCAAGGAGGCGGGCGCCGATGTGGTGGTGCTGGACCACCACCAGGTTGGCGGCGCGCTGCCGGCGGCGCATGCCGTCGTCAATCCAAACCGCGACGACGACCTTTCCGGACAGGGTCATCTCTGTGCCGCCGGCGTGGTCTTTCTCGCTCTGGTGCAAACCGCGAAGGTGCTGCGCGCGATGACCGACGCCACGCCGCCGGATCTGCTTTCGCTGCTCGATCTCGTCGCGCTTGCCACCGTCTGCGACGTGGTGCCGCTCACGGGCGTCAATCGCGCCTTCGTCGTCAAGGGCCTGCACGTGGCGCGGCAGCAGAAGAATGAAGGGATGGCTGCCCTTGCGCGGGTGTCACGCATTGGCGAGCCGATCAGCACCTTCCATCTCGCCTATCTGATCGGCCCGCGCATCAATGCGGGCGGGCGCATCGGCGATGCGGCGCTCGGCAGCCGGCTGCTTGCAACGGACGATCCGGTCGAGGCGCAGACCATCGCCGAGACGCTCGACCGGCTGAACCAGGAACGGCAGCTGATGGAGCAGGAGATGCTCGCCGCCGCGCGCGCCGAGGCCGATGCCGAGCTCGCGGGCGGCAGCGGTCCGGCAATCGTCGTCACCGCCAGCAACAACTGGCACCCCGGCATCGTCGGCCTGCTTGCCTCACGACTGAAGGATCACGCTCGGCGGCCGGCCTTCGCCATCGCCTTCAACGCCAGCGGCACCGGCACCGGCTCGGGCCGTTCGGTGTCGGGTTTCGACCTTGGCCGGCTGGTGCGCGAAGCCGCCAATGCCGGGCTCATCGTCAAGGGCGGCGGCCATGGCATGGCTGCTGGCATCACCGTCGAGCGCGCAAGGCTGGGCGAGCTCAGGGCCTTCTTCGAGGAGCGGGCGGCCGCCGACGTTTTCCGGTTGCAGGACGAGGAAACCCTGGCCATCGATGGCGCGCTTGCCGCGGAAGGCGCGACGCTCGGCCTGCTCGACGCCCTGGAGAAGGCGGGCCCTTTCGGCGCCGGGCATGTCGCGCCGGTTTTCGCTTTGCCGCGCCATCGGCTGGTCGATATCAGGCCGGTCGGCACCAACCATATTCGCGCCGATTTACAGTCGGAGAGCGGCGGCCGTATCCAGGCGATCGCCTTTCGCGCCGTCGACACGGTGCTTGGCGAATTCCTGTTCAAGAACCGGGGCAAGACGATGCATGTCGCCGGCTCGCTGTCGGGCAATCACTGGAACGGCAACCGTACGGTGCAATTTCGCATTATCGATGCCGCACGGGCGTAGGCGCGCGGCGGAAACCGGGCAATTCAGCCGGCCGGCGCATAACGCAGCAACGTCACGCCCTGGGTAAGACTTTCCGTACCGAGCGGTTTCAGCGCCAGCGACAGGCCGGATTGGAAATAAGGCTTGCCGCCACCCAGCACCACAGGATGCATATAGAGCCGGTATTCGTCGATGAGACCGGCTCGTGCCAGAGAGGCCGCAAGTCCGGCACCGCCGAGGATGACGAGGCCATCGGCCTGCGCCTTGAGGGATCGTACCGTGTTCTCGGCATCGTCATCCACCAGGCGGGCATTGAACCCGACTTGCCGAAGCGTGGTCGAGAAAACGATCTTCGGCGTTTCGCGCCATGCCTGGGCAAAATCCCGCTCGACCTCGTCGGCGCCGGTCTCGCGCTCAGGACTGTCCCAGAAGCGCATCGTCTCGTACATGCGCCGTCCCGCGAGTACGGCGGAGGCCTGTCTCATCATGTCGTTGAAATGCTGGTGCAGCTCCGCTTCGGGCACCGGCAAGCCGATGTCCTCGTCCGATCGGGCGATATAGCCGTCCAACGACGTCAGCATGGAATAGATAATCCTGGCCATCGGCACCTCCGCTTTTGTCGGCCCAGATCACCATAACCAATTGCATTTTGCAATCAGTTTATGCCGAAGCGAATAGAGCTTGATGAGATGATCTAGGCGAGAACCGTCTGCAGCCGCGTCAGTTCGGCGATCTGCGCCATCGTGGCCTGATAGCCGATCTGGATCGCCTCGTCGGCCCGGTGGAACTCGGTGAGGCCGATATGGCTGAGCTTGGGCTGCAGCGACATGTCGGGTGGATCGCCGGCAAGCCTCGCCCGTGAAATGCGGTCCTGGATGATGTTGAAGGCTTCCACCATCACGCCGGTGATGCCCAGACGCGTCTGGTGCGATTGGTGCTGGGAGTTGACCTGGCCGGGCCTTGGCGCATCCTTTTCGATAACCAGCTCGCCGGCACTGTGTTTGATCACGGCGGCGCGGCCGAACAGGTCGTAGTGGAGGTTGACCGCCACGACGAGCGGCTGCTCGTAGGCGCGGCAGACCGAAACGGGCACCGGATTGACCAGCGCTCCGTCGACCAGCACGCGGCCGTTGCAATCGACAGGCTCGAACACGCCCGGCAGCGCGTAGGACGCGCGCATGGCCGTGATCAGCGAGCCGCTCGACAGCCAGATCTCGTGGCCGGTGCGGATTTCCGACGCGACGCAGACAAATGGCTTGGGCAGATCGTCGAAGCGGATACCAGCCACGTGCTCGCGCAGGCGCGCGTCCAGCTTCATGCCGCCGAAGAGGCCGCTGCCGCGCAGGTTGAGATCGAGCAGGCCGAAGATGCGCCGCCTTGTGAGGCTCCGGGCGAACTCTTCCAGCTCATTTAGTTTGCCGGCGAGATAACAGCCGCCGACCAGGGCACCGATCGAGGTGCCGGCGATCATGGAAACTTCGATGCCGGCTTCATCGAGCGCCCGCAGCACGCCGATATGAGCCCAGCCTCTGGCGCAACCGCCGCCGAGCGCGAGCGAAATGCCGGTTTTCTTTGGAGAGTTTGTCGCGGATGCGCCGCCGGCCGAGGACAGGCCGTTGGCCTCCCTGACATCTGGTCTGTTAGGCAATGACGCCCATTCGAGCATCATGATCTCCCTTGTCCCAGGCTACTATACGGATGGGCCGTATCGAAATGATGAATCTATGTGATCGGTGTGAGGCAGAAGGTTCAAGCTGATGGCTTTCGATAGGTGTTTTCCGCATCGAACAGCGGCTTGCTGCCGTCGCCGGCAAGCGTCCCCTTGCCGTCGATCAGCCCCACCGTCCGATAAAAGCATGAACGCCGGCCAGTGTGACAAGTTGCGTCGTGGCCCAACACTTTGACGCGCAACCATATGGCGTCCTGGTCACAATCCGTGAGCATCTCGACGACATGCTGGAAATTGCCCGAGGTTTCGCCCTTCTTCCAGAGTGCGTTGCGCGAGCGCGACCAGTAATGGGCAATGCCGGTCTCCAGCGTCAGCGCCAGCGCCTGCGCATTCATATGCGCGACCATCAGCAGCATGCCGTCGGCGGCATCGGTCACGACGACGGTGACAAGACCGGCGGCATCGAAGCGCGGCGAGAACACCGTGCCTTCTTCCAGGATATTCTTGTCCGAGGGAGCTTTCGGAAATTCCAGTGCCGACATTGCCGGTCCATTTTCCTGTTGACCGTGACGTCGGCAAGGGGCTTACGCCCTGCCGCCGCCGCGCACCATGGTGACAAAACGAACCTGCTCTTCGGGCGTATCCTTGAAAACGCCGGTGAAGGTGGAGGTCAGCGTGGTTGAGCCCTGCTTGCGGATGCCGCGCATGGCCATGCACATGTGCTCGGCCTCGATCATGACGGCGACGCCGCGCGGGTTGAGCACGTCCTGGATGACCCCGGCAATCTGCGCGGTCAGGGCTTCCTGCGTCTGCAGGCGATGGGCGAAGATATCGACGACGCGCGCGATCTTGGACAGGCCGACGACCTTGCCGTCGGGCAGATAGCCGACATGCGCCTTGCCGATGATCGGCACCATGTGGTGCTCGCAATGCGAATGGAACTGGATGTCCTTGACGATCACGAGATCGTCATAGCCGGCGACCTCCTCGAAAGTACGGCCAAGCTCCTCGGCTGGGCACATATCGTAGCCGCCGAACATTTCACGGAACGCCTTGGCCACCCGCTTGGGGGTATCGATCAAACCCTCGCGATCCGGGTTGTCCCCGGTCCAGCGCAGCAATGTGCGCACGGCGGCTTCGACTTCGGCCTCGCTCGGGCGGTCGGTGACCGGCTTTTCCATATAGGCCGACTGGGGCATGAGTTTCTTGATGACGGCATCCATAAAAGGCGTCTCCCGTAGTCCCTCTCTCAGGAGGAACGAGTTGAACGGACCACGACCTTTCGGTGTCGGAAACTCGCCCCGTTTCCAGCCCCGTAAGCGGCGTGAACTTCCCGGCAAGGACAGTGGCTCTCGCCGCCTTGTCGATACCGGACTGCCAGCATTATATATGGTCGTGCCGGGCGAATGAAAGACGCAACAACGGCAATCGCTGTTTGCTTGGCGGCGACGGATTGGAAAATAATGATCAACGACGTCTACAACGCGAAAATTCTCGGTTTTGCCGGAAACATCGCCCGCATCGGCCGGCTCGATCATCCCGACGCGACCGCGAAGGCGCATTCCAAGCTGTGCGGGTCGACCGTTACCGTCGACCTCAAGATGGAGGACGGCGTGGTCACCGACTTCGCCCACGACGTGAAAGCCTGCGCGCTCGGACAGGCATCGTCCTCGATCATGGCGCAACATGTCGTCGGCGCCAGTGCCGAGGAATTGCGCGCGGTGCGCGAGACCATGCTGAAGATGCTGAAGGAGAACGGCGCGCCACCCGAAGGACGCTTTGCCGACCTCGGCTATTTGGAGCCGGTGCGCGACTACAAGGCGCGCCATGCGTCGACCATGCTGACCTTCGACGCCGTGGTCGACGCCATCGGCCAGATCGAAAAGAAGCGCGCCGACGAAGCGGCCTGAGCGTGGGCTTTGACCTTACGACGGCGGGCGGGTCCCGCCAGGGCACGGCCGATCATTTGTGCAATAACCTCATGTTCGCCGGCATTCTTGCCGCGTCACTTGTGTCGAGCAGTGGCTCGAGCGGGGCGGAACCAGCGGTCCAGCGCGATATCGGCGACTATCTCATGAAGGCTATCCAAGCCTGTTGGAACATGCCTGCAAATACCACAAGCATTGCACGCGTTCAGATCAGCCTGAACAAGGACGGATCGCTCGCCGGCCCGCCAAAAATCGTCGGTCCTGTGACACCACCACGGGATAAGGTTGCCGAAGCCGCCATTCGGGTAATCGCGCGCTGCGCGCCGTTCCCTGGGCTGGCATCCTACGCCGCCCACTATGATTTGTGGCGCGACATCGTCGTCACATTCAACCCCGCAGACGACCCGGCGGCGGGACATCCGCCTCTGGACGTCAACGACCTCGATAAACTTCTCGAAAAATACAAGAAGGCAAAGTAGCCGGATCCTGCCAGGCAGCGGCTCAGGCCGGAGCTTTCAGCGCGCGCCGATCAGGCGATGGGAACTTCCACATTGTCGATCAGCCTGGTTTTTCCCAGCCAGGCGGCGGCGAGAACGCGGCCCGCTCGGTTGTGCCGCCATGGCGTAAGTGTCAGGCTTTCGCGGGCCTTGACGTAATCGACCTTCTGGAAGCCGGCCGCGATCAGGGCGCGGCTTGCGTCTGCGATCGTTTCCTCTTGACCTGCGCCCGCCGCCAGCGCCGCCGCCGCCTTGCGCAGGATAAGGTTGAGCTGCCGCGCGATCCGGAGTTCGGCTTCATCGAGATAGGCGTTGCGCGACGACATGGCGAGGCCATGCGCATCGCGTATGGTCGGTGCGCCGATGACTTCGACAGGCAGGTCGAGGTCGCGGCAAAGCTGCCTGACGACGCAAAGCTGCTGATAATCCTTTTCGCCAAAGATGGCGACGTCGGGTGCAGCCTGCAGGAGAAGCTTGGCCACCACGGTGGCGACGCCGTCGAAAAAGGTGGGGCGAAAGTCCGTTTCGAGCCCGGCCGACGGGCCGCCGACCGAGATTCTCGTGGCAAAACCGGCGGGATACATCTCGCTGACATCAGGCGTGAAGGCAAGATCTGCCTTGGCCGTCGCCAGCATGTCGAGGTCGCGCGCCAACTGGCGCGGGTACTTGTCGAGATCCTCGCTCGGCGCGAACTGCGTCGGATTGACGAAGATCGACACCACGCAGCGATCCGCTCTTTCGAGCGCGATCTTGATCAGCGAAAGATGCCCGTCATGCAATGCGCCCATGGTCGGCACCAAGGCGATGCGCAGCCCATCGCGCCGCCAGTCGCTAATTCGCGCGCGAAGTGCGGCAACGCTGTCGACGACGTCGGGCCGGCTCATGATTCATCCCCGCCATTTGTTCTCGAGAAGACGTGGGTGGGGCCGGGGAAATCGCGGTCCCGCACCTCCGATGCGTAGCGCTCGGCGGCATGCTGGATCACACTGCGCAGGTCGGCGTATTGCTTGACGAATTTAGGCACGCGATCGACCGTCAGCCCGACCATGTCGTCGATGACCAGGATCTGGCCGTCGCACTCGCCGCTGGCGCCGATGCCAATCGTTGGAATGGCGATGCGGCGGGTGATGTCCGCGGCGACCGTCTCTATCGTTCCTTCGATGACCAGGGAAAACGCACCGGCCTTCTCGACCGCGCTCGCGTCGGCGATCAGGGCGGCCACATTCTCGTCCGTGCGACCCTTGATCTTGTAGCCGCCATCCTTTTCCACCGATTGCGGCTGGAGGCCGATATGGCCCATGACTGGGATATCGGCGGCCACGATCGCCGCGATCTGAGCGGCCATGTCGACGCCTCCCTCGAGTTTCACCGCCTGGCAGCCGCTCTCGCCGACGATGCGCCGCGCCGAGGCCACGGCCTGCGCGGCTGAATCCTCATAGGTGCCGGCCGGCATGTCGACGACGACGCAGGCCTTGGCCGAGCCCCGCATCACGGCTTGGCCGTGCGCGATCATCATCTCCAGCGAGGCGCCCAGCGTCGTCTCATGGCCATGCAGGACCATGGCGACGCTGTCGCCGACCAGGAGCAGGTCGACATAGGGATCGAGCAGGCGGGCGATCGGGTAGGTGTAGGCGGTGAGGCAGACGATCGGTGTGCCGCCCTTGCGGCGGCGAATCAGGTCGGCGCCGATGCGGATATCGGTGGTCGGCAATTGCGTGGCCAATCGTCGCCTCCTTCTGCCCCCGGCCGGATAGGATTTCCGCATGGGCGCGCAGAGCTTTAGAAAGAGCGGCAAGGCTTGGCAAGCGCGCATCCGGCCATCCCTTGGGATCACAGGCTTGTGTCGGGCCCTGGCGCGCCATTTGCGCGCTCCCCGTGGCAAAACCCTTGCCTTCCCGAAGGCCTGACGCCATAAGCAGGAAACGGGCGCCGCCAGCGCGAGGGTTCTGAAATGAAGACTTTCCTGACGCAGTTTTTCACCTGGTGGAACAGCCAGACGCTGGGAACGCGCCTGCACACCTGGCGGTACGGCAAGGAAGTCGGCCAGGACGAGGCCGGCAATGTCTATTACGAAGGCGGCATCGATTCGGAAGGCCGCACACGTCGCTGGGTCATCTACCGCAACTATTCGGAAGCCTCGGCCATCCCGCCTGGCTGGCACGGCTGGATTCACCATCGGGTCGATGTCGCTCCCCCCAGCGATGACTACCGGCCGCGCGACTGGCAAAAGCCGCATCTACCCAATCTGACCGGCACGCCAGCGGCCTATCGTCCGAAGGGCTCGCTGCTGACCAATCAACATCGCCCGCAGGTCACCGGCGATTACGACGCATGGACGCCGGGGTCGTAACGGCGCGGGTTGTAACGGTAAGGTGCAGGCCGGTCCTTTATCGCCACAATTGGTGTTTAGCTGCTTGCTGATCAGAAAACGGCGACTAGCCTTGGCGATCGACGGAATCACCTGGGCGCGAACCACCGGTACCCCTGCATGAGCTTTTTCAACCTGATATCGACAGGCGGTCTGGCGCTAGCCGCCAGCCTCGCCGTCAGCACCGTCGCCTTTTCGGCTTCACCCGCACCTGCACCCGCCGCTCCGGCGCCGACGGCGCCCGCGGGATCGGATCGCATCACCAACCCGGTCGCCGAGTTCGCTGGCATCGACAAGATCACCGGCCGCATCATTACTTTCGATGTCTATATCGACGAAACTGTGCAGTTCGGCGCCCTGCAGGTTACGCCACGGGTCTGCTATTCCCGGCCGGAGAACGAAGAGCCGAAGACCGACTCCTTCGTCGAGGTGGACGAGATCACGCTCGACCGCAAGATCCGCCGCATCTTCACTGGCTGGATGTTCGCCGAAAGCCCGGGTCTCAATGCCGTCGAACATGCCGTCTATGACGTCTGGTTGAAGGCGTGCAAGCAGAAGTCGGATGTGCCGGCGCCCGATGCTGGCAAGAGTGGTGCGACCAAGGCCGACGGGGCGAAAACCGACGCTTCGAAGCCAGCCGCAACCCAGTCTGCCTCGGCCAAGCCAAAGCCCACGGTCAGTCCGGACGCGGCACAGCCCGACGACGCCGCGGAACCGGATACGACGGACACCAACTGATCTCTTGGAACCGCCATGGCTGGCGCGCGTTGGACAATCACCACGCGCGTGGAGGACACGCCAATGTCGGACAGCAAGCGGATCATGGCCAACAAGGCCGAGTTGCTGGAACTCGAAAAAGGGTTCTGGACAGGTGACGCTGCCTACTATGCTGCCAATGTTGATACCGAATGCCTGGTAGCGTTTCCGCAGATGGCACAGGCGATGGACAATGCCGATCTGGCCAAAACCGCAACCAAACCCAACCGCTGGCGCGACCTCGACATCGAGCTCAAGGGAATAATCGAACCCGGTAGCGATATCGTCATGCTGACTTACGAAGCGCACGCGACGAGGGAAAATGGCGAGCCCTATGCAGCGCTGGTCAGCACCGGCTACGTCCATCGCGCCAACGGCTGGAAGATGATGTTCCATGCGCAGACGCCGCTCGCGGCTTCGCCAAGTAGGCCGTGATCACTACGGAAAAAAGACCGCTTCACCTTTCAGGGCGTCGGCCAGCATCTTTTCGTATTTGCCGCGCGGCACGTCGACGGCGCCGAAGCGCTTGAGGTGTTCGGTGGTGAACTGCGTATCGAGCAGCGCGAAGCCCCGAGCCTTCAGGCGCTCGACGAGATGCACCAGGCAGGTCTTCGACGCGTCCGTCTCCTTGGAAAACATGCTTTCGCCGAAAAACACCCGCCCCAGCGAGACTCCATAGAGCCCGCCGACCAGACGCCCCTCGCGCCAGGCCTCGACCGAATGGCAGTGCCCCATACGGTGCAGCTGCACGTAGGCCTCGCGGATCGGCGCATTGATCCAGGTCGAGCGGCGCTCTTCGCGCTTCTCGGCACAACCGTCGATCGTCGCCTCGAAATCGAAGTCGAAACGAATTTCGAATGCGTGCTTGCGGATCGCCTTCTTCAGGCTTCTGGGTGTGTGAAAATCTGCGAGCGGGATGATGCCGCGCGTCTCCGGCCGCACCCAGAAGACCTCCGGATCACCAGCACTCTCGGCCATCGGAAAGACGCCCGAGGCGTATGCCTTGAGCAGAAGGTCGGTGGGAATGCGATAGCCTGGCGCGTAGGGTCGGGTCATCGCGTCATCATAGCGCCAAGTTGGGGCTATTCGCCCTTGGCCAGATATTTTTCCAGCCAATGGATGTCGTAGTCGCCATTGGCAATGTCGGCATTACCGACGAGATCGCGAAACAGCGGCAATGTCGTTTTGATCCCGTCGACGACGAATTCATCGAGCGCCCGCCGCAGCCGCATCATGCATTCGACGCGGTTGCGTCCATGCACGATCAGCTTGCCGATCAGGCTGTCATAGTAGGGCGGGATCTTGTAGCCGGAATAGACACCGGAATCGACGCGGATGCCGAGGCCGCCGGGCGTGTGGAAATGGGTGATCGTGCCGGGCGAGGGGGTGAAGGTGCGCGGATCCTCGGCGTTGATACGGCATTCGATGGCGTGGCCGTTGAACTTGATGTCTTCCTGCTTGACCGAAAGGCCGCCGCCGGAAGCGACGCGGATCTGTTCGTGTACCAGATCGATGCCGGTGATCGCTTCCGTCACCGGATGCTCGACCTGGAGGCGCGTATTCATCTCGATGAAATAGAACTCGCCATTCTCGTACAGGAACTCGATGGTGCCGGCGCCCGAATAGCCGAGATCGGCAATCGCCTTGGCGCAGATGCCGCCGATGCGCGACCGTTCCTCGGCGTTGAGCGCCGGCGAATTGGCCTCTTCCCAGACTTTCTGGTGGCGCCGTTGCAAAGAACAGTCGCGCTCGCCGAAATGCACGCCGCCGCCGAAGCCGTCGCCGAACACCTGCACCTCGATGTGGCGCGGTTTCTCCAGATATTTCTCGATGTAGACCGCGTCGTCGCCGAAGGCCGCCCCGGCTTCCGAGCGCGCCGTCTGCAGGGCGATTTCGAGGTCTGCCTCGGTATGCGCCACCTTCATGCCGCGTCCGCCGCCGCCGGCCGACGCCTTGATGATGACGGGATAGCCGATCTCGGCGGCGATGCGCCTGGCTTCCTTTTCTTCGGTCACCGCGCCATCGGAGCCGGGCACCACCGGAATGCCGAGGCGCTTTGCCGTGCGTTTGGCCTCGATCTTGTCGCCCATGATGCGGATATGGTCGCCGGACGGGCCGATGAAGGTGATGTTGTGCGCCGCCAGGATGTCGGCGAACTTGGCGTTCTCCGACAGGAAGCCGTAGCCCGGATGCACGGCGTCGGCGCCGGTGATCTCGCACGCCGCGACGATCTGGTGGATGTTGAGATAGCTGTCACGCGACGGCGGCGGACCGATGCACACGCTTTCGTCGGCGAGCCTGACATGCATGGCGTCAGCGTCGGCGGTCGAATGCACCACCACGGTCTGTATGCCGAGTTCCTTGCAGGCGCGCAGCACCCGGAGCGCGATTTCGCCGCGATTGGCGATGAGGATCTTCTGGAACATCAGGTCCGCTCTATTCGATCACGACGAGCGGCATGCCGTATTCGACCGGCGCCGCGTCCTCGAACAGGATCGCCGTCACGGTGCCGGCGCGCGGCGAGGGGATCTGGTTCATCGTCTTCATCGCCTCGATGATCAGCAGCGTCTGGCCTTCCTTGACCTTCTGGCCGATCTCGATGAACGGCTTTGCGTCAGGAGACGGCGCCAGGTAGGCGGTGCCGACCATGGGCGAAGGGACGGCGTTCTTCGACACGTCGACAGCCGCCGGGGCAGCCGCCGCTGCAGATTGGGCGGCCGCTGCCGGCGCATAGGCCGGTTGCGGTGCGGCGATCGCATGGACGGTGGGGGCCTGCCGTGACACCCGAACCTTCAAGTCGCCGAGTTCAACCTCGATCTCGGTCAGGTTGGTGTCGTTCAGTATGCCCGCCAGATCGCGGATCAGTTGCTGGTCAACACCGGTCTTCTTTATCGACATTTTCGAGCCTTCTGTTTGTTGGCCGGTCATAGGCGTGCGGCCAGCGCTTGCAGCGCCAGTGTGTAGCCGAGCGGCCCAAAGCCACAGATCATGCCGACAGCGACCGGCGCGACCATGGAGACGTGGCGGAACGGTTCCCGCGCGTGAATGTTGGAAAGGTGAACTTCAGCGACCGGCAGTGGCGCGATCGAGCGGATGGCGTCGTGGATGGCAATCGAGGTATGGCTGTAGGCGCCTGGGTTGATGACGATGCCGGCGGCCTTGTCGCCGGCTTCCTGGATCCAGTCGACAAGCTCCCCTTCATGGTTCGACTGGCGGAAATCGATCTCGATCCCAAGCGATTTGCCTGCCTGCTTGCAGTCGTCCGCGATGGCCGCGAGCGTCTTGCCGCCATAGATGCCCGGCTCGCGCTTGCCGAGCGCGTTGAGATTGGGACCGTTCAGGACGAAAACCGTTTTCAAAAAAGCCGACCTTTTCCGGCGCCGGCGTCAAGCCGGCGCGCTGGGCCTCTATACCGGGCATAGTCGCCCGCGGAAAGAGCGCAAGTGCGTTCTTTCACTGTCCACAACAGGCCGAAATGCGCCCGGAAGAAAACCGCTCGCCGGTCAAAGCGCGGCTTTCGCCGCCTTGATCTTTTCGGCGAGCACTTCCTGCCCGAGCGCCCCGAACACGACCTCGTTGCCGACGACGTAGGAAGGGGTTCCGGTGATCTGCAGCTTGTTGGCAAGATCGTAGGTCTTGGAGAAGGCCTCGGGGATCGACGCATCCTTCATCTTCTCGCGCAGCGTCGCCTCGTCGGCGCCGAGTGAAAGCGCGATCTTGATCGCTGTTGCCTCGGTGGCGCGCCCCTGGCCGCCGAGCAGCGCATTGTGGAACTCGCCGTACTTCTCCGGCATCATCAGGTGGAACGCCATCGAAACGACGCTGGCCTTCTGCGAATCCGGGCCGAGGATCGGGAATTCCTTGAGCACGAAACGCAGATCCGGGTCGGACTTGGTCAGGGCCCGCATGTCCTCTATGGCGCGTTTGCAGAAGCCGCAATTGTAGTCGTAGAACTCCACGATCGTGGCCTTGCCATTCGGGTTGCCGACGACGCCGTCGAAGGTGGAATTGAAGATCTGGTCCTTGGCGTTCTTGATGACGCCGAGCGCCGCGAGCCGCTGTTCCTCCTTCTGCTTGGCCTCGAGTGCGTCCTGCACTTCGAGCAGCACTTCCGGATTCTTCAGGAGATAGTCGCGGATGATTCCCTCGACCTCGGTGCGGTCGATTTTGGTATCGGCCCCGGCCGTCTGGACAGGCTGTGCCGTCTGGACAGGCTGGGCCGTCTGGACAGGCTGTGCCGTTCCGGCCTTCGCAATTTGCGGACTGCCGGCCACGAAACCGAAAGCCAGCATGGCAAGGGCGACCGCAACCCCCGTGGTGCCCAGCAGCAGTGCCTTTTTCATCGTTCTCGTTCCTTCTGCCTGTTTTCCGGTCTGTCGCAGCACGCGGCCGGAGGGTTCATGAGATTACTGGCTCTTGCCTGATGATTTGTAGTTTATGATGTCCTGGGCGCGTATCCAGCGTGGCTCGCCGCGCTTCATCTGCTGTTGCGCCCGCATGGCGAAGATCTTCGCATCCTTGTAGTCGCCGGAATAGAAATGGCCTTCGGCGGTGGCAAGCTCGGCGCCCGGTATGTCTCCCAGCTCGCCGTAAGCCTGTGCCAGATAACGATAGCCGGTGGAATTTTCCTTGTCGCGCCCCAGGCCATTGTTGATCTGCACGACAGCTTTCTTGAGCGAGTCGGGCGTGCCGACCGCCATCAGCGCCTGGCCAAGCGAGACAGGCAGCAGGCCGGACCGTGCCGGATCGAGGTTGACCGCCTTGGCGTAGGCGTCGACCGCATCCTTGGGCTTGTTCGCCTTCATCAATATATCGCCGCGCAGCTCCTGGAAGTAAGCATTCTTGGGCTGCGCCTTGATCAGGGCGTTGGTCTTGGCGAGCGCCGCGGCGAGATTGCCGTAGAGATAGGTCGACTGGGCATCGCCATAGAGCGCCGCCATGCTGCCGCGCATCTTTTGCATCAGCCGCGCCGCGGCGGCCTGGCCTTCCATGTAGACGGCAATCTTCACCCGCATCATGTCGTGGCGCTGCTGCAGCGTCGGCGGGTCGAGCTTGTCGACATTGGGGCTCTGCTTGACCAGCACTTCGAGGTTGGCGATGCGGTCCTGCGGCATGGGATGGCTGATCCGGTAGGGATCGACCTGCGCGCCCGACAGCGACAGTGCTGTCTGGAAGCGGTGGAAGGTCTTCAGCATGCCCATGCCGGACTGGCCGGTGGCATTGAGATAGGTGATGGCCGAGCGGTCGGCCGTGATTTCCTCGGTGCGCTGATAGGCGAGGATGCTGCGCTGCGCCATCTCGCCGCCGCCAGCCGCCACGCCCATGCCGGCGCCGGCAAGGCCGCGGCTGTTGGTGGTCGCACCGGCAACCATGGCGCCGGCACCGAGCAAGGTGGCGATGATGGCCATGGTCTTGGCGCGTTCGAGCTGTTCGCGCAGTTTCTGCTGGTGGCCGCCGGCGATATGGCCTGCTTCGTGCGCGATGACGCCGATGATTTCGTTCGGCGTCTCAGCCGTCATCAGCGCGCCGGTGTTGATGAACAGCCGGCGCCCGGTGACGAAGGCGTTGAAGCTGGAATCGTTGACCAGCACGATGTCGATGCCGTCATTCGCGAGCCCGGCCGCCTTGAAGATCGGCCGTGCATAATCGCGCACCAGAGCTTCGATCTCGGCGTCGCGTACGACTGGCACGCCCTGGGCGAAGGCGGTCACCGAACCGGCCACCGCAACTGCGGCGGCAAGCGAAGCCGTGGCGAGGACACGCGCCGCCTTTGCAATTGTCGATCTGGGTCGGCTCAACATAATGTGTCCACTGGTAGACGAGCGGGCCAAAGATGAAAAGTCGGCGCCTGAAAAACTTCCTCAACTTGTGATCCTCACATCAATCGGGCATTTGTGCGGCGCATGCGTCAGGACCTGGCGCGCTCAATCCTCGGGACAGGGGTAAAAATGGTCGTTTCGCTCTCCCATCGCGGCAATGTCGAGCCGTTCCATGCCATGGATGTACTGGCCGAAGCGAACCGGCTGAAGGCCCTGGGCATACCGGTGATTTCCATGGCGGTCGGCCAGCCATCCGATCCAGCGCCTGTACGGGTTCGCGCCGCCGCGGCCAAGGCGCTGGAGGAGGGACGCATAGGCTATACCGACACCTTGGGTTTGGCCTCGCTGCGCAAGGCGATCGCCGGGCACTACGCGGATCACTATGGCCTCGATGTCGACCCCGGCCGGATAGCGGTGACCACCGGATCGTCGGCGGCCTTCAATCTTGCCTTCCTGGCGATGTTCGATCCAGGCGATCGGGTCGCCATCGCCGCTCCCGGCTACCCCGCCTATCGCAACATCATGGCAGCCCTCGGCATCGACGTGGTCGAAATCGAGCTCGGTGACGCGGCTTATCTGCATGCCGGCCATCTTGAGGCCGCGCATCGCGAGAAGCCGCTGAAGGGTGTGCTGTTCGCAAGTCCCGCCAATCCGACCGGCGCCGTCATACCGGCCGACGAGCTGGCGATCCTGGTCACCACGGCGGAGTCGCTCGGTATCGCCGTCATTTCCGATGAGATCTATCATCGGCTGGCCTATGGCGCCCCCGACACCACCGCACTCGCCTTTGGCAACAGCGTGACGGTGATCAACTCTTTCTCGAAATACTACTGCATGACCGGCTGGCGCATCGGCTGGATGGTGTTGCCGGACGAACTCGTGCGCCCCGTCGAGCGCATCGGCCAGAGCCTCTACATCTCGCCGCCGGAGCTGTCTCAGATCGCGGCGATCGAGGCCTTTGCCGCAACCGAGGAGTTGGAGGCGGTAAAACGGCGCTATGCCTGGAATCGCGAGCTCTTGATGAAGCGTCTCCCGGAGCTGGGTTTTCCCCTGGCGGCACCCATGGATGGCGCCTTCTATGCCTTTTGCGATGTCACCCGGCACAGCAATGACAGCATGGCCTTTGCCCGCAAGTTGCTGGCCGAGGCGCATGTGGCGGCGACGCCCGGCCGCGACTTCGACACCCGGGCGGGGCACCGCACGATGCGGTTTTCCTATGCCGGCAGCCACGACGACATGGTCGAGGCGATGGTGCGCATCGAACGCTGGTTGAGGTAGCGCCGTGGCGGAGCTCGAACAGGCGCTGGCGGAAGTCGCGGCGGAAATGGCTGAACGCACCGATCGCGGCGATGTCGCGACCTATATTCCCCAACTGGGCAAGGTCGATCCGAAGAAATTCGGCATCGCGACCGTCACCAATGACGGCCGCACGCTGGTGGCCGGCGATGCCGACCAGGCTTTTTCGATCCAGAGCATCTCGAAGGTGTTCACCCTGACGCTGGCGCTCGGCAATGTCGGCGACGCGCTGTGGAAGCGGGTGGGGCGCGAGCCCTCCGGCAACCCGTTCAACTCGATTGTCCAGCTCGAGCATGAGAACGGCATTCCGCGCAACCCGTTCATCAATGCCGGCGCCATCGTCATTTCCGACATCCTGCTTGCAGGCCACCAGCCGCGCGAGGCGATCGGCGAGATCCTGCGCTTCATACAGTTCCTCTGCGACGACGAGACAATCATCATCGACCGCGAGGTCGCGGCGTCCGAACGCGCCACCGGCTACCGCAACTTCGCACTCGCCAATTACATGAAATCCTTCGGCAATCTCCATCATGCGCCGGAACTGGCGCTGGGTGTCTATTTCCACCATTGCGCCATCGCCATGAGCTGCCGGCAACTGGCGATGGCCGGCCGCTTCCTCGCCAATGGCGGCAAGAACCCGGCAACCGGTCTTTCCGTGGTGTCGGCGGAGCGGGCGCGGCGCATCGGCGCCATGATGCTAACCTGCGGCCACTATGACGGCTCCGGCGATTTCGCTTTCCGCGTCGGTATTCCCGGCAAGAGCGGCGTCGGCGGCGGCATATTGGGTATTGTGCCGGGTGTCGCTTCGCTCGCGGTCTGGTCGCCCGGCCTCAACGCCAACGGCAATTCCAAGCTGGGTTCGCTCGCGCTGGAAAAGCTCGCCAGGATGATGAACTGGTCGATCTTCGCGCCATAGGGATCACGACTCTGCCGGATATGAAAAATCCCGCGCCGTTCGTTTTGATCGGCGCGGGATTCTTTTTGTTAGAAAATCAATTCAAGCATTTGAAAAGCTTAGAAAAAGCCTTTCCGCTGCCACCAGCCGGCACGCTTCGGCTTTTCTTCGGTCTTGGCTTCCGGCTCATCGGCGACGGTCGAGGAAACCACCGGCACGACAGGCGTATCGGCGGCTGCCGCCTTGCGGCGTGATGGCCGGGCTTTCGGTGTCTCTCCGGCGACCGCCGCCTCGTCCGATGCCGTGGCTGGCGTTTCGGAGGGTGCCTGCACGGCCACTTCCGCGGTCGGCTCCTCGGCGACGGCCTCGGCTGCTGCCTTCTTCGGCTTGGCTGCGCGGCGTGGCTTCTTGGGCTTCTCGGTGCTTGGCACCTCGTCGCTCACGGTAGCCGCCGGTTCTTCGACGGCAGCGGCAGCCACCGGCTCGATCGACACGGGCTCGCTCAGGGAAGCGTCAGCTTCGGCAGGCTCGGTCGTTTCGCCGGCTGCCGCCTCGGTCTCGCCTTCGCCGTCTTCGCGACGGTTGCGCTTGCCGCCGCGCTTGCCGCGCCGGCGCTTCTTGCCCTGGCCATCGTCGGATGCTTCCGCCGTTTCGACGGTCTCGGTTGCGGCGACCGCAGCCTCGTCGTCTGCCTCGGCATCGTCATGGTCCGCCGCGCCTTCCGACGCGGTGAAGCCGTCATCCGACGTGGAGAGGGACGCGCCGTCCGTCGGGGCGCCATGCTCGCGTTCGCGATCCTTGCCGCCGCGCCGCCTGCGACGCTTGCGGCGCTTGCGGTCGCGGCCTTCGCCTTCCTCGCCGGATCTGGGCTGCTGATGCTGCGACGGCTGGGCGTGCCGTGGTTGCTCGGCCTGTACCGGTGCTTCGTCATCTTCCTCGACAACGACAATCTCGTCCTCGGGCTCTTCCGGCTCGACATAGGCCGGCAGGCTGCGCGCCTCGACGAAGCCTTCCGGCTTTTCGGCCAGCGCGCCGCGGAAGATCGCGTAGTGCTGGGCACCGACCGCATCGTCGGCCTCGATGGTGACGGTCAGGCCGAAGCGGCTTTCCAGTTCCACCAGCGTGCCGCGCTTGTGGTTAAGCACGTAGAGCGCGGTCGCGGCCGGCGTGCGCACCGTGATGTGGCTGCGCGAATCCTTGAGCAGGAACTCCTCGATCGCCCGTACCACCATCAGCGCCACCGACGAATCGGAGCGCACATGGCCGGTGCCGCCGCAATGCGGGCACGGCTTCATGGTCGATTCCAGCACGCTGGCGCGGATGCGCTGACGCGACATCTCCATCAAGCCGAAATGCGAGATGCGGCCGACCTGGATGCGGGCGCGGTCGTTCTTGAGGTGATCCTTCAGCCGCTTTTCGACGGAGCGGTTGTTGCGGTTCTCCTCCATATCGATGAAGTCGATGACGATCAGGCCGGCAAGATCGCGCAGCCGGAGCTGGCGGGCGACTTCCTCGGCCGCTTCCAGATTGGTGTGGAGCGCGGTGTCCTCGATCGAGTGCTCCTTGGTGGAGCGTCCCGAATTGACGTCGATGGCGACCAGCGCTTCGGTCTGGTTGATGATGATGTAGCCGCCGCTCTTCAGCGTCACTTGCGGCTGCAGCATGCGGTCGAGCTGCGCCTCGATACCGTTGCGCACGAAGATAGGCGTCGTGTCGCGGAACGGCTGAACCACCTTGGCGTGGCTCGGCATTAGCATGCGCATGAAGTCCTTGGCTTCGCGATAGCCCTCTTCGCCGGAAACCAGGATCTCATCGATATCCTTGTTGTAGAGATCGCGCACCGAGCGCTTGATCAGGCTGCCTTCCTCATAGACGAGGGCAGGGGCCGTGGACTGGAGCGTGAGACTGCGCACGTTCTCCCACAGCCGCATCAGATATTCATAGTCGCGCTTGATCTCGGCCTTGGTGCGGCTCTCGCCGGCGGTGCGCAGGATGACGCCCATGCCTTGCGGCACTTCGAGATCGGCAACGACTTCCTTGAGGCGCTTGCGGTCGACCGCGCTGGTGATCTTGCGCGAAATTCCGCCGCCGCGCGCTGTGTTCGGCATCAACACCGAATAGCGGCCGGCAAGCGACAGGTAGGTGGTGAGCGCCGCGCCCTTGTTGCCACGCTCCTCCTTGACGACCTGCACCAGCAGGATCTGCCGGCGCTTGATCACTTCCTGGATCTTGTACTGGCGGCGCACCGGCTTGCGGCGATTGCGCACTTCCTCGAGCGCGTCCTCGGCGCCGACCGATTCGATCTCATGATCGTCTGGATGGGAAGAGGATACCTCCTCGAGCATCCCACGATCATTGTCGGAGGAAGTGGCTTCGCTGCCCTGTTCCGCCTGCGGCACGGGCTCGGAAATCACATCGCCTTCGACGGAGGCGGCGATCGACTTGGGGCCGCCCTCGCTGGCCTCGCTTTCATCCTGTTCGGAAGAACCCCCGTCATGTTCGGGTGCACCGTCATGTTCGGATGCGCCGGCGTCTTCCGAGGCATCTGACACGTATTCCGCGGTCCCTGAAACGTCGGACATGTCCTCGGTTACGGCATCCGGGCCATTGTCGTTGTTTTCGTCTGTTTCGCCGGCGGCTTCGTTTGCCTCGCCGGAATCGGCCGTGCCGGCATCGCGTCTGTTTTCACCACGGTCGCGGGTCTTGCCGCCGCGCCGTCGACCGCGCCGTCCACGATCCCGGCTCTGGCGATCGTCGCCTTCGCCGTCCTCGTTCTCCTCGTCCTCGGCCTCCTGCGCTTCCGCGCGCAGCAGTGCCTGACGGTCGGCGACCGGAATCTGGTAGTAATCGGGGTGTATTTCACTGAAGGCGAGAAAACCGTGACGGTTGCCGCCATATTCGACAAAGGCTGCCTGAAGGGAGGGTTCGACGCGCGTTACGCGGGCGAGGTAAATGTTTCCTTTGAGCTGCTTCTTGTCCTGGGATTCAAAGTCGAATTCTTCGATACGGTTACCGCGTACGACGACTACGCGTGTTTCCTCCGGGTGGGAGGCGTCTATCAGCATTTTGTTGGGCATTATTTCGTTTCCCCCCGGCAGCCGTCAGCCGCAGCTGGCGGGGCAAAGCCCGCTGCTGTGTGTCTGGATGAGAGTGGGTGCCGGATAATTGAACGTCCGCCGGACGCTGCCTGCGTGTCATGGCGGTGCCGCCCGCAGCCATATTGGCGCGGTTTGATGCGGACCTTTCCATGATTGCGCTTGAAGCCATCGTCACCAGCAGAACCTTTTGAACCAAAGCCCGGAAACCGGACCAGCTTGTTTGCTCATACAGAGCCGGCGCGGGAACAAACCCGGCCGTTTTCCTCACGCAGGCGATTCCCCCGCCACGGGAGCACACCTGCGAAATTCGTCGCAACCACCTGAAGCCTTTTCGCGTGAAGCGAAAGGAGCCGCCTTTCATCTGACCCTGTAGCAGGAAGCTGCGGAGGAGGGCGGTTCCAGGATTGCAGTGATCCACCATCGCTTTTATGATTTGGCGGGTTGGAAGGCAACCCCGATTTCCGATGCCGGCAAAAAGCAGTTCCGTAGCGTAAGCCTGGTTCCGATCCTTGCGTGAAAAGGCTTGGTTAACCTTCTCTGGATACCAATCGTTAATCGAGTTCGCGGCCTAACCGGCACTTTGACGAAACGAGCCGGCGTCTGGCGCCAAAGCGGGAGCGACTAGAAGAGAAATGGGACTGGCGGACTTCACAGACAAGGGATGTCGTGTTGGCGGCCAGATTCTCCGTGCCTTCTGTCTCATGTTGCTGGTGGTGTTTTCGTCCGCCTTTTCCACGATTGCCAGTGCCGCCGACGCGCCGCTTGTGGCGAAGGGCTACAAAATGGCCGGCGATGCCACCAAGATGCGCATCGTCATGGATTTCGATCGCGAGCCTGACATCAAATGGTTCCTGCTGCGCGGACCCAACCGCCTTGTCATCGATCTTGCGAACACCCGATTTGCCATCGATGCCAAGGATTTGAAGCCGCGTGGCCTGGTCAAGGGGGTGCGGCTCGGCGAACTCGGCGAGGGCGTTTCGCGACTGATCCTGACCGGCAAGGGACCGTTCGCCGTCGACAAGCTCGATGTGCTCAAGAACGAGGACGGAACCGGCTATCGCATTGCCATCGACATGTCCGCGGCCTCCGAACGTGAGTTTGACGCCGCCCTTGCCAATCAGGCGCTGACCACCGGTTCCACGGTTTCGACCGATAAAGGCGGCCGGGTCGGCACGGGACCTGTCTCCAATCCCGGCCACAGGTTCACCGTCGTCATCGACCCCGGCCATGGCGGCGTGGACGGCGGCGCCGAAGGCCTGAACGGCACCATCGAGAAGAACGTCACGCTCGCCTTTGCCACCGAGCTGCGCGACAAGCTCGCGGCCGTCGGCAAATACGATGTCTTCATGACCCGTGATACCGATGAATATCTGCGCCTGGACGACCGCGTCCGCATTGCCCGCCAGCATGAGGCCGATCTGCTTATTTCGATCCATGCCGACACGATCAGCGTCAAGGGCATCCGCGGCGCCACTGTCTATACGGTCTCCGACAAGGCTTCCGACCCTCAAGCACAGGCGCTTGCCGACCGTGAAAACCTGTCGGATCAGTTCGCCGGCATGGTCATCAAGGACGACAACAAGGAAGTGACCGACATCCTGATCGACCTGATCCGCCGCGAGACGCACAATTTCTCCATGAGTTTTGCCCACACCTTGGTCGGTCAGCTCTCGACCAGCGTCGGCCTTATCAACAATCCGCAGCGTTCGGCCGGATTCAAGGTGCTGAAGGCCCCGGACGTGCCGTCCGTGCTGGTCGAGCTCGGCTATCTCTCCAACGCCAAGGACGAGGCGCAACTGCTCGACACCGAGTGGCGCGGCAAGGCAGCGCAAAGCATCACCAACGCCGTCGCGTTGTTCGCTTCCGCCCGCGCCGGGGCTGGAACCGGAGGTTGACAATGCCCGGCAGCGCCTGCAACCAGAGGCGGCGTTGCGGGATGACAACACCCGCTGCTTTTATTTCCGGCTTGCGGCCGCGAAACACGGCCCTGCCGTATTTTGTCCACATGGGGGCGACATGGGTTTTCGATTACGGGTTGGGACCGGCTCGAAAGCTTGCGTGGAAGGCGGCTTCGTTTAGGAAATTCCCGAACCAAGGACTGGAGCGGGTATGATTCGTCTCATTGGCTATTTCTTCGGCATCGGCACGACGCTGGCCCTCCTGGCCGCGGCGGGCGTTGCCCTTTACATCGGCCATGTGGCAAAGGATCTGCCTGATTACGAAGTGCTGGCCAAGTACGAGCCTCCGGTGACCACCCGTATCCATGCCTCGGATGGCGCGCTGATGGCGGAGTATGCACGGGAACGGCGCCTTTATTTGCCGATCCAGGCCATCCCGGATCGCGTCAAGGCTGCCTTCCTGTCCGCGGAGGACAAGAACTTCTACAGCCACCCTGGTGTCGACATAACGGGGTTGGGCAGAGCGGTGATGACTTACGTTTCGGGTGGCCCCATGCAGGGCGGCTCGACGATCACCCAACAGGTTGCCAAGAACTTCCTGCTGACCAACGAGCGCTCCCTGGAACGCAAGGTCAAGGAAGCCATCCTTTCGTTCCGCATCGAGCAGGCCTATTCCAAGGATCGCATCCTCGAGCTCTATCTCAATGAGATCTTCTTCGGCTTCAATGCCTATGGCGTTGCCGGTGCCGCACTGACCTACTTCGATAAATCGGTGAACGAACTGACCGTGGCCGAGGCCGCTTATCTGGCATCGCTCCCGAAAGGTCCGGCCAACTACAATCCCTTCAAACACGCTGACCGGGCAATTGAACGGCGAAACTGGGTGATCGGCCAGATGGTCGAAAACGGTTACGTGACCCCTGAAGAGGGCGCGAAGGCGAAGGCCGAGCCGCTTGGCGTTGCTCCGCGCCGCACCGGCTCCTACCTTTTCGCCGGCGAGTATTTCACGGAAGAGGTTCGTCGGCAGATCATCGCCCGCTACGGCGAGAACGCCCTCTATGAGGGCGGGCTGTCGATTCGCACCACGCTGGACCCGAAGGTCCAGCTCATTGCCCGCAAGGCGATGCAGAATGGATTGATGAAATACGACACTTTGCGCGGCTATCGCGGGCCGGTGAAGACGATCGACGTCTCCGGGGACTGGGGTGTGCCATTGGGTGCCGTCAAGGGACTGGAAGACGTTCCCGAGTGGTCGCTGGCCGTCGTGCTCGACAGTTCGGCGTCCGGGCTGTCGATCGGCCTTCAGCCCGCACGCCAGGCGTCGGGCGATATCGTGAAGGAACGCGTCGAAGGCACCGTCAGCAAGGAAGACATGGGCTTTGCCATGCGCCATGTGGTCGACGGCAAGACGGTCAAGGCCAGGTCGCCGGCCGACGTGCTGAAGCCGGGCGACGTCATCTTCGTCCAGAAGAACGACGGTTCCGACAATACCTACAGCTTGCGCCAGGTTCCCGAGGTGGCAGGCGGCCTGATCGCGATGGATCCGCACACCGGCCGCGTGCTGGCCATGGTCGGCGGTTTCTCTTATTCGCAATCCGAATTCAACCGCGCCACCCAGGCGATGCGCCAGCCGGGCTCCTCGTTCAAGCCGATCGTCTATTCGGCCGCGCTCGACAATGGCTATACCCCGGCCTCGGTGATCATGGATGGTCCGATCACCATCCAGAGCGGCAACACCACCTGGACGCCGAAGAACTATGACGGCACGGTCGCCGGCCCGGCAACACTGCGTTCCGGCATCGAGAAGTCGCGCAACCTGATGACGGTGCGGCTTGCCAATGACATGGGCATGAAGCTGGTCGTCGAATACGCCGAGCGCTTCGGCGTCTATGATCATCTGGCGCCATATCTGCCGATGGCGCTGGGTTCGGGCGAGACGACCGTCATGCGCATGGTTTCGGCCTATTCGATCATGGCCAATGGCGGCAAGTCGATCAAACCGACGCTGATCGACCGCATCCAGGACCGCTACGGCAAGACGGTGTTCAAGCAGGATGAGCGTGGCTGCGAAGGCTGCAACGCGCCCGAATGGAAAAACCAGCCGGAGCCGGAACTGGTCGACAATTCCGAGCAGGTGCTCGATCCGATGACCGCCTACCAGATCACCTCGATGATGGAAGGTGTCGTCCAGCGCGGCACCGGCGCCACCATCGGCGAGCTTGGCCGCCACATCGCCGGCAAGACCGGCACCACCAACGACGAGAAGGACGCCTGGTTCATCGGCTATACGCCGAACCTCGTGGTTGGTCTCTACATGGGCTACGACACGCCGCGCGGCCTTGGCCATGGCGCCACCGGCGGCGGCCTTGCCGCCCCGATCTTCAAGGATTTCATGCGCGTGGCGCTGGATGGCACGCCCAATGTCGACTTCAAGGTGCCTGACGGCATGAATCTGATTGCCATCAACCGCAAGACCGGCATGCGCGCCTCCTCGGGCGATCCCGGCACCATCATCGAGGCCTTTAAGCCGGGCACCGGCCCCGCCGACAGCTACTGGGTGATCGGCATGGGCGCCGATGGCTCCAACGCTTCCGGCGGCGCACTGTCGCCGCAGGCCAACCAGGCCATCCAGGACGGCGGCGGCGGCCTTTACTGACGAATTCAAACGTCCGAATGGGCCAGCCTGAGGCTGGCCCATTTCGCTTTACACATGGCGGCACCGTCCCTATGTATCGCGCCGACCGAAGCGTCATTCAGCAACAGGACAAAATATCAGGCCATGCGCGCGGAAACGCAGAATATTGTCGATGAGATCAGGCAGGCGATTACCCTGCTGAGGAGGCATCTTTGACTGGGATCAGGCCATAAAGCGGCTTGAATACCTGAACGTGCGGGCCGAGGACGCAAGCCTCTGGAACGAACCGCTGGAAGCGCAGAAGCTGATGCGCGAACGCCAGGGCCTCGAGGAAGGCATCGCGGCGGTCAAGGGCCTGACCCAGGCGCTGGAAGACAATATCGGCCTGATCGAGCTTGGCGAGGAAGAGGGCGACGAAGGCGTCATCGCCGAGGCCGAGGCCGCGATCCGCTCGATGCAGGGCGAGGCAAAGGCCCGCCAAGTCGAGACGTTGCTCTCGGGCGAGGCCGACGCCAACGACACCTATCTCGAAATCCATGCCGGCGCCGGCGGTACCGAAAGCCAGGACTGGGCCTCGATGCTGTTGCGCATGTACACGCGCTGGGCCGAGCGCCGCCGCTTCAAGGTCGAGGTGCTGGAAGTGCATGACGGCGAAGAGGCCGGCATCAAGTCCGCCACCTTGCTGATCAAGGGTCACAATGCCTATGGCTGGATGAAGACCGAATCCGGCGTCCACCGCCTGGTGCGCATCTCACCCTATGACAGCAATGCGCGCCGTCATACGTCCTTCTCCAGCGTCTGGGTCTATCCCGTCGTCGACGACAGGATAGAGATCGACGTCTCCGAATCCGACGTGCGCATCGATACCTATCGTTCGTCCGGCTCGGGCGGCCAGCACGTCAACACCACCGATTCGGCCGTGCGCATCACCCATATCGCCACCGGCATCGCGGTCGCCTGCCAGGCCGAACGCTCGCAGCACAAGAACAAGGCCAAGGCTTGGGAAATGCTGCGCTCGCGACTCTACGAGGAAGAGCTTAAGAAGCGCGAAGCGGTCGCCAACGCGACCGAGGCGTCGAAGAGCGATATCGGGTGGGGCCACCAGATCCGTTCCTACGTGCTGCAGCCCTATCAGTTGGTGAAGGATCTGCGCACCGGCGTCGAAAGCACCAACCCGTCTAGCGTGCTCGATGGCGACCTCGACGACTTCATGGAAGCCTCGCTGTCGCAACGCATCGAGGGCGGCGCGGGCGAAGTGGTAGCCGACCTGGATTAGGCTGCTCATGCGGGCAATGACGGCGAGCTCGTCGCAAAAGCGGACGTATCGCCGTGCGGTGAGCGGTTGACCACACGCTTTCCGCCGGTGCCAGCAACAAGCGCGCCGGCCATCGCAAGGTTTCTGATTCGGCGTATTGCTCTCGTACGGGAAGAGGGTCTTTTCCTGTCCCCAAAACGGGCGCGTCGCATGTTTGCCGTTCGTCCGGCTGCCCACATCTTCGTGGCTGCGGGGCGGCTGGTTCTCCATTGCGGACGATCTGCGGCAATGTCATCGGCAATCAAGAGCATGTGATTGCGCGCATCTGACGATCGGCCGGCTGGAACCACTCCGGATCAATCCCGTTGTTTGCATGCCCCGCCTGCCGGGAACAAACCTGGCCTGAATCTCGTCAGCGGTAGCAGTATGTCATGCGCGTGCGCCCATATCCGGGCGCCGCGGCTTCTTGCGCCGACCAAGGAATCAGCCCAGCATCCAAGCGCTGGGAGACAAAAAGCATTTATGGCCGGACGCGGCATATCTGCGACCTGACGATCCGGCCACTGGGAAGAAACGTTCCGGGAACGGGCAGGCGAAATGCTTGACGCTCGAAAGGAACGTCCTATGTCCGCTGCCACGCCCAGATCGGCCCGAGCCGTTCAACCGGTCGGCCGACTTATGTTTTCCCTGTTCGCCGTCGGCGTGATCGCGATGTTCGCGCCAGCTGCCTTTGCTCATGACGCCAAGCCCACGGCGGCAAAGCCGCAGGGTTGGAGTTATCCATTCGCCTGCTGCGCCAACTATGACTGTCGGGCCACGCATACCGGCGAGGTTCTGGAGAAACCCGAGGGCTACGTGATCGCCGGCACCGGCGAGGTGGTTCCCATGACGGACAAGCGCATCAAGGACAGCCCTGACGGCGAGTTTCACTGGTGCGCTCATCAGGCCGGTCTCGACGCCGGCAAGACGATATGCCTGTTCGTGCCGCCGCGCTCTTTTTGATGCTGCGCCGGCGGCCAACGCCATTCGGCAGACGCGTCTGCTGACGGACGGTTGTCAGGATCGCTTCTTTATGGTGCCTTGCCGCTTGGGCGACGGACAATGGAGAGGTGATGTTCATGGCCATCAAGGGAAGCTGCCACTGCAAGGCGACGATATTCGAGGTGTCGGAGGCGCCGCGGACGGTGACACAATGCACCTGTTCGTTCTGCTCGAAACGCGGCTCGCTCTGGGCCTACTACACCCCGTCCCAGTTCAAGCTCATCACGCCGCTGAAGAACGTTTCCTTCTACCAATGGGGCTCGAAGACCGTAAAGCATGGTTTTTGCGCAACCTGCGGCTGCGGCACCTTCACCGAAACGCCGGACTGGTCGACCGGCGAGCCGGATTTCGACAATCCAAAGATCAGCGTCAACTCGCGGCTGCTCGATGACTTCGATCTCGACAAGGTCGAAGTGGTGGTCATTGACGGCAAGAATCTTTGGTAACCCGTCCAGGTGCTTCGATGCGCAACGGACCCGGGGGAAAAGCCGCGACGGGCACTTTTCCCGTTCCGTTTTTCGCCGCATTTCATGGTACAAGTCGCGACAAGGGCTGATTTGGCGCCATCGTAAGGCGTGACTTGGAGAGGGACCATCCTATGAAGAAGACCGTGCTCGTCGTTATGGCGACGGCTCTGCTCGTGACCGCGTGCACCACCACCGATCCGTATACGGGCGACCAGAAGATTTCCAACACGGCCGCGGGGGCGGGTCTTGGCGCTCTGGCAGGCGCCAGCCTTGGTCTGCTTGCCGGCGGCAATGACCGCCGCAATGCGCTGATCGGCGCCGGCATCGGCGCGCTGGCAGGCGGCGCGATCGGCGCCACCATGGACCAGAACGAGGCTGAATTGCGCCGGCAGCTCGAGGGCACCGGCGTCAGCGTCACCCGTAGCGGCGACCAGATCATCCTCAACATGCCGTCCGACATCACCTTCAACACCGACCAGGACGCGGTGAAGCCCGGCTTCTACCAGGTGCTGAATTCGGTGGCGCTGGTGTTGAAGAAGTTCAAGCAGACCACGGTCGACGTTTTCGGCCATACCGATTCGACCGGTGGCGACCAGCACAATTTCGATCTGTCGCAGCGCCGTGCACTGGCGGTCGCGAACTATCTGTCCGGCCAGGGCGTCGATCAGCGCCGCTTCGCCGTCACCGGATTTGGCAAGACGCGGCCCGTCGCGTCCAATGCGACCGCCGAGGGCCGTGCCCAGAACCGCCGCGTCGAGATCCAGCTTTCGCCGCTCACCTGAGCAGAATCGCGTCTCATGCGAAAAACGGCTCCCATGGGGGCCGTTTTTTATCCAGGCGTATTTTGGCGCCCGGTTTCATGACGGTGGTCAAATAAAATTAGCAATATCTAATAAGTGCTTTTCCGCAGCCGTGGAAAGGATTAGCATCGACGCTGTTCCAGAGGGGATGGGGCGGTTTAATCGGCCGCGCAATCGACATCTTTGCCGCCTCGGTCTTGCACGGCCAGATCATGAAATCTGGGAGGAATGCATGACAAGAACAGCCAGTCTTGGGCGCTGCGGCGTCCTCGCTTTGACAAGCGTCGTAGGTGCATGGTTAGGCCTCACCACGGCTCATGCCGAGGACGCCAACAAGGCCGACATCGACGCGTTGAAGAAATCGCTCGCCAAATATCAGGACTACACCGCCGCCGTCCGCGATCTCTACCTGTCGACAGTCGGCTGCGTCTATTACAGCGGAGAAAAGATACCCGGCTCCATGAATTATCCGAAGGGCGCCATGGGCATCCATTTCGTCAACGTTCCAAGTGTCGGCCAGAAACTAGATCCGATGCATCCCAATGTATTGATCTACGAACCAACGAAAAAAGGCCTGCATTTGGTTGGGGTGGAGTGGCTGGTGCCGCTGACCCCGGACGTCAAGGAGCCACCAAAGCTGTTTGGTCAAACCTTCATGGGCCCGATGGAGGGGCACTACCCGCTGATCCCGAGGGAGTTCGTCCACTACGATCTTCACGCCTGGCTCGATGACAATCCGAACGGCATGTTCAGTCCGACGAATCCGAAGGTGAAATGCGACAAGGCCGAGTTTCCGATGCTGGAGAAACCGACCAAGATGATGCCCGGGCCGATGTAACCTGGAGCGGACCAGCGTCCAATAGAATTGCTGAACCGCGCCAATGCTTCGTTTCCACGCAATTCCGGACGGAAAAGCGCCAGGCGGCTTTTCCTCGAATTGCTCTTGGCGGCAGGGCAAAAAAGGAGGCAAGCCGGGTAGCCGGCTTGCTGGCTGGAATCAGACCTTGGCGACGATGCGCATGAAGGCCGGCATGTCGTCGCCGAAGCCGACTGTGGTGTCGTTGTCTTCCTGATGGTGGCGGGCAGGGCGGTTGTTGCTGCGCTGCGGCCTGGTGTCACCACGCTCAGGTGCGCGCGGCTCATTGCGGTCGGATGATTTGCGTTCGGTGTTTTCCGAACGGATTGCATCCTTGCGCGCGCGCCGTTCGACAATATCGGCCGTCTCGGCCACATCGGGCTGCGGTTGAGCAACCGCGGTCGCTGCATCTTCCTCGCTGTGTCTGCCGCGACGCTCGCCGCCCTTCTTGCGTCCGCCCCTGTCGCTGCGGTCCTCGTCCTTGCGGCCGGCGCGGCGCGGCGCGCCTTTGCCGCGGCGCGGAGCATCGTCCTCGCCTTCGCTGGCAACCACCGTCGACAGGTCGCCGTCATGCCACTCGATCTTGGTGCCGATCAGCCGTTCGATGGCGTCGATATATTTGGTGTCGGACTTGGTCGCGATGGTGAAGGACTTGCCCGAGCGCCCGGCGCGGCCTGTGCGGCCGATGCGGTGGACATAGTCCTCGGCATGGATCGGCACGTCGTAGTTGAAGACATGGCTGACATCGGGAATGTCGAGGCCGCGCGCGGCGACATCCGAGGCGACGAGATAGCGCAGCTTGCCGTCGCGGAAATTGGCCAGCATCTGCATGCGCGCGCGCTGGTCCATGTCGCCATGCAGCGCACCGGCGTCGAAATCATATTTCAGCAGCGAGCGGAACAGCTCCGAAACCTCGATCTTGCGATTGCAGAAGATGATCGCGTTCTTCAGCTCCGCGTCCTCGGCCTTGATCAGGTTGCGCAGCGTTTCGCGCTTGTCCCAAGGCTTCGAACCCGATTTGACCAGCCGCTGGATGATGTTGGTGGCCGCCGACGCGGCCTTGGAGACCTCGACGCGCACCGGCGCATGCAGGAATTTTTCCGTCAGCTTGGTGATCTCTGGCGGCATGGTCGCCGAGAAGAACAGCGTCTGCCGGGTGAACGGGATCATCTCGCAGATGCGCTCGATGTCGGGAATGAAACCCATGTCGAGCATGCGGTCGGCCTCGTCGATGACGAGGATCTCGACGCCGTTGAGCAGCAGCTTGCCGCGCTCGCGGTGGTCGAGCAGACGGCCTGGCGTAGCGATCAGCACATCGGCGCCGCGCTCCAGCTTCTTGTCCTGCTCGTCGAACGACACGCCGCCGATCAGCAGCGCGATGTTGAGCTTGTGGTTCTTGCCGTATTTGACGAAGTTTTCTTCGACCTGCGCGGCAAGCTCACGCGTCGGCTCCAGGATCAGCGTGCGCGGCATGCGGGCGCGGGCGCGGCCCTTTTCGAGCCGGGTCAGCATCGGCAGCACGAAGGAGGCGGTCTTGCCGGTGCCGGTCTGGGCAATGCCCAGCACGTCCTTGCCGAGCAAGGCGTGCGGGATCGCGCCAGCCTGGATCGGGGTCGGCTGGGTGTAGCCGGCATCGGTGACTGCGGAAAGCACCTTCGGCGATAGGCCGAGGTCTGAAAAGGTCAACGCTTCTTGAGCGATCGTCGTGTCTGAGGACAAGTGTTGCTGTCTTTGGCTGGTTCGGGGAAGCGCAACGTCATTCGTCGCGGCAAGCGCCACGCGCCTGCAAGATTGGTATTGCGATTAGGCGCAAGCCCACGATTTGTCAACAGAAACGGGCAGGATTGGCGCGATTGTGAAGTTGTAACCTTAATCGCGATGCTTAATCCGGCCGCTTGTCTCTGTGCCGGCTCAGTAACGGAACTGTTCGGCCAGGATGCGTTCGTTCCAGGAATGGTTGGGATCGAATAGCAAAGTCGCGGTGGCAGTCGGCGATTCCCGTACCGTGACCGAGGTCACTGCCTTGACCTCCGTGTGGTCGGCGGCTGCGTTCACCGGCCGCTTTTCCGACTCCAGAATGTCGAAGCGCACGGTCGCCTTGTTGGAAAGCAATGCGCCGCGCCAGCGTCGCGGACGAAACGGGCTGACCGGCGTGAGAGCCAGAAGGGGCGCGTCGAGCGGAAGGATGGGGCCGTGCGCGGAAAGATTATATGCGGTCGATCCGGCCGGCGTCGCGATCATGACGCCGTCGCAGTTCAGTTCCTCGAGCCGTATCTGGTCATCGACGCTGATGCGGATCTTGGCCGTCTGATAGGATTGACGCCACAGCGCAACTTCGTTGATCGCCAGCGCCGTGACTTGTTCGCCATCCGAGGTGGTTGCCAGCATCTCCAGCGGGCGGATCGTTTCTGCGACCGCGGCCGCGATGCGCTCGGTCAGTCCTCCGGACCGGTACTCATTCATCAGGAAGCCGATTGTGCCACGGTTCATGCCGTAGACTTTTTTTCCCGTACCCATCGTGTCGCGCAAGGTCTGCAACAAGAAGCCGTCGCCACCCAGCGCCACCACGACAGTCGCCTCGGCGACCGAACATTGGCCATAGCGCCCCGACAGGCTCTCCAGCGCCGCCTTGGCGTCTGTTGTCTCGGACGAGACGAAAGCGATGCTGTTGGCTGTGCTCATGGCTTCCCGATCGCGACCGATTGGCGCCGGCAGGTTCCGGCCGCGCCAGCGCCGGGGTAGCATGAGGCGGGCGGGTCTGCAAAGAGAGCCTCTGCCGGTTCACGAAGCGACGGTGCGGCAGTGCCGCCGCACGGGGCGGTCGCGGTTGATGTCGTGGCGCGACCGAATGTGATGGTTAAGGCCGGGCTTAAGGTCTCGTAAAGCCGGACCGATCATGTTAGCCGGCATGGGTGGCGTGGGGCGCCCGCAGCATCTACCTTATCCTTCGGGACGCAAAGGACGCTGCGGCACTTTAGATTTGTGCGCGTGATCCCGCGGATCCTGATGCCAGCGGACATGCGCCAGCCAGACGAGGCCGACATATTGCCGGTAGCACGCCTGATCATCGTCTTTGTCATGTTGGGAAGTTTCGCGCTTGTCTTCGCCGAACTGGTGCGCCAGTCGGAACAAATGAGCGCCAGACCGGTCCCCACGGCCTCACGCTGCGGTGATGCCGCCGGGATGCCTTGCCCCCAAAGAGCGCTGTAGGCCGCCAAGATAGGCTCATCGATCCAGCACCAAGCGAGTCTTCGCCGACGCCCGGCGGCGCTTGCCGCTCATCCGGCGGCGTGAGGCCGGACAAGGTCGATCGTTGCAACTGCGGCGTCGATAAAAGCACCGATGGAAGGCTTCGGATCTGAAATGGATCCCGTTTCCCTTGCCCTGGGAAACGAGCGCTGCGCCGCATTGACCGGCAGATTTCTGGGTTGAGGGGGCGCCGATCGCCTGGTGCACATCGTTTTTGTTTTCCTGCCGACAGAATTACCTCGTTCACGGGGCGTGGTACTGGGATCACCTCAACCCGTCCGGCCGCGACACCGACGTGCTGCGCAAGACCATGCTGCTGCTGCTGCTGTACCAGGCCTTTCCACGGCATTTTGACTTGATGCGCTAGCCGTTTCTCAGGAGTGTTCCCGCAGATGGCAGCCGGCCGCTTCCGGGACAGAGCAGGATATTGGTGGCGGCGATCGGGGTGTGAGGGAACAGGCAGGAGAAATCGTCGCTTCGGTATCGTTGTCTACGAAAAATTCAGCCCTTGAGTTGAATTTGAAATCTGATACAACTTAAAAGGGTATAAAAAGGAGGGGGAATAAATGGGGACGTTTTCCATCTGGCATTGGGCGATCGTGCTGCTGCTGATCGGCGTGCCTGTTTTCTTCGCTGTTCGATCAGCCGCGAAGCCGTCACAGAATCCTGAGGCTCTTGTGGGCTTCGGTGGCTGGCTGATGCTGCTGGCGATCGGTCAGACATTGTCACCGCTGCGCACGATCGCCGACTTCGCCAATTCGGCCGACGGCTACCGGCAACTCATGACTCTCCCAAATGGGCCGCTGGCGGTGTATGGGGAGGTTGCCCTCAATCTCGCATTTCTGGCGCTTCAACTGGTTGTGCTGGTTTCGATGCTGCGGCGAAGCCGCCGGTTCCCGCAATTGTTTCTGCTTCAGTGCCTTGCGATCCCTGTCGTTTTTGTCCTGGATACGATCTGGACTTCGTCAGTTCTGGGCGTTCCGGTGAACCAGGTGCTTGCAGGAGATGCGCTGGTGGCACCCCTGGCGTCTTTTGTGGGGGTCGGCATCTGGGCTGCTTATGTCTACAAATCTGTGAGGGTGAGGAATACGTTCACCAGGACGAACGTGTCGGCCCAAATCGCGAGCGCCTCATAGAGAGTGGCGGCGCTCGTAATCGCTCCACACTGGGTTTCGGAGGACCTGCGTCTAAGGGGCTTGGGGTGGCCCGCCACCCGGAGCTCGAAGAGCGAATGGTGGTGCCCCCGGACGGAATCGAACCGCCGACCTTCGGTTTACAAAACCGCTGCTCTACCAGCTGAGCTACAAGGGCACGGCGCTCCGGTTAGCATATTTGTTGCGCCAGTAAAGACAAAACTCCGTTTTTGGGCGTCAGCCGTGGTGGATGATGCCATGGCCCGTGCTGAAATCCGCAAACGCGCTTCCTACATGAGGATGAGGATGCAATCGCTCGGGCGAGGCTCGCATGGTCAGGTTTGTCATCATTCTCCCCATCATCTTCGTCAGTTGGATGCTGCTGGTGAAGATCATCAACGATGTGAAGAAGGCCAATGTCGACTGGACGGGCGTCACAACCATCATCGGCTTCATCGCGCTCGCCTTCTGGCTGCGCCACATCACCGGCATGGGCTGGTGAGAGAGTGAGTAGTCGGTAGTCAGTAGTCGGTAGTCGGTAGTCGGTAGTCGGTAGTGAGCCGTCCGGCGTGGTTTCATTTCACTACTCACTACTCACTACTCACTACCACCCACCATCCACCCCCTAAAAATCTCCGGACCTGTCGAACCTTTTGCCGGCCCGCGCCGACTGAGGTTCAGGGGCGAATGGTCGCCTCGATCAAAGGATCCAGGAGATCACTATGCTTAAGCGCAGTTTCGTTTCCGGCTTCGTCGCCATCGTCGTTGCAACCGGCGCGCTCGCCGGCACCGTCCAGTCTTCGTCGGCTCATGGCATGCATCACCATCATCGTCATTTCGACGACTACCTCTACTACCAGGATTACCCGGACTACCCGGATTACTGGTGGGTCTATGGCCATCATCATCACCGTCATCACCACCACCGCATCATCATCTACTGAGCGCAGCCTGACGGCGTGATTGAAGAAACCAGTCCAGGAAAGGGCGGCTTCGGCCGCCCTTTTTGCATCGATCTGTCGCCGTTACGGACGATGACGCGATTGGGCGCAAGGTGCCTGAAGCGCCGGAATCTGGATGATCAACGCCGGCGAGCGCCGCCGGCCTTCAGACAGCGGATCCCAGCTTCCTCGAAAAAAAATCAAACCCCGTCGAACCTTTTTCAATGCCGCGGCGACAGATGATCAAGAGGCGGATGGATCGCCTCGGTCAACGAAGCAAGGAGATCATCATGTTCAAGCGCACATTCGTTTCCGGCCTCATCGCCACCACCGTCGCCGCCACCGCTTTGGTCGGCACCGTCCAGCCATCGGCGGCTCACTCGCATCACCACGACCTCGGCATCGGCATCGCCGCCGGCGTTGGCGGTTTCGTCCTCGGCAGCCTGCTTGCCCAGCAGCAACCCCGCACGGTCTACGTCGACGAAGATGGCGGTTCCTGGCACGTCCGCCGCTGCTTCGCGCGTTACGCGAGCTACGACCCGGATTCCGATACCTATATCGGCCATGACGGCTACAGCCACTACTGCCGACTCTGAGGGGAGGCGGACGACAGGAAAGAGGGGTTGCGAGGCAGCCCCTCTTCGTCGTTTGAAGATCGCCTTCCTAGAGGTGCGTCTTCGGGTCGAGGATCGGCAAACCGGCCGCGCGGCAGGAGCCGCCAATTTGAAGCCGGGCAGCCTCCGTATCGTCGCCCATCGCGACCAGTTCAAAGCTGCTTGCGGCTTGCGGATAGACTTTGGCGATGAATGGCTTGTCGCCGCCATCGACGCCAGGCGAGGTCTTGGCGTTGACGGTACCACAGACCACGATCTCCTGGCGGCTATCAAGCGTTCGCTCGCCGGCGAGCATGGTCCCGAACCTGGCGGAGGCCGGATCCAGCAGGCGCTGGCGGACACCGGTCGTGATGATCTCTTCCAGCGCTAGTGAGATCGGGATGGGATTGACCCGCTGGCCGCCGGTATCGGGTCGTGGCGTCGTCGCCACGCATCCGCAAAGCGAAGCGGCAAGCAGAAGCTGAACTATTGTCCTCATTCGCGCCCTGTCGCATGCATTCGGGCGCCACGGCAAGACGGCCAACTTTATTCAGCGCGCGCCATGTCGGACATGCAGCTCCAAACACCTTGCCATGCGCTTGGTGATCAACTGACCGCCACGCCGCCTATCATCCTGGTCACCTGGATCGCGGCGTCGCGCACAAGCGGGCCGATCTCGGCCAGTCGGTCGGGCGTGACCCGTACCGTCGGTCCCGAAACGGAAACGCCGCCGATCGGTTCGCCATACTCGTTGAAGATGGCGGCGGCGACACAACGCATGCCGGGGTGGCGCTCCTCGTCGTCGACCGACCAGCCGCGATGCTTGGTGGCCGCCAGATCATGGGCGAGCGCGGAGATGTCGGAAAGGGTCTTGTCCGTATAGCGCTGCAGGCCCGCCTTGCGCAGGATGGCTCCGACGCGCTCCGGTTCGAGATGCGCCAGCACCGCCTTGCCGATGCCCGAGGCATGGAAGGGACTGCGCGTGCCCGGCCGGAAGAAGGCGCGGATCGCCTGATGCGTCTCGACCTGGCTGACGAAGACCACGCAGTCGTCCTCGGCGACGCCGAGATTGGCGGTCTCGCCGGTCTTCTCCATCAGTTCCTGCATGACGATGCGGGCACGGTCCACAAGCTTGCGGCGGCGCAGGAACGCCGCGCCCATGCGGTAGGTCTCGACGCCGATCGACCAGAGCTGGTCTGACGTGTCGAATTCGACCATGCCGTGGTTTTCGAGCGTCGTCAGCATGCGGTAGGCGGTAGAGGCGGCGAGCCCGCTTTGCGCCGATATCTCACTGAGCGACAGGCCGCTGCCTTCCGCGACAATGGCCAGGATGCGCAAGGCACGGTCGAGCGACTGCACCGAGGCAGCTTCGGCCGGACCATTGAAGGAGCGCGGGCGCCCGCGCTGACGTTTTTCGTTCGTTTCCATGGTCGGCATTCTCGGCCGTTTCTCCCAAGATGCAATGAAAAAGTTTTTCAAGAAATTCCAGAGCGCAAATTCCTGGAAAAGAGAAAAGCGAACGAAATCAGTCGATAATCGCTGTTCTCTCGAAATGAAAAAATATTCTGGAAAAATTGAAAAATCGCCGGCCCGGTGACATCCTTAGCCATCCAACAATCATCTCGTGGAGGCTGGAAATGGCCACGATGCGCGCTGTCGATGCCGCTGTTCTCGTTCTCGAAAAGGAAGGCATTTCCTGTGCCTTCGGCGTGCCGGGCGCGGCGATCAACCCGCTGTACTCGGCGATGAAGGCGAGGGGCACAATCCGCCATGTCCTTGCCCGCCACGTCGAAGGCGCCTCGCATATGGCCGAAGGCTATACCCGCGCCAAGGCAGGCAATATCGGCCTCTGCATAGGCACTTCGGGGCCGGCCGGCACCGACATGATCACCGGGCTCTATTCGGCCACGGCCGATTCCATTCCGATCCTGTGCATCACCGGACAGGCGCCGCGCGCGCGGCTGAACAAGGAGGACTTCCAGGCTGTCGACATCGCTGCCATCGCCGCGCCCGTCGCCAAATGGGCGGTGACGGTCATGGAGCCCTATCTGGTGCCAATGGCTCTGCAGAAGGCGTTCCATCTGATGCGCTCGTCGCGGCCGGGTCCGGTGCTGATCGACCTGCCGGTCGACGTCCAGTTGGCCGAGATCGAGTTCGACATCGATGCCTATGAGCCGCTGGCGCCATTCAAGCCGGCGATGACACGTGCCCAGGCCGAAAAGGCGCTGGCGATGCTCAACGCGGCCGAGAAGCCGCTGATCGTCGCCGGCGGCGGCATCATCAATGCCGACGCCTCCGACCTGCTGATCGAATTTGCCGAGATCACGGGCGTTCCGGTGATCCCGACGCTGATGGGCTGGGGCGCGATCCCCGACGACCACCGGCTGATGGCCGGCATGTGCGGGCTGCAGACCTCGCACCGCTACGGCAATGCGACGATGCTGGAGGCCGATTTCGTCTTCGGCATCGGCAACCGCTGGGCCAACCGCCACACCGGCTCGGTCGATGTTTATACAAAGGGAAAAAAATTCATCCATGTCGACATCGAGCCCACTCAAATAGGCCGTGTCTTCGCGCCTGATCTCGGCGTCGTCTCCGATGCAGGCGCGGCGCTGAAGATGCTGCTCGACGTCGCCACCGAGTGGAAGACGACGGGCAGGCTGCGCGACTGGTCGGGCTGGGCCAAGGAATGCCAGGGCCGCAAGAAGACGATGAAGCGCAAGACGCATTTCGACCAGGTGCCGCTGAAGCCGCAGCGTGTCTACGAGGAGATGAACAAGGCGTTCGGCCGTGACGTCACCTATGTCACCACCATCGGCCTGTCGCAGATTGCCGGGGCGCAGTTCCTGCATGTCTACAAGCCGCGCAACTGGATCAATTGCGGCCAGGCCGGTCCGCTCGGCTGGACGCTGCCGGCAGCACTTGGGGTCCGCGCTGCCGATCCCGAACGCACCATCGTGGCGCTGTCTGGCGACTATGATTTCCAGTTCATGATCGAGGAACTGGCGGTCGGCGCGCAGCACAAGCTGCCCTACATCCACGTCGTCGTGAACAATGCCTATCTCGGCCTGATCCGCCAGGCCCAGCGCGGCTTCTCGATGGATTATGAGGTCAGCCTCGCCTTCGAGAACATCAACCGTACCGGCGATCCCGAGGCCGGTTACGGCGTCGACCATGTCGCCGTCGCCGAGGCGATGGGCTGCAAGGCGGTCAGGGTGCGCAAGCCGGAGGAATTCGCCGGCGCTTTCAAACAAGCGGAGCGATTGATGAAGGAACACCAGGTTCCGGTCGTGCTCGAATTCATTCTCGAACGGGTCACCAACATCTCGATGGGCACCGAGATCGACAAGATCACCGAATTCGAGGACCTTGCCGAACGTCAGGAAGACGCGCCGACCGCGATCGTGATGCTCGACTAATTTTGTTTGAGCATCGGGTCCGATGCTCCAGGGAGAAAAAGAATGCCGCGTTTTTCAGCCAATCTGTCGATGCTCTTTGGCGAGCATGATTTCCTCGACCGTTTCGATGCCGCCGCCCGCGCCGGCTTCAAGGGTGTCGAATATATCGGCCCTTATGATCACGCGCCCGATGTGGTGGCCGCACGACTGAAGAAGAACGGCCTGACGCAAGTGCTGTTCAACCTGCCGGCGGGCGACTGGGCCAAGGGCGAGCGCGGCATCGCCGTGCTGCCGGATCGCGTGCCGGAATTCCGCCAGGGCATTGCCAAGGCGATCACCTATGCGCAGGCGCTTGGCTGCGGGCAGGTCAACTGCCTCGCCGGCATCGCGCCGCAGGGCATTGCACGGGATACGCTTGGAAATGTTTTTGCCGGAAATCTCGCCTTCGCGGCGGAGAAGCTGGAGCAGGCCGGCATCAAGCTGCTGATCGAACCAATCAATACGCGCGATATTCCCGGCTTCTTCCTGAACTATTCCGACCAGGCGCTGGCCCTGATCGACCGCGTCGGCTCGAAGAACCTGTACCTGCAATACGACATCTATCACATGCAGATCATGGAGGGGGATCTCGCCCGTAAAATCGAGGCAAACCTCGGCCGCATCGCGCATATCCAGCTTGCGGACAATCCCGGCCGTCACGAGCCGGGGACGGGCGAGATCAACTATCCTTTTCTCTACGACCATATCGATCGGATTGGCTATTCCGGCTGGGTGGGGGCGGAATACAAGCCGAAGGCGGGGACGGAAGCCGGACTGGGGTGGTTCAGGGAACTGACCGGGCGGGGAAGCGCGGCGGCGTAGTGGGAATGTTGCGTCACGGCACGCTGCCCTGACAGAGACGGAGAGAAACAATGGAAATCATCGGCTTCATCGGCCTCGGCATCATGGGCGCGCCTATGGCGGGGCATCTGCTCGACGCCGGCTACAGCGTCATCGCCAGCGACCACCGCTCCAAGCCGCCGGCCGATCTCATTGCCAAGGGCCTGAAAACGGTTACCGGCCATGCCGCCGTGGCCAAGGCCGCCGAGATCATCATCACCATGGTGCCGGATACCCCACAGGTGGCCGAGGTGCTGTTCGGTCAGAACGGCGTCGCGTCCGGCCTGACCAAGGACAAACTCGTCATCGACATGAGTTCGATCTCGCCGATCGAGACAAAGGAATTCGCAAAAAGGATCAACGATCTCGGTTGCGCCTATCTCGATGCGCCGGTTTCGGGCGGTGAGGTCGGCGCCAAGGCGGCATCCCTCACCATCATGGTCGGCGGCGACGAAAAGACCTTCGAGCGTGCGAAACCGGTTTTCGAAAAGATGGGCAAGAACATCACGCTGGTCGGGCCGAACGGTGTCGGCCAGACCACCAAGGTCGCCAACCAGATCGTCGTCGCGCTAACCATTGAAGCCGTCGCCGAAGCACTTGTTTTTGCATCGAAAGCCGGCGCCGATCCGGCCAAAGTCAGGCAGGCGCTGATGGGCGGGCTGGCAGCGTCACGCATCCTCGAAGTGCATGGCGAGCGCATGGTAAAGCGCACCTTCGCTCCGGGCTTCCGCATCGAGCTGCACCAGAAGGATCTCAACCTGGCACTGGAGGGTGCGAAGGCGCTCGGTGTGTCACTGCCCAACACCTCGACCACCCAGCAGTTGTTCAATTCCTGTGCGGCCAATGGCGGCGCGAAGGAAGATCATTCCGCGCTGGTGAGGGCGCTGGAGCGGATGGCGAATTTCGAGGTCGGTGGCGAGCCAGCCGAAGTGAAAGGCAAAGCGGCATAGGTCGGGAGAGGGCGGCATAACGTTCCCAAGCCGTCAACTTTTGTCCTAACCCAGGAACGGGTTCCGGCAAGCGTCGCGGGAACCCGTTTTGATTCCTGGCGAGAGGCTTGCCGCTCCCAGTCAGCCGCGCTTCAGAAATGCCCGCGCCGCATAAAGGCTGACCGCCGCGGCGTTCGACACGTTGAGCGAGCGGATAGCGCCGGGCATGTCGAGGCGGGCCAACGTCGTCACGGTCTCGCGCGTCTTCTGGCGCAGGCCCTTGCCTTCGGCGCCGAGCACCAGCGCTATCCGGTCTCCGGCAAAGCTGATTTCGAGTTCCGCCGGCCCGTCCGAATCAAGCCCGATGGTCTGGAAGCCGGCCTCGTGCAACTGGCCCAGCGCATCGGCGAGGTTCTTGACCTCGATCTGATCGACATGCTCCAGCGCGCCGGAGGCGGATTTTGCCAACACGCCGGATTCCTGCGGACTATGGCGGGCCGTGGTAATCAACGCGCCGGCGCCGAAAGCCACCGCCGAACGCAGGATCGCGCCGACATTGTGCGGATCGGTGACCTGGTCGAGTACCAGCACCAGCCTGGTGTCGCCGAGTGCGTCGAGGCGCTTGGGCTTCAGCGGCTCCGCCTCGATCAGTACGCCCTGATGCACGGCGTCCGAGCCGGTGACTTTGTCGATGTCCCTGGGTTCGACCAGTTCCGCCTTGAAGGGCAAGGCGGCGAGATCGGCTATCTCAAGGCGCTCGGCCGCATTGCGCGTCACCAGCATTTTCTTGATCCGGCGGCGCGGATTGTCGAGTGCCGCACGCACCGTATGCAGGCCGTAGAGCCGCACCAGCCCGTCGGCCGCGTTTTCGCCTGGTGGCACGGGTTGCCGGGGCTTGAACGCCGGCGCGCCGCCGCTTTTCTCGTCGCGAAAGGCGCGGCGCAGCTTGGCGTAGTGGGTGTCTTTCGGGGTATTGGAATTGTTGCTCATGGCCGGCTTCTATAGCCGTCTCCTCCCGCCAAGGATATGCCCTGTCGCCGCAGCCGGCGAACAACATCGAAAAACCCTTCCTGCGCGGTTGACACCCACTGGCCTTGCCGCCATAAGGCGCTTCGCTGGTTTCGGAGAAGACACAACTCGGGTCCGAAATTGGCGCGAATGCCTCGTTGCATGGCTCCGGCGGCAGATTGGAGAGGTGCCCGAGTGGTTAAAGGGGACGGACTGTAAATCCGTTAGCTTAGCTTACGTTGGTTCGAATCCAACCCTCTCCACCACTGCCGGCCCGGAAGCCCTGAACGCGAAAAACAGCGGACCGACGTCAGCTTGCCGTCTGAGCCGCTCGCCTGCCGTCGCTTGATCCGCATCTTGGACCGGATCAAAACGAAGCAGAGGGTGATCGTAGGCACCGCTCCGTACGAAATCGACAATTGGCTCCTGTGTGAAAATGCGCGATCATTGGAAAATGGCACGCAAATTGGACGACAAACTCGATTGCAAGGCTTGCGGGACGATCCAGATGGACATTCCCGACGACGCCACGGAGTCGACGCCAATTTATTGCAGCAATTGCGGTGCTTTTCTCGGCGAATGGGGTGAATTGCAGGACGATTTCTACCGCCAGGCTCGCGACGCCGAGGCATTCGACCTGCGCGATGGCAACATTATCAAGAAGTAGAATGCGTTGCTGCGGGGTGCTGGGTCGCCATGGGACCGCTCCTCTGTCGGCAGAGCTTATGGAAAACCGCTCCATTCGGTAAACGCTGTCAGCGCGTTTATGATCCGGCCAGCCGCTTTTGGTGGGGGCCGAATTCTCCGGTTTTGCGCCCTTGTCGAAGCACCGCCGCGCGGTAATTCCCTTGAAGGCGTGGGCACTTCTCCCTCCACGACAGGAGCTGACCATGAAACACCAGACACTCGACCAACTGCAGGCCGTCGCCAGGATTGAACCCTCGGCGCCGCATTCGGAAATGACGCGAGATGAGCGCATCGCGCGATGGGCCGAACTTCTCGATCAGAACCCCGAGCGATGCCTTGGCGCGTTTACAGGTACCGAACATATGCATCCGGAGGTACGCTCCATGGCACGAGGCGAAGGATCGGCAATTACTGTTGCCTTCGAAGACCCGATGCTGCGCGCGTCGGGTCTAAGGGATGACACTTATGGCGAGGCCAAGCGCTTCTTCGAACTGAACGACTGGCAACTGCATGACATCGTTTGCGATTGTCATGTAGGCGCTACCATGAAAGCGCGGTGGGCTGCGGCTCGGGTCCGCGCGACAATTGGCGGCAACAGGTTTCTTACCTGGTTGAGGCAAAGGATCATGTTCTGACGCGCCGGGCGGCTTAGGTGAGGATCGTCTCCTGTTCGCAACCGCGTGCGGTGCGACCCCACCTGACCCGTCTTGTCGATCAGTCCCTGTGCTCGTGGCATAGCCGAACGGCTGCACGATGACTTCTCTGCGTTCCACCGGCTACCGCGGTGGCTAACCGCCACTCTATGCCGGTTGCGAAAGGGCACGGTTAAAAAGTAAGAGCATGCGCGCCTTGATGGTTTTCACGCTCCTGCTTGTTGCAATCGCAACAGCGCTCTCGCTTGCACATGCGTTGGAGCTACCGGGCAAAATGCGCCTGAAAGAGGCGACCTACAAGGCAGTGCAGACGATCTACTACCCCGGCTTCACGATCGGCGGTTTTGCCGAAATCGGAGGCATCCTAGCGCTCGCCATCCTGCTCTATTCGACGCCTTCTGCAAGTACTCGTTTCTGGTGGACGCTCGCGTCGCTATTCTTCCTGGCGGCGCAACACGCGACCTATTGGTTGGTCACACATCCCGTCAATAATTTCTGGGTGCAGGACGTCGCCATGCCGAGATCGGGCGTGGCGTTTTTCTCCATGTTCGCTCGGAAGCAAGATGGTGATTGGAGAGATTTCCGGAATATCTGGGAGATGTCGCACGTCATCAGAGCATGCCTTGCAATGACGAGCCTGACCTCAATCGCCGTTGCGGCAACGCTTTTTGCGGATGGCTGATCGGCGGGCGCCCCGGCGGCAAGCCGGGCAACCAAATTCGCGGAGCCTCGTTGTCGAACACCAGCCAGAGGAGGTTTCGATGAAGAAATCCTTGTTGCTTCTGGTGTTGGCCGCTGCCCTCGCGCTCGGTGCCTGTGATGACAGCACCCAACCGACGAAAGCCAACACCGACGCCATCAACAAGAATCCGCAGGTTGACCAGGATGCCAGACCCAAGTCGACGACTGGCGGCGACCAGCCGGTTACAGCGCCGGAGAGCAAATGAACCCTGTCTCATTTTGCGATACACCACTGCTGCGCATCGCCTATCTCGATGGTGGGCCGCAAGACGGTCCGCCGATCGTCCTGCTGCATGGCTGGCCGGACGACGCGACCACTTACGCACGCATTTCGCCGGTCCTTCACGAGGTCGGCTTTCGGACGTTTTCGCCGTGGTTGCGAGGTTTTGGACAAACGTCGTTCCTGTCGAAAGAAACCATGCGATCCGGCGAAATTGCCGCAATGGCGCAGGACGTGCTGGACTTTGCCGATGCGCTTGGCCTCAGCCGCTTTGCGATCGTCGGTCACGACTGGGGAGCACGGATCGCCTACCTCCTGGCCTCGATCTTTCCCGATCGCATCAGTTGCTGCGCTGCGCTATCGCTTGGCTGGCAACCCGGCAAACCGGCAACGCCGGCGCCTGAACAGGCGAAAGCGTTTTGGTATCAATGGTTCATGGCAACAGCGCGCGGCGCCGAGTTCGTGCGAAAGAACCGCAAGGAATTTGCCAGATTCCAATGGGACAGCTGGAGCCCGTTGGGGTGGTTCGACGACACCATTTTCGATAAAGTGGCTGCATCCTTCGACAATCCGGATTGGCCGGACGTGACGTTGCATTCCTATCGGGTTCGCTGGGGTGAGGCGGAGCCCGATCCGCGCTACGCGGAGCTGGCCCGCCGGCAAACATCGGTCAAGATCATCACGGTGCCGACCTTGACGCTTCATGGTGGCGACGACCGTGTTGTACTGCCCCCATCGTCGGAAGGACTGGAGGAGCATTTCACGGCGCCCTACAAACGAGTGGTCCTGGACGCGGTCGGGCACTTCCCGACACGTGAGGCTCCACACGAGGTTTCGCGGCTGTTGGCGAGCTTTCTCGACAGTTTCGGTAGCCGATAATCGCTGGGCTCGGCGGTCCATTTGGCTTTGCCGCACAAGCTGGAACCTGATGCATCGCCGCGCATTTCGTTTTCATTGATGGATCGGTGATCAATCGATAGCCAGGGAGAATTCGGATGCAAACTTCAGTCGCAACTTCAGAACCCGACTTTCGCCCACTGACCATAGAGCCGTTTGCCGGAACGGTGACCGTGCGATTTTCCGATGCTGTGGTCGCAGCCACGGAGCACGCGAAGGTAGTCAGGGAAGAGGGGCAGGAGCCGAAGTTCTTTATTCCTTTCGAGGACATCTATTTCGACCTTTTCGAAAAGACCAACACCACAAGCAGCTCACCGGTCAAGGGAACCGCGAGCTATTGGCGGGTCCACGCTGTCGGTAGCTCGGCCGACGACTTCATGTGGGCATACGAGACGCCCGATACGGCAGCGCGGGCCATCGCAGGTCATGGCACCTTCGATCCGCAAAAGGCGCGCATCGATGTCGACCCGGTAGAGGACAAACGGCACACCCCGCATGTCATGGAATAGGACCATCCTCGATGTCGATGCCGGGCTTGGCATATGGTCCGTTGGGGCACCGATGCATGCATGTTTGTGTCGATATGCAAAAGCTGTTTGCCGAGCCATCGCAGTGGGCGACCCCCTGGATCACCCGTGTCCTTCCTCAAATCGAGAGGCTGGTCGAAAGACGGGCGCCACAGACCGTCTTCACGCGCTTCCTGCCCGCGCAAAAGCCGGGGCAGGGCGTTGGTACGTGGAAGCGCTATTATGAGCGCTGGGCCTCGATGGCGATCGAAAATATTGGTCCCGAAATGGTCGGCCTGTTGCCGGCATTAGCCGCTTACTGCCCGCCAGCGGCAATCATCGACAAACACATATACTCGCCCTGGTTCGAAGGTCACCTCAGGGCCTTTCTGAACGAAAGCGACATCGACACGCTGGTCATCACCGGCGGCGAAACCGACGTGTGCGTTCTGGCTACGGTGCTCGGAGCGATCGATTTCGGCTATCGCGTGGTTCTCGTTACCGACGCGCTGTGCAGTTCTTCCGACGCAACGCATGACGCGCTGCTGACCGTTTATCACCAACGGTTCGCACAGCAGGTGGAGACGGTCGAGATGGAGACGGTTCTCTCGAACTGGATCTGACGTCGCCGGTCATTCGCCACATTCAATGCCGGCGACTTGCAATAAGTGCCGAGAAAACGCAGGCGGCAGAAGTTCTGGAACAGGTCGGCGGGGCGCCGGTTATTTCGGCTGGCGCTTGTCGGGTTTTGGAGACCGCAGCAGCAAGGCGAGGGGAACAAACAGTGCCGTCGCGATGGCGCAGTAGCGAAAAACGTCGATGTAGGCGAGCAGCGAGGCCTGGCGCGCGATCAACTGCCCGAGCCAGCCGACGGCTTGCTGCTTGGCCTCAAGCATGTTCGAGCCCTGGGCGACAAAGTGATCCGTCACCTGACGCAGCAACTGCTGATAGGCCGACGACGATTGCGCGGTATGGCTGACAAGGTTCGATTGATGCAGCTGCGCGTTTTGCGCGATCACGGTGTTCGACAATGACACGCCGATGCTCCCGCCGATGTTGCGGGCGACGTTGATCAGCGCCGACGCCTGGTTGGTCTTCTGCGGAGCGAGGCCGACATAGGCCGCTGTCGAAATGGGAATGAACAGGAACGGCAGGCCGATCATCAGGAAGATGCGCGCGAAGGCAAAGAAGTGGAAGCTGGCATCCGGGGTGAGTGACGTCATGTGCCACAAGGCGACCACGACAACGGACATGCCCATCACAATCAGATATTTGGGCTGCACCAATCCGGCGGCAAATCCGGAAATCGGCATCAGGATCAGCATGGCGATGCCGCCGGGCATCATCGAAAGGCCCGACAGGGTGGCCGTATAGTCGAAGGCGGTCTGTTGCAGCTGCGGGATCAACTGCGTGGTGCTGAACAACACGGCGCCGACCGCCATCATCACCAGGAACGACGTCCCGAACTGGCGGCTGAAGAGCAGGCGTATATCGACGATCGGATCGCGGTGACTAAACTCCCATGGGATGAGCAGCAGGAACGAGATCGCCGAAATCACGGCAAAAGTCGTGATGAAACCCGATGCGAACCAGTCGTTGCGCTGACCCTCGTCGAGGAAGATTTCCAGGCAGCCAAGAGCGGTGGCGACCAGGATGAACCCGACCCAATCTATTCTGAGGCCGCCCTTCAGCCGCTCCTGACGTTCGCGCTCGATCACCTCCGGCTCGACAAGCAGCCACTGCACCAAGGCAAGCGACATGATGCCGAACGGCACGTTGATGAAGAATATCCAGTGCCAGGAGAAATGGTCGGTCAGCCAGCCGCCGAGGGTCGGCCCGACTGTCGGTGCGACGATGACGGCGATGCCATAAAGGGCAAAAGCCTGGGAACGCTTCTCGGGCGGAAAGGTATCGGCAAGGATGGACTGTTCGCTCGGCGCCATGCCGCCGCCGCCGAGACCCTGCAGGATCCTGAAGAAAATAAGCATTTCCAGATTGGGCGCGAGGCCGCACAACAGCGATGCAATGGTGAACGTTGCCACGCAAAGCATGTAGTAGCGCTTGCGCCCGATCACGCTGGCCAACCAGCCGCTGACCGGGATGATTACGGAATTCGCGACCAGATAGGTAGTGATCACCCAGGTGCTCTCGTCCATCCCGGCAGCCAGGCTGCCGGCGATGTTGCGCAGGGCCACGTTGGCGATCGAGGTATCCAGCACCAGCATGAAGGTGGCGATGGAGACGACGATGGCGATCAGCCACGGGTTGCGCCCGCCGGCGGCGGACCGGCTTTCGCTTTGGTCGCTGGAGATTTCGCCAGTCATCGCACCTTGACCGTCGGCACCACCGACAGACCCGGCCCCAGCAGCACGCCGGGCGCTTTGTCGAAGACGATCTTCACCGGCACGCGCTGCACCACCTTGACGAAGTTGCCGGTGGCGTTTTCGGCCGGCAGCAGGCTGAAGGCGGTGCCGCTACCCGCCTGGATGCTGTCGACGCGGCCATGAAAAGATCTTTCCGGATAGGCGTCGATGTCGATGTCGACCGGCTGTCCCGGCCGCATCAGATCGAGCTGTGTCTCCTTGAAGTTGGCCTTCACCCAGACTTCGTCGGGAACAAACATCATCAGAACCTGGCCCGGCTGGGCATAGGTGCCGTTGGCTACCGAAATGCTGGTTGCCCGCCCGGCGACCGGTGCGGTGATGGTTGTGCGGGACAGCATCGTACTCGCCTGGTTCTGGCTGGCCTTGGCCTGATCGAGCTTGGCTTCGGCGCTCTTGGTCTGCGCCTGCAAAACAGCGACCTGGCTCTTGGCGGCATCCACATTGGCTTGGGCGCTGTCGAGAGCGGCCTGGTCCTGGCGCAGCGTGGAAGCGGCCTGCTGCGCCTGCTGTTGGGTGGCCGTGCCCTTGGCAAGAAGTTCACGGTTCCGCTGGTCCTCGGCTTTGGCAAAATCGAGGGCGGCCTGCGCTTGCGCCATCTGCTTCCGCGCTTCATCGATCTTTGCGTTTTGAGCTGCGATCTGAGCCCCTACGTCGACAATGTCGGCCTGTGCCGAGGCTACCCCGGCATCGGCCTGCTTGAGGCTGGCCTGATAGTCGCTGTCATCGATGCGCAACAGGACGTCGCCCGCCTTGACCGGCTGGTTGTCGGTCACCGCAAGGTCAGTGATCCGTCCTGATATCTCGGCGCTGACCGTTATCGTGCGGGCGTCGATAAAAGCGTCGTCGGTCGATTCATACTGGCGGGCATTCAGCCACCACATGGCCAGCCCCACCGCGGCCAGCAGCAGCACGATCAGGATTGCGATGGACGCATAAGGATGCCGCCGGGGAAAACCTAGGAGGCTGGGCTTTTGTTCATCCGCCTCCTTGCCCCGTGTTTCGCGCTCCGGAGCGATAGGCTGCGCCACATCGCCCATGCGTTTTGGCGACGCATCCGGTCCGGCCTTGCTCGAAGCGCCGCGCGCATTCCTGATTTTGTCTGGTTCTTCAGTCTCGGTTTTTGCGTCCACGGGGAGAACTTTCAAGGATGGCGCTGACCGCTTTAACGACCGATTAAACGACAGCTCTTCACAAAAGTTCCTGACGAACAGGCTGGGCGGCATTCGTCGGGGATCACCTCCAAAGCCATTCAACGGATGGCAAATCTGATCACCGCGATGAGGATCACGATGCCGACCAGTCCTGCGATGAAGATGATCCGGCGTGTGCGGGTGCGCAGGATGATCTCACCTTGCCGCGCCTGTTCAGCCGAAAAGACAGGGCCTTCGTCACCATTTCGATCGCTGCGCCGATCGCTCGGATCATTGCTCATGATCGCCTCCTTCCTGGAAACCTGTCGAGGACAACCACGGCCTTGCGGCTTAAGTTCCGCACGGCCGTCCTGCAAAAGAAACGATCACAGCGGTGTGAGGAGGGAACTTTGCCTCCCACGAGCAGTTTGGTCCGCTTGAGACTCCAGCCAGCCGGAAAGCCAGCCATGTCCAATTCCACAAATCCCAGCGGCCTGAGCAGACGCACCTTCATGACGGGTTCTGTTACGGCGGCAGCCGCAGTGCCTCTCATGGCAACCTCGCCAAGAGCCGCCGAGCCATCGCCCGCCAGAGCGGTCGAACCGCGCGACCTGTCGACGATCTCGCTTCGGATCAACAAGCAGGCCTACACCCTAGCACTCGACAATCGCACGAGCCTGCTTGACGCCCTGCGTGATCATGTTGGCCTGACCGGTACCAAGAAGGGTTGCGACCACGGCCAGTGCGGCGCCTGCACCGTTCTTGTCGATGGGAAGCGGGTGCTATCCTGCCTGAGCTTCGCCGTCATGAACCAGGGACGCGAGGTCACGACTGTCGAAGGCCTGGCTTCGGCCGGCGGCGAACTGCACCCGGTACAGCAGGCGTTCGTGGACCATGATGCCTTTCAATGTGGCTACTGCACGCCGGGCCAGATCATGTCCGCCATCGGTTGCATCGATGAAGGCCATGCCGGTTCGGAGGATGACATCCGCGAATATATGAGCGGCAATCTGTGCCGGTGCGCGGCCTATCCCAACATCGTTGCGGCGATCATCCAGGCACGCGACGAGATCAGGAGAGCCTAGGATGCGTCCCTTCCTCTATGAAAGACCAACGAGCGTCTCGGCGGCGATCGCCATGGCGTCTCATCTCGAGGCCAGGCGTGTTGCGCCAACACAGGCCAACACCCAGTTCATCGCCGGCGGCACCAATCTGGCCGACTACATGAAGCTGGGTGTCGCGCAGCCGGAGCGGTTGCTCGACCTTAACGAGCTTGCCGAGCCTGCTTTGCGGCAGATCGAAACGAACGACGACACCATCCGTTTCGGTGCGCTGGTTCGCATGGGTGAGGCAGCCGATAACAGTGACGTCAGGCGCCGCTGCCCGCTCCTTGCCGACAGTCTGAAATTCGCCGCCAGCGGCCAGCTTCGCAATATGGCCAGCCTCGCCGGCAATATCCTGCAGCGAACGCGGTGCGAGTATTTTCGCGAAACCTCCTGGCCGTGCAACAAGCGGGAGCCCGGCTCCGGCTGTGCGGCGATGGAAGGGGTAAACCGCCAGCATGCCGTGCTCGGCGTCAGCGATGCCTGCATCGCTACCTATCACGGTGATTTCGCGCAGGCGCTGATCGCGCTCGACGCGGTCGTTGAAGTGGAAGGGCGGCGTGGCCAGCGCAAGATCCCGTTCGCCGGGCTGCACCGGCTTCCCGGCGACACGCCCAATATCGAGACGGATCTGGCCGCCGATGAAGTCATCGTCGCCATCGATGTTCCGCTTGGCGCATGGAGCCGTCGCTCGCGCTACCTGAAGATACGCGACCGCGAATCCTACGCATTCGCGCTGGCTTCGGCGGCGGTAGCGCTGGAGATGGATGGAAACACGGTCGGGCAAGCGCGCATAGCGCTCGGCGGCGTCGCGACGGTGCCGTGGCGCGCGAGGACGGCGGAGGACGCGCTGCGCGGCAATGCCCTCGACGACAAGACCGCGGCAGCTGCCGCCGAAGCCGCATTCGCCGATGCCAGGCCACGAGAACACAACGCATTCAAGATACCGCTGGGAAAGCGCACGCTGGTGCGAGCGCTGCTCGAAACCCGTGACATGAAGGTCTGAGCCATGAATCAAGCCGCGCCAGTTCCAAAGGAAAACCAAGGCCAACCGGTTGTCCGCATCGACGGCAGGCTGAAGGTTACCGGACAAGCCAGCTATCCGGCCGACATCGCCACGGCCAATGTCGCTTATGGCGCTCTTGCCACAAGCAGCATCGCTCGGGGCAAGGTTTCCAAACTCCATACCAGTGACGCCAGGGCCGTGCCCGGAGTGCTGGACATCATCACCTATGGCGACATGGATCAGACGGACACTCCGAAATTTGGCAACACCGGTGCGAGCTCTATCGCACCCCTGCATGACAAGACGATTTTCCACGACGGCCAGATCATCGCTCTGGTCGTTGCCGAGACATTCGAGGCGGCGGAGGAAGCGTCGATGTTGATCCGCGCCGACTACGAAGACGAACCGCCCAGCGCCAGCTTCGATTCCAAAGGCGTGAAAGTGGAACCGGCGGCCGGCAAAAGCCCGATGTTGCAGGAGGATGTCAAAGCAGGCGACTTCGACGCTGCCTATGCATCCGCTGCCGTCAAGATCGACCAAAAATACTCCACGCCGACCCAGCATCACAATCCGATCGAACTGTTCTCGACCACGGCGATGTGGCAAGGCGATCAACTCACCGTCCATGAGCCAAGCCAGAATGTCACCGGCTGGAAAATCGAACTTGCCCGGCAGTTGAAGGTCGACCCTGCCAATGTGCGGATTGTCAGCCCTTATGTCGGGGGCGCCTTCGGTTCCAAGGGACCGATGACGGCTCGCACGGCAATTGTCGCTGTTGCCGCGCGCCGTTTTGGGCGGCCGGTACGCTGCGTCGTCAGCCGCATGCAGGCCTTCAACACCCAGACCTATCGCGCCGAGACCAGGCACCGAATCCGCATAGGCGCCAGCAAGGACGGCCGCATCACGGCGTTCGGACATGAGGGCTGGGAGGTGACGTCACGCCCTGACCCTTATGTCGTCGGCGGCACGTCCGCCACCGGCCGCATGTACAATTACGGTTCGGTGCTCACTCATGTTTCGGTCGTCCATGCCGACCGCAACACACCGGGCTACATGCGCTCACCGCCGGAGACGCCCTACGTCTACGCGCTCGAGAACGCCATGGACGAAATGGCTGTGGCGCTGGGCATGGATCCCGTCGAGTTTCGGCGCATCAACGAGCCTGAAAAAGAGCCTATCGGCGGCAAGCCATTCTCCAGCCGGTCGCTGGTCAAATGCTACGACCAGGCTGCGGAGGCCTTCGGCTGGTCGAAGCGTGATGCCGCGGTCGGATCGATGCGGGAGGGCGACTGGCTGGTCGGCATGGGGTGCGCGACCGCAATCTATCCCACGGCAAGCGCGCCATGCGCGGCCCGTGTTCGCCTGACCGCCGATGGACAAGTTCGCGTTCAGTGCGGCTCGCATGAGATCGGCACCGGTGTGCGCACCATCGCCGGGCAGATGGCCGCCGAACGTCTGGGGATAGGGATGGACAAGATCAGCGTCGAGATGGGCGACAGCGCCCTGCCGCCGGCGCCGGTCTCGGGCGGCTCGATTTCGACAGCGAGCGTCTGCTCGGCGGTTCTGAAGGCCTGTGACGCGGTGCGTGCCAAACTTTTCGCGGCAGCTGTCGCTGGAGACGGGCCGCTGGCCGGTTCCGGCAATGCCAAGCTGGAGATGGAGCAGGAGAAGATCGTGGCAAGCGGCGGCAAATCCGCCAAGCTGTCGGATGTCTTCAAGGCGATGCAGATCGGCGCGATAGAGGAATATGCCGAGTTCGCGCCAAAGGGTTCGACGCCGGAAGCACTGAAGAAGCTCTATGCCGGGCAAGCGGAGTTCCACGGCGGCGATCAGGACAAGGACTCCGTGAAATACGCCTTTGGCGCTGAATTCGTCGAAGTGCGCGTCAACAGCTACACACGCGAAATCCGGGTGCCGCGCGTGGTCGGTGCCTTTGCCGCCGGCCGCATCATGAACACGCGCACCGCGCGCAGCCAACTGATGGGCGGCATGATCTGGGGTATCGGCCAAGCCCTCCACGAGGCGACGGAAATCGACCGGCGCAACGCCCGTTACGTCAATCGTGACCTGCAGGACTATCTGGTGCCGGTCAACGCCGACATCAAACAGGTCGACGTCATCCTTGTTCCCGAGGTCGACCTGGACGTCAATCCGGCCGGCGTCAAAGGCTTGGGGGAGCTTGGCAATGTCGGGACCGCGGCGGCCGTGGCGAGCGCGGTGTACCATGCCACGGGCAAACGCATTCGAGACTTGCCGATCAGAATAGACCATTTGATAAGCTGACGATCAAGGCGCGACAGGGGCTGACGCGCATGACACGCGCAAAGATCCTGCGGCTTTTCAAGGGTGTCCCTCGTCGCGCGCATGCCTGCTGATCACGGGTATCGCGGCCTCTTGCGCCAGCATCAGAGGGTTTTGCTCAGGAAGATGCGGGCGGCGTCGTGAAGGCCGAACTCAACTCTGCCAAATTCCTCGTAGCGGTGACGAACATAGAAGCCAGGCGCCTGGAAGCTGCTGGTCTCGACCACCGCACGTTGGCAGCCGCGCTTCCTCGCTTCCGCCTCCACGGCAGAGAGCAGGCGGCTGCCATGTGATCTGCCTCGAATGCTTTCAGGCACGAAGAACATGTCGAGGAACAGCAAACCGAGTTCGGTCCTGCCCCACAGGCCGCCAAGGATGGTTCCCGAGCTGTCGCGCAATACGGCGCCGATCGGCACGCGGTCGTCAACGCCGGTTTTGGCCACATTGTAGCGATAGAGGGCGGCGCCCGCCTCCGCCTTGGCGCGCCCATTCCCCCTGACCAGATGAACGTGGACGTCTGGCATTTGGTATTCCATGGCCGCAGCCTCGAGACCGATGTCGGATCGGATCCTGGCCTGTAATTTCGGCTCGGTCGCGAGAGGCTCCTTGACCTTCGGAACCTTGTCGAATAGCTAGGGCATGCGTGCGCGGGTATGGTGAAATGGTATCACATGAGCCTTCCAAGCTCTTGGTGCGGGTTCGATTCCCGCTACCCGCTCCAGATTTCCAGCGACACCGTCGGCAAGCCGAAACACTGCGCGGCAGGCGCGCAGCGCTTCAGGCATTGGTGTGCGCCGCGCTAGCTGTTGAACGCTGACGCGACCTGGTGCTGTTGCGGCACCTGGCCGTTCGGCGTCAGCTTGTCGACGATGCCGGGCAGGGCCGCGGATAGTTGCTTGAGCAGTTCCTGCTCGTCGAGCCCTGTCCGTTGGGCGATTTCGCGAATGACCTGCGGTCCGATCGCGTTGCCCAGCTCATTGGCGTTGATCGACTGGTTCTGCCCTGTGCCGACCCAGGAGTCGGCGACATTGCCATGGCCAGCGTTCTTGAGCTTGTCGAGCAGGCCGCCCAGTCCGCCGAGCAGGCCGCCGTCACCTGACGCGGTTCCGACGGGTGTGGGATCGGCCGGCGCGGGAGCTTGAGGCTGCTCCGGCTGTTCGGCACTTCTGCCGCTCAGCATCTTTCCGACCAGCAGGGCACCGAGCGCGATCATCAGCGGTTTGGTGATGTTGCCGCCGGGAACGGCGTTGTCAAAAAGTCCCATAGTGGATCCTCCATCTAGCCAAGCCCGGCCCATCGTCAACAATGACGCAATCGGGCGGAATTTCAACCTGGCTTGTGGTTTTGACATTCATATGAAAATGTCCGGTTGGCGGAGGGATGGAGAGGAAAAATGGGTATCATCAGCTGGATCATTCTCGGCGTCATCGCCGGCTTCATCGGCAGCAAGATCGTCAACAAGACCGGTCAGGGCATGATCATGGATATCGTGCTCGGCATTGTCGGTGCCATCGTTGGGGGCCTGATCTTCAGTGCCTTCGGTGCTTCGGGCGTCACCGGCCTCAACATCTACAGCCTGATCGTCGCGGTCGTGGGCGCCGTCGTGGTGTTGTGGGCCTACCATCAGTTCGCGGGCAAGCGCACCATTTAGACGTGATCGGCAGATTGTCAGTTCTGCCGAATCCTGAATTGCGATAGTCCGCCGTCGGTGCTGCCTGCACTCACGGTGTTGGAACCTACAATGCCGGTGCGCCGCCGCGGATCAGGCGACCACGGCTAGCCTACGCTTGCGCTGGTCCAGCGACACGATGGTCAACCCACTGCAGACGACCAGCAGGATGCCGCAGACCGCCAGTGCATTGGGGAATTGCCCGAACACCAGCAGGCCCGAAATGACGGCCCAGACCGTGAAGCAGTAGTAGAACGGCGCTACCGCTCCGGTCGGCCCGACGCGATAGGCCATGAAGATGAAGAAGTGGCCGAAGATCAGGAAGAAACCGGCTCCCGCCATCAGCAGCAGGTGGTGCGCCTCCGGCGCTACCCAGCGCTCGGAAACCAGATGCGCGGCGCCGGCGCCGATCAGGACCACGACGACCGCCGAGATCGCCACGATCATTCCTGGCACTTCGGCGGTGATCTTGCGGCCGGCCAGATCGCGGGCGGCGGCGAATGTCGCATTGCCCAGCGCCAGCAAGGCGTAGACCGAAATGCCTTGCATGGTCGGCTGGGCCACCATCAGCGCGCCGATGAAGCCCAGCCCGATCAGCGCCATGCGCTGGCCGCCGATGCGCTCGCCAAACAGGATCGAGGATCCGACCAGCATCAGCAGCGGCGTGATCTGCCCCAGCGCGGTGGAATCGGCGATCTGCATGTTGGCGAGCGCGACGACGTAACAGAGGATCGCCGCCAGTTCGAGCAGGTTCCTGCGCAGCACCCGCTTGTCGAAGATCAGCGGGATCTGCTTGCCGTAGCCGAGCGCAAACAGCAGCGGAAGGCCCCACAGCGTTGCCGCGGCTCCACGCAGGAACAGCACTTCGTAGGACGGCAAGCCCGTAGTGGCGAGCTTCATCATCGTGTCGTTGACCAGATATGACCCGGTCGAGACGATCATGAACAGCGGGCCGCGAATGGCAGTCGGGATGAAATGCATCGGCGCAGGAAATCAGACCAGGATCGCCGCCGCAATGGGCCATGAACCGCCGGCAGATCCGACAGCGACAGATACGCAGGCCTGCGGAATCCACCGATTGTTCCGTCGGACCTTCGCCCATTCCCTTTTCAACGGCGGGTCCCTATATCAGCGCCATATCCCCGCAATCGGATCAAGGGTTCTGGCCGAGTGAGATGGCGTCCGGGCAAAAGACGCTTGTGTTTTTTGGCCTTTCTCGCTAATCGCCCCGCATTCGACTGAACTGAAGGTCCAGGCCGTCCAAGGAAAGAGACTATGGCAAAAGGTAAATTCGAGCGCACTAAGCCTCATGTGAACATCGGCACGATTGGTCACGTCGACCATGGCAAGACGTCGCTGACGGCTGCGATCACCAAGTATTTTGGCGAATACAAGCGCTATGACCAGATCGACGCGGCGCCGGAAGAGAAGGCGCGCGGCATCACGATCTCGACGGCTCACGTCGAATACGAGACGGCCAACCGCCACTACGCGCATGTCGACTGCCCCGGCCACGCCGACTATGTGAAGAACATGATCACCGGTGCCGCGCAGATGGACGGCGCGATCCTGGTCGTGTCGGCCGCCGACGGCCCGATGCCGCAGACCCGCGAGCACATCCTGCTTGCCCGTCAGGTCGGCGTGCCGTCGATCGTGGTGTTCCTGAACAAGGTCGACCAGGTCGACGACGCCGAGCTGCTCGAACTGGTCGAGCTCGAGGTTCGCGAACTTTTGTCGAAGAACGAATTCCCCGGCGATGACATTCCGATCGTCAAGGGTTCGGCGCTGGCGGCGCTCGAGGATTCGAACAAGACGATCGGCGAGGACGCGATCCGCGAGCTGATGGCTCAGGTCGACGCCTACATCCCGACGCCGGTTCGTCCGCTCGACAAGCCGTTCCTGATGCCGATCGAGGACGTGTTCTCGATCTCGGGCCGCGGCACGGTCGTCACCGGCCGCGTCGAGCGCGGCGTGGTCAAGGTCGGCGAGGAGCTGGAAATCATCGGCATCCGTCCGACGACCAAGACGACCTGCACGGGCGTCGAGATGTTCCGCAAGCTGCTCGATCAGGGCCAGGCCGGCGACAACATCGGCGCGCTGCTGCGCGGCGTCGACCGTGAAGGTGTCGAGCGCGGCCAGGTTCTGGCCAAGCCCGGCACGGTGAAGCCGCACAAGAAGTTCGTGGCCGAAGCCTACATCCTGACCAAGGACGAAGGTGGCCGTCACACGCCGTTCTTCACCAACTACCGTCCGCAGTTCTACTTCCGCACGACCGACGTGACCGGCATCGTGTCGCTGCCGGAAGGCACCGAGATGGTGATGCCCGGCGACAACATCACGGTCGATGTCGAGCTGATCGTGCCGATCGCCATGGAAGAGAAGCTGCGCTTCGCCATCCGTGAAGGCGGCCGCACCGTCGGTGCCGGCATCGTCGTCACCATCAAGGAATAATCGAGACCGGCTTCTGCCGGTTCGACAAGGAAAGGGCGGTCTTCGGGCCGCCCTTTTTCGTTTACTTGCGCTTGGCAGCGCAAGTATTGCCAGGGTTGGTTCAAAGCTGTTGCAAGCGCCATGGCTGCAACTAGTATAGGTTGCACTGAGGGAGCTTTGCCAACAGTGGTTCCAAGGCGCTGTTTTGATGGGAAGGCATGGCGGTTGTGGGCACTGGTTTGCCTCGTCGTCGTTATGCTGCTGCCTGTTCTGGCAGCGCGAGCGGAGGATGGGCCTCCCGACATCCCGCCCATGCGCTTCGTCGTCGTGCGCAGCAACGCTCCGGGATGCGAACCCAACTGTCCTGAGTGGATATCGGCGGACGGCACCATCGCCGCGGGCACGCCGGCGCTCCTCAAACGCACGCTCAAGGCGCTCAAGGGAAGGCAATTGCCGGTGGTCGTCAATTCGCCCGGCGGTAATGTCGATGCGGCGCTGGCACTTGGCCGGATGATCCGCAAGAACAAGCTCGATGTCGCCGTCGGCGTGACGGTTCTTTCCGATTGTCAGCCGGAAATTGAAAACTGCAACGACAACAAGGGCAAGAGCGCCGACTATTTCGGGATAGTCCATGACGACGGAGCCATGTGCAATTCGGCCTGTCCGCTGATGTTTTCCGGCGGTGTCCGCCGGGTGATCGGAGATTTCGGCTATCTCGGCGTCCACCAGATCACCACCACATATCACCGGGAAAAACTGCTCTACCGGACCACGTACCGAATCGTGAACGGCAAGAAGAAGATCATCAGCACCAAGGTGGTCAGCCGTAAAAGCGCAGGCAGCTACAAAACCTACGAGATGAGCAGGGCCGTCGAGAAGACGCTTTCGGCGTATCTGAGGGAAATGGGGATAGGCGACGGCGTGCTGGAAATCATGAAGGCTACGCCGGCCAGCGAGATTCGTCAGATTCCGCTCGACGCCATGTTGACGATGAAGCTGGTCACCAGCCGGGACGCAGTGGATCTGTTGACCACGGCAAGCCTCTGCGGGCTTGGGCAGCCGGCCACGAACTGCCGGGAAATAGCTGGACCTGCAAACAAGACGACGCCATCGGCCGCCCTCAAGCCGATGACTGCCGTACCGGTTCAACCGGACGCCGCGAAGGCCGGCGGGGACATGCGCTTTGTCGTGGTTCGCGGCAGCAATCCGCTGTGCAACCCCGATTGTCCGGAATGGATATCGGCGGAAGGCGCGATCACCGGCCAGACGCCGCAGAAGCTGCGGCAGTTGCTGGCCACGCTTGGCAATCGGCGGCTGCCTATCGTCATCAGTTCACGCGGAGGCGACCTGTCCAGCGCTCTCGCAATGGGACGACTTGTCCATGAAAGAAAGCTCGACATAGCCGTTGCCCGGACAGATTTCGTCGACTGCGACCCCGGCGTGTGGAATTGCCTCGCCACCGAAGGAGCCTATGCCGGATTGAGCATCGATGCGGGGGCGGAGTGCGATTCTGCCTGTGCGCTCGTGGTTGCCGGCGGCGCCAGACGGCTTGTCGGTCCCCGGGCGCGGCTCAGCCTGTATCCGATGGGACAGAAGCTGGTGGTCAAGGCGTATCTCGACGAAATGGCGATCGGTCCCGCTCTGTTCGCCGCGGTCGAGCGACGCTCGGCCGAGGGGCAACTTGACGCAGACATGATGCGCAGGGTTGGACTGACAACGGGACCGCAATCGGTCGACGCGTTGACCGGCTCCACGATTTGCAAGGCCGTTGCCAAGCCCGACAATTGCCGGGGCCTGCCAGCCGCCAATGCACAGGCCGACGCACCTGCCAGGCTGTAGAGCACGGCGACGTCGAAACTGCCCATCGAGGCAGGTTGAGCCATATCCGATTTCCGCTATCGTCGCGGCCGCGGGGCCGGCGAAGGATCAAGAATGAGCCAGGACGTTCCGACACTCTACGAATGGGCCGGCGGCGCCGAGGCGCTAAACCGGCTGACGCAAACCTTCTATGACAAGGTGGCACAAGACCCGGTCGTTGGCCCGGTGTTCAAACATATGTCGCCGGATCACCCCGCCCATGTCGCCGCCTTCATCGGCGAGGTCTTCGGCGGACCGAAAACCTACAGCCAAGACTTTGGCGGCCATCGCGAAATGGTCATGCATCATCTGGGCAAGCATTTGACCGGGGAGCAGCGCCGCCGCTGGATCAATCTTCTCGCCGACGCGGCGGATGAGGTTGGTTTGCCGGACGATCCCGAATTCCGTTCCGCCTTCATGGGCTACATCGAATGGGGATCGCGGCTGGCCAAGATGAATTCCAATCTCGGCGAGACCTGCGATCCCGAGACCGAGCCGATGCCGGCCTGGGGCTGGGGCGTGCCCGGCGGGCCCTACCGGGTGCCGGACGAAAAATAGCTTCCGGTTGCCGGGGAGGTGGATGGCCGGTGCCGCAAGATGCCAAGATCGTGCGCCGGCGCGAGTGGGATGGACCGGGCTTCGAACATCTTGTGCTGCGGGGGCAGGCGGGGCGGTTCCTGGCTGAGTTGCCGACGATCCCCATTTCTGGCGCAGGGGTTAAGGCATGTTTGCTTGCAAACCGCTCTTTACAGAGCGTGCGGAAGCTTTTAGGAAGCGCCTGCGCCGAGGCGCACGTGTACGGGCATAGCTCAGTTGGTAGAGCGGCGGTCTCCAAAACCGCAGGTCGTAGGTTCGAGCCCTGCTGCCCGTGCCATTTCTAGAGATGGCATCACAACGATTTTGCAGGCGGCCTTTGAAAATCGGTGACCCGCTTGCCATATTAGGCCCGTTGGGGCATAAAGGTGCCATAGCCGGAACGGAACGACTGGATGGTTCCGAGGCGGCGTTTGGTCATAAAGCGGACACTTGCCACTTGCGTGGATCAAGAATCGGTTTTATGTAGACGAAACAGACACGCGACGCGTGAAGCTGGGAAGCCGGCTTTACGCGTCTGATTTGCATGGGCGAAATGATCGCGCTGATTCTGCGCGAGATTGGGCTCAGGCGGCACGTCCCGGCCAGCGGGATCATCCAGGGGACCCGGCCAACGGGTCTTGAAGACAGGCGGCATATGGCTTCGAAAACCACAAATCCTTTCGTCTTTCTCCAGCAGGTACGCGCGGAGACAGCCAAGGTGACTTGGCCGTCGCGCCGCGAGACGATGATCTCGACGATCATGGTCCTGGCCTTCGCTGTGATCGCGATGATCTTCTTCTTCACCGCCGATCAGCTCATGGGCCTCGCGGTCGAGCAGATTCTGGGCATTGGACGCTAAGTCCGGCGATTAGGAGAAGTCGTAAAAATGGCTACGCGCTGGTACATCGTCCACGCCTATTCGAACTTCGAGAAGAAGGTCGCCGAGGACATCGAGAACAAGGCCAAGCAGAAGGGTCTGTCCGCCGATATCGAGCAGATCGTGGTGCCGACCGAGAAGGTCGTCGAGGTTCGTCGCGGCCGTAAGGTCGACGCCGAGCGCAAGTTCTTCCCGGGCTACGTGCTCTTGAAGGCTAACCTGACCGACGCCGTGTTCTCGCTGGTCAAGAACACGCCGAAGGTTACCGGTTTCCTCGGCGACTCCAAGCCGGTGCCGATCACCGAGGCGGAAGCGCAGCGCATCCTGAACCAGGTGCAGGAAGGCGTCGAGCGGCCGAAGCCCTCGGTCACCTTCGAGATCGGCGAGGCGATCCGCGTTTCGGATGGTCCCTTCGCGTCGTTCAACGGTTTCGTCCAGGAAGTGGACGAGGAGCGGGCGCGGCTCAAGGTGGAAGTTTCGATCTTCGGGCGCGCCGTGCCTGTCGATCTGGAATTCGGGCAGGTCGAAAAGGGCTGATCCGAAATCCCTGATGCCGGTCTGGCGATCAGGGGAGGCGGTGCGGCAACGCGCGGCCTTGAGAACGGTGGGAGGCGAAGGCGGCTTTAGCCGGCCGCAAGAACCGCACCACCAGACTGCAACCGCCGGTGTTTCCCAGATCGTGGGGCCGGCATAGACAAAGGCAGGAAAAGAGATGGCTAAGAAAATTGCAGGCCAGCTCAAGCTCCAGGTCTCCGCGGGATCGGCTACGCCGTCGCCCCCGATCGGCCCGGCGCTTGGTCAGCGTGGCATCAACATCATGGAGTTCTGCAAGGCGTTCAACGCGCAGACCCAGGAAATGGAAAAGGGATCGCCGGTTCCGGTCGTCATCACCTATTACCAGGACAAGTCGTTCACCTTCGTCATGAAGACGCCTCCGGTGAGCTACTTCCTGAAGAAGGCCGCGAACCTGAAGTCGGGCTCGAAGGAGCCGGGCAAGGTCAAGGCTGGCACCGTTTCGCGCGACAAGGTTCGCGAAATCGCGACCGCCAAGATGAAGGATCTGAACGCGAACGACGTCGAAGCGGCCATGCGTATGGTCGAGGGCTCCGCCCGCTCGATGGGTCTGGAAGTGGTGGGCTAAGATCATGGCAAAGATTGCAAAGCGTGTATCGAAGACCCGTGAAGGCATCGATCCCAACAAGGCTTACGCGCTCGGTGATGCGCTGAAGTTGCTCAAGGATCGCTCCTCGGTCAAGTTCGACGAGACCGTCGAAGTCGCCATGAACCTCGGCGTCGACCCGCGTCACGCGGACCAGATGGTCCGCGGCGTGGTCAACCTGCCGAACGGCACCGGCCGCTCGGTCCGTGTTGCCGTGTTCGCCCGTGGCGACAAGGCCGAAGAGGCCAAGGCCGCCGGTGCCGACATCGTCGGTGCCGAGGATCTGGTCGACATCGTCCAGAAGGGCACGATCGATTTCGATCGCTGCATCGCCACGCCGGACATGATGCCGCTCGTCGGCCGTCTCGGCAAGGTGCTTGGCCCGCGCGGCATGATGCCGAACCCGAAGGTCGGCACCGTCACCACCGACGTCGCCGCGGCCGTCAAGGCATCGAAGGGCGGCGCTGTCGAGTTCCGCGTCGAGAAGGCCGGCATCGTTCATGCCGGCGTCGGCAAGGTCTCGTTCGACGTCAAGGCGCTGGAAGAGAACATCCGCGCCTTCGCCGATGCGGTGACCAAGGCAAAGCCGACAGGCGCCAAGGGCAACTACGTCAAGAAGGTGTCTGTCACCTCGACGATGGGCCCGGGCCTCAAGCTCGACGTCTCGACGCTCGCTGCGTCCTGATTGGACCATTTGGATCGGCCTCTCGAAGGCCGGTCCGTGACTGAATTCCGGGCCTTGGATTGATCCTGGGCCCGGTACCGGAAGCCGGAAGGCTTCCGGACATCCTGTCCGAGATTGCGGGCGGCCCGAACCTTGATTCAAGAGGAGGGCCTTAATTCATGTGGGCCTGCATGAGACGGGTGAAAACCGGACAACGGAGCAGCAAGCTCCAATGAAAGGTTCGAACCGTGTTTGCCTTTTGTCTGCGCATCGCCGGCTTGGCCGTCGATGTGGCGAAAGGGGGCAGGATCCTCGAGCGTCGTTCGGGAGATCCGTTACTGGATGGCCCGGCCGGCAAAAGGCAACCCGACGCCTGTCCTCGAAAATGGGAATGTTCCCATCAACGGGACTGGGGTCAACTGGAGATAGGCAGTGGACAGAGCGGAAAAACGCGAACTCGTCACGGGCCTGAATGATGCGTTTTCGGGCGCAGGTTCAGTCGTCGTGGCCCACTATGCCGGTATCACCGTCGCGCAAATGAACGACCTTCGGTCGAAAATGCGCGCCGCCGGTGGCACCGTTAAAGTCGCGAAGAACCGTCTCGCCAAAATCGCTCTTCAGGGCACGGACTCCGCATCGATCATCGACCTGTTCAAGGGACAGACGCTGATCGCCTATTCGGAGGATCCGATTGCGGCGCCGAAGGTCGCGTCCGATTTCGCCAAGGGGAATGACAAGCTTGTCATTCTCGGCGGCGCAATGGGCACCACCTCGCTCAACGCCGACGGTGTGAAGGCACTCGCCACACTTCCGTCGCTCGATGAGCTGCGCGCCAGGCTGGTTGGCATGATCGCCACGCCGGCAACCCGGATCGCCCAGATCGTCAATGCGCCAGCGGCCTCGGTCGCGCGCGTCATCGGCGCTTACGCCCGGAAGGACGAGGCGGCATGAGGCCGTTCCTCGCTATCAAAAACACACGTTCGAACCTAACGAAGGAATACAACAATGGCTGATCTCGCAAAGATCGTAGACGACCTTTCGAAGCTGACCGTCCTCGAGGCGGCTGAGTTGTCGAAGCTTCTGGAAGAAAAGTGGGGCGTTTCGGCTGCTGCTCCGGTCGCGGTTGCCGCTGCCGGCGGTGCTGCCGCTGCTGCTGCTCCCGTCGAGGAAAAGACGGAATTCGACGTCGTCCTCACCGACGCCGGCGCTCAGAAGATCAACGTCATCAAGGAAGTCCGCGCCATCACCGGTCTTGGCCTCAAGGAAGCCAAGGACCTGGTCGAAGCGGCTCCGAAGCCGGTCAAGGAAGCCGTTTCCAAGGCCGACGCCGACAAGTTCAAGGCCCAGCTGGAAGCAGCCGGCGCCAAGGTCGAGCTGAAGTAAGAGTATCAAGCGGCGGGCGGCCTCGCGCCGTCCGCCACTCCCTTGGGTGACCAGGGGAGGCTGCGTGACGCGAGATGTACGAAAACCTCTTTCCTGAGGGCCGAAACCGGCCTTCAGGAAACGGGTTTTCTCCCGTTTTAGCCGGTAGCCGCCAAGCAATTGGAAAGGCGGCCGGAGAACAGACAGAGAGCCGCCGGCCAGGTGGCTCAGTATGCAAGACGAACCGCGGCGAGGTTCGTCCCGAGTTTAGAGCTAAGGAGCGACGATGGCCCAGACCCAGACTTTCAATGGCCGCAGACGCGTACGCAAATTCTTCGGAAAGATCCCGGAAGTTGCGGAGATGCCGAACCTCATCGAGGTTCAGAAGGCGTCCTATGACCAGTTCCTGATGGTGGACGAGCCCAAGGGCGGACGTCCCGACGAAGGGCTGCAGGCTGTTTTCAAGTCGGTCTTCCCGATCTCCGATTTTTCCGGCTCCTCCATGCTGGAGTTCGTGAAGTACGAGTTCGAAGGGCCGAAATTCGACGTTGACGAATGCCGTCAGCGCGACCTGACCTATGCCGCGCCGCTGAAGGTGACGCTGCGCCTCATCGTGTTCGATATCGACGAGGATACCGGTGCCAAGTCGATCAAGGACATCAAGGAGCAGGACGTCTATATGGGCGACATGCCGCTCATGACGCTCAACGGCACCTTCATCGTCAACGGCACCGAACGCGTCATCGTCTCGCAGATGCACCGCTCGCCGGGCGTCTTCTTCGACCATGACAAGGGCAAGTCGCACTCGTCGGGCAAGCTTCTGTTTGCCGCCCGCGTCATTCCCTACCGTGGCTCGTGGCTCGACATCGAGTTCGATTCCAAGGACGTCGTGCACGCCCGTATCGACCGCCGCCGCAAGATCCCCGTGACGTCGCTGCTGATGGCGCTCGGCATGGACGGCGAGGAGATCCTGTCGACCTTCTACAACAAGATCACCTATAAGCGCGCCGGCGACCATTGGCGCATTCCGTTCAACGTCGAGCGTTTCCGCGGCCTCAAGGCCGTCGGCGACCTGGTCGACGCCGACACCGGCGAGATCGTCGTCGAGGCGGGCAAGAAGATCACCGCCCGCCAGGCACGTCAGCTCGGCGAGAAGGGTCTCAAGGCGATCAAGGCGACCGACGAGGATCTGCTCGGCAACTACCTTGCCGAGGACATCGTCAACTACGCCACCGGCGAGATTTTCCTCGAGGCCGGCGACGAGATCGACGACAAGACGCTCAAGGTGCTGCTCGGCACCGGCGAGCAGGAGATCCAGGTCCTCGACATCGACCATGTCAATGTCGGCGCCTATATCCGCAACACGCTCGCCGTCGACAAGAACGAGAGCCGCCAGGACGCGCTGTTCGACATCTACCGTGTCATGCGCCCGGGCGAGCCGCCGACGCTCGAGACCGCCGAAGCCATGTTCAACTCGCTGTTCTTCGACAGCGAGCGCTACGACCTGTCTGCCGTCGGCCGTGTCAAGATGAACATGCGTCTCGAGCTCAAGGCCGAGGACACCGTGCGCGTGCTGCGCAAGGACGACATCCTGGCCGTGGTCAGGACGCTGGTCGAACTGCGTGACGGCAAGGGCGAGATCGACGACATCGACAATCTCGGCAACCGCCGCGTGCGTTCGGTCGGCGAGCTGATGGAGAACCAGTACCGCGTTGGCCTGCTTCGTATGGAGCGCGCGATCAAGGAACGCATGTCCTCGATCGAGATCGACACGGTCATGCCGCAGGACCTGATCAACGCCAAGCCGGCGGCGGCCGCCGTGCGCGAGTTCTTCGGTTCTTCGCAGCTGTCGCAGTTCATGGACCAGACCAATCCGTTGTCGGAGATCACCCACAAGCGTCGCCTGTCGGCGCTTGGACCGGGCGGTCTGACCCGCGAGCGCGCCGGCTTCGAAGTGCGCGACGTGCACCCGACGCATTACGGCCGCATCTGCCCGATCGAGACGCCGGAAGGCCCGAATATCGGTCTGATCAACTCGCTGGCGACCTTCGCGCGCGTCAACAAGTACGGCTTCATCGAAAGCCCGTACCGCAAGATCGTCGACGGCAAGCTGACCAATGACGTCGTCTATCTCTCGGCGATGGAAGAGGCCAAGCACCATGTCGCGCAGGCCAACGCCGAGCTCGACAAGAACGGCGGCTTCGTCGACGAGTTCGTCATTTGCCGCAGCGCCGGCGAAGTGATGATGGCGCCGCGCGAAAACGTCGACCTGATGGACGTGTCGCCCAAGCAGATGGTGTCCGTTGCCGCGGCGCTCATCCCGTTCCTCGAGAACGATGACGCCAACCGCGCTCTGATGGGCTCGAACATGCAGCGTCAGGCCGTGCCGCTGGTGCGCGCCGAGGCGCCGTTCGTCGGCACCGGCATGGAGCCGATCGTCGCCCGTGACTCAGGCGCCGCCATCGGCGCCCGTCGTGGCGGCATCGTAGACCAGGTGGACGCGACGCGTATCGTTATCCGCGCCACCGAGGATCTCGACCCGGGCAAGTCCGGCGTCGACATCTACCGGCTGATGAAGTTCCAGCGTTCGAACCAGAACACCTGCATCAACCAGCGTCCGCTGGTGCGTATGGGCGACCGGGTCAACAAGGGCGACATCATCGCCGACGGTCCGTCGACCGAGCTCGGTGATCTGGCGCTCGGCCGCAACGTGCTGGTCGCGTTCATGCCGTGGAACGGCTACAACTACGAGGACTCGATCCTGCTCTCCGAGCGTATCGTGGCCGACGACGTCTTCACCTCGATCCACATCGAGGAATTCGAGGTCATGGCCCGCGACACCAAGCTCGGTCCGGAGGAAATCACGCGCGACATTCCCAACGTCTCGGAAGAAGCGCTGAAGAACCTCGACGAAGCCGGCATCGTCTATATCGGTGCGGAAGTTCAGCCTGGTGATATCCTGGTCGGCAAGATCACGCCGAAAGGTGAAAGCCCGATGACGCCGGAAGAGAAGCTTCTGCGCGCCATCTTCGGTGAAAAGGCTTCCGACGTGCGCGACACTTCGATGCGCATGCCTCCGGGCACCTTCGGCACCGTCGTCGAGGTGCGCGTGTTCAACCGCCACGGTGTGGAGAAGGACGAGCGCGCCATGGCGATCGAGCGCGAGGAGATCGAACGCCTCGCCAAGGACCGTGACGACGAGCAGGCGATCCTGGATCGCAACGTCTATGCGCGTCTTTCCGACGTTCTCGTCGGCAAGGAAGCGATCGCTGGACCGAAGGGCTTCAAGAAGGGCTCAACGCTGTCCAAGGACACGCTCGACGAGTATCCGCGTTCGCAGTGGTGGCAGTTTGCGGTGGAGAACGAAAAGCTCCAGAGCGAACTGGAAGCCCTGCGTGGCCAGTACGACGATTCCAAGAAGGCGCTTGAGCAGCGCTTCATGGACAAGGTCGAAAAGGTGCAGCGCGGCGACGAAATGCCTCCAGGCGTCATGAAGATGGTCAAGGTCTTCGTGGCGGTGAAGCGCAAGATGCAGCCCGGCGACAAGATGGCCGGCCGTCACGGCAACAAGGGTGTCGTGTCGCGCATCGTTCCGGTCGAGGATATGCCTTTCCTCGAGGACGGCACGCATGCCGATATCGTGCTCAACCCGCTGGGTGTGCCGAGCCGCATGAATGTCGGCCAGATCCTGGAAACGCATCTGGGCTGGGCTTGTGCCGGCATGGGCAGGAAGATCGGCGAGCTGATCGACACGTATAAAGCTGCCGGCGATATCAAGCCGCTGCGCAAGACGTTGGAAAGCTTCATGCCGGCCAACGACCGCAACGAGCCGGTCCGCGAGTATGACGACGAGAGCATCGTTCGCCTCAGCGAGCAGATGCGCCGCGGCGTCTCCATCGCGACCCCGGTGTTCGACGGCGCGCATGAGGCTGACATCAACATCATGCTGGAGCAGGCGGGCCTGCACACCAGCGGTCAGTCGCAGCTCTATGACGGCCGCACCGGCGAGCCGTTCGATCGCAAGGTGACGATGGGCTATATCTACATGCTCAAGCTTCACCACCTGGTGGACGACAAGATCCACGCGCGTTCGATCGGCCCGTACTCGCTCGTCACCCAGCAGCCGCTGGGCGGCAAGGCGCAGTTCGGTGGCCAGCGCTTCGGCGAAATGGAGGTCTGGGCGCTGGAAGCCTACGGCGCCGCCTACACGCTGCAGGAAATGCTGACGGTGAAGTCGGACGACGTCGCCGGCCGCACCAAGGTCTACGAGGCGATCGTGCGTGGCGACGACACGTTCGAGGCAGGCATTCCCGAGAGCTTCAACGTGCTCGTCAAGGAAATGCGGTCGCTTGGCCTCAATGTCGAGCTGGAGAACACCAAGCTCGACGAAGCTCCGGTTCGACTGCCGGACGCAGCCGAGTAACGGCTACGGCGCGTCGCGGAATGCCGCGGCGCGTCCACGAAATTCGACGGCCGGTGGGCCGACCACTCAGCGGGCATTCGGCCCGCGTTAGATGCAAGGGGTTTTCTAGGACCCCGAAAAGGAGAACGGCATGAACCAAGAGGTCATGAATCTCTTCAATCCGCAGGCGCCTGCGCAGGTGTTCGATTCCATCCGGATTTCGCTTGCCAGCCCTGAGAAGATTCTGTCCTGGTCGTTCGGCGAGATCAAGAAGCCGGAGACCATCAACTACCGCACCTTCAAGCCGGAGCGTGACGGTCTGTTCTGCGCGCGCATTTTTGGCCCGATCAAGGACTACGAATGCCTGTGCGGCAAGTACAAGCGCATGAAGTACAAGGGCGTCATCTGCGAGAAGTGCGGCGTCGAAGTCACGCTATCGCGCGTTCGCCGCGAGCGCATGGGCCATATCGAGCTGGCGGCACCGGTCGCCCATATCTGGTTCCTGAAGTCGCTGCCCTCGCGCATCGGCACGCTGCTCGACATGACGCTGAAGGACATCGAGCGCGTCCTCTACTTCGAGAACTACATCGTCACCGAGCCTGGCCTCACCGCGCTGAAGGAGCACCAGTTGCTCAGCGAGGAAGAGTACATGATCGCCGTCGACGAGTATGGCGAGGATTCGTTCACCGCCATGATCGGCGCCGAGGCCATTCATGACCTTCTGGCCGGCATGGACCTAGAGAAGATCGCCGGCGACCTGCGTTCGGAACTGGCTTCGACCACGTCCGAGCTGAAGCAGAAGAAGTACCTGAAGCGGCTCAAGGTCGTCGAGAACTTCATGGAATCCGGCAACCGTCCGGAATGGATGATCATGAAGGTCGTTCCGGTGATCCCGCCGGACCTGCGCCCGCTGGTTCCCCTGGATGGTGGACGCTTCGCGACGTCCGACCTGAACGATCTCTATCGCCGCGTCATCAACCGCAACAACCGCCTGAAGCGGCTGATCGAGCTGCGGGCGCCGGGCATCATCGTGCGCAATGAAAAGCGCATGCTGCAGGAAGCCGTCGATGCGCTGTTCGACAACGGCCGTCGCGGCCGCGTCATCACCGGCGCCAACAAGCGTCCGCTGAAGTCGCTGTCCGACATGCTCAAGGGCAAGCAGGGCCGGTTCCGTCAGAACCTGCTCGGCAAGCGCGTCGACTATTCCGGCCGCTCGGTCATCGTCACCGGTCCGGAGCTCAAGCTGCATCAGTGCGGCCTGCCGAAGAAGATGGCGCTCGAACTGTTCAAGCCCTTCATCTACGCCCGTCTCGACGCCAAGGGTTACTCCTCGACGGTCAAGCAGGCGAAGAAGCTGGTCGAGAAGGAGCGTCCGGAAGTCTGGGATATCCTCGACGAGGTCATCCGCGAGCATCCGGTTCTCTTGAACCGCGCGCCGACGCTGCACCGCCTCGGCATCCAGGCGTTCGAGCCGATCCTGATCGAAGGCAAGGCGATCCAGCTTCACCCGCTGGTCTGCACGGCCTTCAACGCCGATTTCGATGGTGACCAGATGGCCGTTCACGTGCCGCTGTCGCTTGAAGCGCAGTTGGAAGCCCGCGTGCTGATGATGTCGACCAACAACATCCTGCACCCGGCCTCCGGCGCGCCGATCATCGTGCCGTCGCAGGACATGGTTCTGGGTCTCTACTACCTCTCGATCGTCAACCAGAACGAGCCGGGCGAGGGCATGGTGTTTGCCGATATGGGCGAACTCCAGCACGCGCTCGAGACCAAGGCCGTGACCTTGCACGCCAAGATCAAGGGCCGCTTCCGCACGGTCGACGCCGAAGGCAAGGTCGTGTCGAAGATCCATGACACCACGCCTGGCCGCATGATCATCGGCGAGCTTTTGCCGAAGAACGTCAATGTGCCTTACGAGACCGCCAACCAGGAGATGACCAAGAAGAACATCTCCAAGATGATCGACACCGTCTACCGCCATTGCGGTCAGAAGGAGACGGTCATTTTCTGCGATCGCATCATGGCGCTCGGCTTTGCTCATGCGTGCCGTGCCGGCATCTCGTTCGGCAAGGACGACATGCTGATCCCGGACACCAAGATCAAGCTGGTGTCGGACACCGAGGCCTTGGCCAAGGAGTACGAGCAGCAGTACAATGACGGCCTGATCACGCAGGGCGAAAAGTACAACAAGGTCGTCGACGCCTGGGCCAAGTGCTCGGAAAAGGTCGCCGACGAAATGATGGCCCGCATCAAGGCGGTCGAGTTCGAAGACAATGGCCGTCAGAAGCCGATGAACTCGATCTACATGATGTCGCACTCCGGTGCGCGTGGCTCGCCCACCCAGATGCGCCAGCTTGCCGGCATGCGCGGCCTGATGGCCAAGCCGTCGGGGGAAATCATCGAGACGCCGATCATCTCGAACTTCAAGGAAGGCCTGACCGTGCTCGAGTACTTCAACTCGACCCACGGTGCCCGCAAGGGTCTGGCCGACACCGCCTTGAAGACGGCGAACTCGGGTTACCTCACCCGTCGTCTGGTCGACGTGGCGCAGGACTGCATCGTCAACTCCGTGGATTGCGGCACCGACAAGGGCCTCACCATGCAGCCGATCGTCGATGCCGGTCAGGTCGTCGCTTCTGTCGGCCAGCGCGTGCTGGGCCGTACATCGCTCGACGATATCACCCATCCGGTGTCGGGCGAGGTTCTGGTCAAGGCCGGAACGCTCATGGACGAGCGTGACGTCGAGCAGATCGAAAAGGCCGGCGTGCAGTCGGTCCGCATCCGCTCGGCCCTGACCTGTGAAGTCAGGATCGGCGTCTGCGCGGTCTGCTACGGACGCGATCTGGCCCGCGGCACCCCGGTCAACCAGGGCGAAGCCGTCGGCGTGATCGCGGCGCAGTCGATCGGCGAGCCGGGCACGCAGCTCACCATGCGCACCTTCCACATGGGCGGTACCGCGCAGGTGGTGGACAGCTCGTTCCTTGAAGCCTCCTATGAGGGCAAGGTCGAGATCCGCAACCGCAACGTGGTGCGCAACTCGGACGGCCAGCAGATGGTCATGGGCCGCAACATGGCGGTGCTGATCCTCGACGAAGCCGGCAAGGAGCGCGCGACGCACCGTGTCACCTATGGTTCACGCATCTTCGTGGACGATGGCGACAAGGTGAAGCGCGGTCAGCGTATTGCCGAGTGGGATCCCTATACCCGTCCTGTCCTTACTGAAATCGAGGGCAAGGTGTCGTATGAGGATCTGGTCGACGGCATTTCCGTTCAGGAAACGGCCGACGAGTCGACCGGCATCACCAAGCGTGAGGTCATCGACTGGCGGTCGACGCCGCGCGGCAACGACCTCAAGCCTGCGATTGCCATCCTGGACTCCAAGGGCAAGGTCGGCAAGCTGTCGAAGGGCGGCGATGCCCGCTTCCTGCTCTCGGTCGAGGCCATTCTCTCGGTCGAGCCCGGTTCCCAGGTTCGCCCCGGCGACGTCCTGGCGCGTATCCCGATGGAAAGCGCCAAGACCAAGGACATCACCGGCGGTCTGCCGCGTGTCGCCGAACTGTTCGAGGCACGTCGTCCGAAGGATCACGCCATCATCGCCGAGATCGATGGCACGATCCGCTTCGGCCGCGACTACAAGAACAAGCGCCGCATCATCATCGAACCGCACGACTCGACGCTTGAGCCGGTCGAGTACCTGATCCCGAAGGGCAAGCCGTTCCATCTCCAGGACGGCGACGTCATCGAGAAGGGCGACTACATCCTCGACGGCAATCCGGCGCCGCACGACATCCTGGCGATCAAGGGCGTGGAGGCACTTGCTTCCTACCTCGTCAACGAGATCCAGGAAGTCTACCGCCTGCAGGGCGTGTCGATCAACGACAAGCACATCGAGGTGATCGTTCGCCAGATGCTGCAGAAGGTCGAGATCACGGTGCAGGGCGACTCGACCTACATCCCGGGCGATCATGTCGACGTGATCGAACTGGAAGAGGTCAACGAGCGTCTGGTCGAGGACGGCAAGAAGCCGGCCGAGGGCCAGCCGGTGCTGCTCGGCATCACCAAGGCATCGCTGCAGACGCCGTCCTTCATCTCGGCCGCCTCCTTCCAGGAGACGACCAGGGTGCTGACGGAAGCCGCGGTTGCCGGCAAGACCGACATGCTGCAGGGCTTGAAGGAAAACGTCATCGTCGGCCGGCTGATCCCGGCCGGTACCGGCGGCACGATGAGCCAGATCCGGCGCATCGCCACCTCGCGCGACGAACTCATCATCGACGAGCGCCGCAAGGCCTCCGGTGTGGAAGTCGCCGAGCCGATGCTGGCGGACATGACAACCGCCGCGCAGTAAGCGAGGCGGCAAAAATCTCAGGTAACAGAAGCCGTCGGGGCAACCCGGCGGCTTTTTCTTTTTTACGATCGGAGGAAAGCAGATGAGCACGAAGATCTGGACGGCTGTCGATAATTACATCGTCTCCTCGCTCTTCGAGGCGGATCCCGTTCTCGACGCGGTTCTGGCGGCCAACCGTGATAACGGCCTGCCGGCGATCGACGTCTCGGCGGCGCAAGGAAAACTGCTCTCGCTGCTGGTGCGCATCAGCGGCGCGAAGAAGGTGCTCGAGATCGGCACGCTGGGCGGCTATTCGACCGTCTGGATGGCGCGGGGATTGCCTGCTAACGGCAAGGTCGTGACGCTCGAACTCGATCCGCACCATGCCAGCGTCGCGCGTTCGAATTTCGAGCGGGCCGATGTCGCGGACCGCGTGGAATTGCGCGTCGGCCCGGCGCTCCAATCGCTTGCAGCACTGGGTGGCGAGAACGCCGGTCCGTTCGACCTCATCTTCATCGATGCCGACAAGCCGAACAACCCGAACTATCTGTCCTGGGCCTTGCGGCTGTCGCGCTCCGGAACGGTCATCATCTGCGACAACGTCATCCGTGACGGCGCCGTGCTGGATGAGGATGGTCGCGACGCCAATGTCGAAGGCGCACGCGCGGCGTTTTCCTTCATCGGCGACGACAAACGGCTGGACGGCACCGCCATCCAGACCGTGGGCGCCAAGGGCTATGACGGCTTTGCCATCGCGATCGTCGACTGAACTGACGGCTGAGGCGTCGCCAGAACCATGCGGGGAACCGGCAAGAGGTCGGCAAGAGTCTGAGGCATGGAAGCCGTCGGGGCAATCCGGCGGCTCTTTTCGCTTATTCGGACTGCGTCTCGAAGCGAAGTAGGTCTCCGGGTTGACACTCGAGGTAGCCGCAGATTCGTTCAAGCGTGTCGAAACGGATGCCTTTCACCTTTCCCTGTTTCAGCAGGGAAAGGTTAGCCTCCGTGATGCCGACATGTTCGGCGAGGTCCTTCGACTTCACGTTTCGTTCGGCGAGGACGACATTGAGCCTGACTTTGATCGGCATGCGCGGATCCTCAAACGAACTGCTGGTTTTCTTCGGCCAGCGCCGCCGCCTCGGTCATAACCCAGGCAATTACCGCAATGGTGCCGGCGGCCAACAGCATCAGGACCGTGTCGCTGCCGAAGCTCAGGGTCAGCCGGTGCTGGCCGGCGGGTGCATCAAGGGTCAACAATACGGACATCGCTGCCATCGAAAATGGCTTGAGCAATGCGGATGCAAGTAGGCCAAGGGCAAAGTCGCGCAAACCCCGGGCCGGTTCCCGGCTGAAGAAAGTCCCTGCCGCAAAGGCGTTGAAGCAGCGCCTGGCGGCAAGCAGGGCTAGAATCAGGCAGCCGAGCGGCACGAACGAAATGCCAAACGCCAGTGCTCTTCGACCAGGACCAATATCCGTCAGCCAGCCCTCGGGGATCTGGGCATCCTTGGCGATCGAGGCAGAGGGGGCGCCGAACCAATAAAGCAGCAATGCTGCCGTCAGCAGCCCGGCCAGGAGGACGCAACCTCGTGCCAGGATCATGCTGAAGAAACGGATGCGGTCCAATCGTGCCTGGCGATTGGGATCAAGGACCGATACGGCGGGTAAAGTCATCGATAGCCCCATTTGCGATAAGAAATTATCGTTTTACAATAATTTATTTATGCGCAATGATGATCCTTGTCAACGCCCTCTCAACAGGAGAACCCATGCCTTCGTTCAAACGCAAAATCGTTCTTGCCACCGTCGCGGCGTCCATGACGCCTTTCGCAGCCGCTGCTCTTCCGTCGACTGAAACAGGCCACATATCGGTGGGGCAGGTGATGGAAATGATCGAAAAGGCCGATACCAGCCCGATCGCCCGGCAAACGCTCGTCGCTTACGTCTCAGGGGTCGGTGAAACCGCTGGCGCGATAGTCGACATGATCGGCGATGACGGCTCGCGCACCGTCTCCTGCCGGAAATCTTTCACTCTGGACACGGGGTCGCTACGCGCCGCGCTTGAAGCGGGTGCGCCCCGTCAGGCCAGTTGGTCGCGGACGCCGGCGACGCCACTGATCGTCGCCGATATGGTCAAGCGTGCCGGCTGCCGGGCCAAGGACTGATCCACCGGATATCGTCGCGCGGTCATGTGACCGCGCGACGTTCGGGGTGCCACGATCAGCTCAGTCGAAAAACGCTTCCACTACATTGCGCTTGCCCAGCATGAACGCGTCGGCCACGTGCTGGAGCGGCGCCAGATCCACATCCGATACGCCGGCGTGCACGATCTCGGCAAAACGCCGGTAGAGCATCGGATATTCCGCTTCCGGCTCCTGGTGTACGACATTGCCGTCGACCGCGAGCTTCGAGCCGCCACCCGAGAGCACCATCTGTCCAGCATCCGTGTCGGCCAGGATGTCCCAGCTCTGCGGTCCGGTCTGCAACCAGTCGAGATCCATCGTCACATCAGATCCGTTCGCCGCGCGGAAGGCGACCTGGGCCGCGATCGGTGCATCACGGTTCTCCGGAAAATCGAGCACGGCCGAAGTGATGTACATGGCCGGCAGGATGTAGGTTGCGATCGACAGCGCGTTGATGCCGGGATCGAAGACGCCAAAGCCGCCAGGCTGCCAGATCCAGTCCTGATTCGGATGCCAGCGCCGTACATCTTCCTTCCAGACGATCGCCGCCGATTTGATTTTGGTCGAAGCCAGGAATGTCCGTGCGGCTTCGACCGCCGGCGCGTATCGCGAGTGCCAGCTGGCGAACAAAGAGATGCCTTGTTTCGTCGCGAACGCCTTCAGGTCCTCGACTTCGCTGACCGTGGCACCCGGCGGCTTTTCCAGGAAGACGTGCTTTCCGGCCTCGAGCGCCTTGCGCGCGGTGTCATAGCGGAACTGCGGCGGCATGCACAGCGACACGGCGTCGAGTTCGGGAACCGCGCCAAGCATCGTCTCAATATCGGGGAAATTCGCGATGCCGTCGACCTTGCCGTGCCGGCTGGCCGCCGCGATCAGCTGGTAGTCCCGATCCTTGGCCAGTGCCGGAAGGTGTTGGTCGCGGACGATCTTGCCGACGCCGACTATGCCGATTCTTATGGGCGAGATGGATGAGGACATGAGGCTCCGCCGGGTTTGGACGACTGCGCGTCTCTTAGCAGATCGGACATGACGGGCAAGCACCGGCCGGGCCTCGTCTCAACGAATTGGCGCCATCGCGCAGGGCAGGTGAGGGGCATCACGCTTGCGATCAGATCGGAACGTCGAAGGTCACGATCGACACTTCGCCTTCGAGCGCGCCCTGAAAGGCCGAAAGATGCGGCTCATCGTCGGGCTCGCCTTCCATATCGCCGATCTGGTCGAGTTCGGCTTCGGCATAGCCTTCCGCCGCAAGCGATTCGAGCGCGCGGCGCACCGCCGAATCGTCATCGGGCGCCACCAGCATGACATGCACGCCTTCCGGCTTGCCGCCTTTCTTCTTCCACACCCGGCCGGTGATGATGGTGACCGGGCGTTCTTCATTGTCGTTCACGGGCCGATTCCTCCGCGGCGAGGGATTGTCAGTGTTCATGCGGCCTTTTTCGCATGAAGCAAGGCCCCGCAACAGCCAAATGCCGGTCACTTTCTTCCTCGCCCTTGCAAAACGGCGAAAGAAAATTACTTGCGGTTTTCGCATTGCTGCCAAGCCCCGCCTTCAATGCAATATTTGCCACTGCGGGCTTGACGGTTCGCGGGCTTACGAGTAGAAGCCGCCCAGTCAGAACCGATGTGAGGCTCTTGCTTCCGAAGCGACACGCTTTGGAGTTTGCCTCAAACAGGGTTCGTTTTACGAGCGAAAAGACATCTCCGGCGTGCACGAAGCGGTTTCCGCTTCCTCTGCGATTTGTTCGGGCAAGACCGCAAGGCGCGGTTTGTGGCCCGAATTTGCGTATGGAAATGACGCTTTGAGCGAGCCTTGACCGGCACGAGACACGGAATTGAGAGACAAGAGGGTTTAATGCCTACCGTCAACCAGCTGATCCGCAAGCCGCGCATTGCGCCGGTGAAGCGCAACAAGGTCCCGGCCATGCAGCAGAACCCGCAAAAGCGGGGCGTCTGCACGCGCGTCTATACGACGACGCCGAAGAAGCCGAACTCAGCGCTGCGCAAGGTGGCCAAGATCCGCCTGACCAATGGTTTTGAAGTGATCGGTTACATCCCCGGCGAAGGTCACAACCTTCAGGAACACTCCGTGGTCATGATCCGCGGCGGCCGCGTCAAGGATCTTCCGGGCGTGCGCTATCACATCATCCGCGGCGTGCTCGACACGCAGGGCGTGAAGAACCGCAAGCAGCGCCGTTCGAAGTACGGCGCCAAGCGTCCGAAGTAAGGGGCGTCCGAAGTAGGATTTTCCGGCCTTGTCGCTTTCCGGCGCAAGGCTACGAGATTGAGAGACAAAAGCCATGTCGCGTCGTCACAGTGCAGAAAAGCGTGAGATCAACCCGGATCCCAAGTTCGGCGATCTGATCGTCACCAAGTTCATGAACGCCGTCATGTATGACGGCAAGAAGTCGGTCGCCGAGACCATCGTCTACGGCGCGCTGGACCAGGTCCAGTCGAAGACCAAGCAGGAGCCGGTCACCGTCTTCCACCAGGCGCTCGACAATGTCGCGCCGCATGTGGAAGTGCGTTCGCGTCGCGTCGGCGGCGCCACCTACCAGGTTCCGGTCGACGTGCGCCCCGAGCGCCGCCAGGCGCTGGCGATCCGCTGGCTGATTGCCGCGGCCCGCAACCGCAACGAGACCACCATGGTCGACCGCCTCTCCGGCGAGCTGATGGACGCGGCCAACAACCGCGGCACTGCCGTGAAGAAGCGTGAAGACACCCACAAGATGGCTGAAGCCAACCGCGCTTTCGCACACTACCGCTGGTAAAGCGCGAACAGGACTGAGAGGCAGCTACGATGGCCCGCGAATACAAAATCGAAGACTACCGCAATTTCGGTATCATGGCGCATATCGACGCCGGCAAGACGACGACTACCGAGCGCGTCCTCTATTACACGGGCAAGTCGCACAAGATCGGCGAAGTGCACGACGGCGCTGCCACCATGGACTGGATGGAGCAGGAGCAGGAGCGCGGCATCACCATCACGTCCGCCGCGACCACGACCTTCTGGAAGGCTCGTGACGGCAAGATGCACCGCTTCAACATCATCGACACCCCCGGACACGTCGACTTCACCATCGAGGTCGAGCGTTCGCTGCGTGTGCTCGACGGCGCCATTGCGTTGCTCGATGCCAATGCCGGTGTCGAGCCGCAGACGGAAACCGTCTGGCGCCAGGCCGATAAGTACCGCGTGCCGCGCATGATCTTCTGCAACAAGATGGACAAGATCGGCGCGGACTTCTACCGCTCGGTCGAGATGATCGGCTCGCGCCTCGGTGCGCAGGCTGTCGTCATGCAGCTGCCGATCGGCGCCGAGACCGAATTCAAGGGCGTCGTCGACCTCGTCGAGATGAACGCGCTCGTCTGGCGCGACGAAACCCTGGGCGCTGCCTGGGACGTCGTCGAGATCCCGGCCGACCTCAAGGCGCGTGCCGAGGAATATCGCGAGAAGATGATCGAAGCCGCCGTCGAAATGGACGAGACGGCGCTCGAGAACTACCTCGAAGGCAAGATGCCGTCGAATGACGAGATCCGTTCGCTGATCCGCAAGGGCACGATCGCGGTCAAGTTCTACCCGATGTTCTGCGGCTCGGCCTTCAAGAACAAGGGCGTGCAGCCGCTGCTCGACGCCGTTGTCGAATACCTGCCGTCGCCGGCCGACGTTCCGGCCATCAAGGGTGTCGATGCCAAGACCGACGCCGAGATCGAGCGTCATGCGGATGACAACGAGCCGCTGTCGATGCTCGCCTTCAAGATCATGAACGACCCGTTCGTTGGTTCGCTGACCTTTGCCCGCATTTATTCGGGCAAGCTCACCAAGGGCGTCTCTGTCGACAACACCGTGAAGGGCAAGAAAGAGCGCATCGGCCGCATGCTGCAGATGCATGCGAATTCGCGCGCCGACGTCGAAGAGGCTTTCGCCGGCGACATCGTCGCCCTGGCCGGCCTCAAGGACACCACCACCGGCGACACGCTGTGCGATCCGCTGCACCCGGTCATCCTCGAGCGCATGGAATTCCCCGATCCGGTTATCCAGATCGCCATCGAGCCGAAGACCAAGAACGACCAGGAAAAGATGGGCCTCGCCCTTCACCGCCTGGCTGCCGAGGACCCGTCCTTCCGCGTCAAGACGGACGAGGAAAGCGGCCAGACCATCATCTCCGGCATGGGCGAACTGCACCTCGACATCATCGTCGACCGCATGCGTCGCGAGTTCAAGGTCGAAGCCAATGTCGGCGCGCCGCAGGTGGCTTATCGCGAGACGATCACCCGCAAGCACGAGCAGGACTACACGCACAAGAAGCAGACCGGCGGTACCGGCCAGTTCGCGCGCGTCAAGGTTGTGTTCGAGCCGAATTCCGAGAGCGAGGACTTCGTATTCGAGTCCAAGATCGTCGGCGGCGCGGTGCCGAAGGAATACATTCCGGGCGTTGAAAAGGGCATCCAGAGCGTCATGGGCGCTGGTCCGTTCGCCGGCTTCCCGATGATCGGCGTCAGGGCAACGCTCATCGACGGCGCCTACCACGATGTCGACTCCTCGGTTCTTGCCTTCGAAATCGCGTCCCGTGCTTGCTTCCGTGAAGCTGCTCCCAAGCTTGGCGTGCAGTTGCTCGAGCCGATCATGAAGGTCGAGGTGGTGACGCCGGAAGATTACGTCGGCAGCGTCATCGGTGACCTGAACGGCCGTCGCGGCCAGATCCAGGGCCAGGAAGCGCGCGGCGTGGCCGTCGTCATCAACGCGATGGTGCCGCTCGCCAACATGTTCAAGTACGTCGACAACCTGCGCTCGATGAGCCAGGGCCGCGCGGCTTACACGATGCAGTTCGATCACTATGAGCCGGTCCCGACCGCGGTCGCTCAGGAAGTCCAGAAGAAATACGCGTAACTCGAAAGAGCTGCCGCGGTAACGCAATTCAAAGCCCGTATGGGCGAGCAGGAAATGGAGACATCACATGGCAAAAGGTAAATTCGAGCGCACTAAGCCTCATGTGAACATCGGCACGATTGGTCACGTCGACCATGGCAAGACGTCGCTGACGGCTGCGATCACCAAGTATTTTGGCGAATACAAGCGCTATGACCAGATCGACGCGGCGCCGGAAGAGAAGGCGCGCGGCATCACGATCTCGACGGCTCACGTCGAATACGAGACGGCCAACCGCCACTACGCGCATGTCGACTGCCCCGGCCACGCCGACTATGTGAAGAACATGATCACCGGTGCCGCGCAGATGGACGGCGCGATCCTGGTCGTGTCGGCCGCCGACGGCCCGATGCCGCAGACCCGCGAGCACATCCTGCTTGCCCGTCAGGTCGGCGTGCCGTCGATCGTGGTGTTCCTGAACAAGGTCGACCAGGTCGACGACGCCGAGCTGCTCGAACTGGTCGAGCTCGAGGTTCGCGAACTTTTGTCGAAGAACGAATTCCCCGGCGATGACATTCCGATCGTCAAGGGTTCGGCGCTGGCGGCGCTCGAGGATTCGAACAAGACGATCGGCGAGGACGCGATCCGCGAGCTGATGGCTCAGGTCGACGCCTACATCCCGACGCCGGTTCGTCCGCTCGACAAGCCGTTCCTGATGCCGATCGAGGACGTGTTCTCGATCTCGGGCCGCGGCACGGTCGTCACCGGCCGCGTCGAGCGCGGCGTGGTCAAGGTCGGCGAGGAGCTGGAAATCATCGGCATCCGTCCGACGACCAAGACGACCTGCACGGGCGTCGAGATGTTCCGCAAGCTGCTCGATCAGGGCCAGGCCGGCGACAACATCGGCGCGCTGCTGCGCGGCGTCGACCGTGAAGGTGTCGAGCGCGGCCAGGTTCTGGCCAAGCCCGGCACGGTGAAGCCGCACAAGAAGTTCGTGGCCGAAGCCTACATCCTGACCAAGGACGAAGGTGGCCGTCACACGCCGTTCTTCACCAACTACCGTCCGCAGTTCTACTTCCGCACGACCGACGTGACCGGCATCGTGTCGCTGCCGGAAGGCACCGAGATGGTGATGCCCGGCGACAACATCACGGTCGATGTCGAGCTGATCGTGCCGATCGCCATGGAAGAGAAGCTGCGCTTCGCCATCCGTGAAGGCGGCCGCACCGTCGGTGCCGGCATCGTCGTCACCATCAAAGAGTAATTTGGACTTAAACCGATCTGTCGCGGGCGCCGCAGTTGCCCGCGCCGCGCCAGAACAAGGAAGTGACGCATGAACGGACAGAATATCCGCATCCGCCTGAAGGCGTTTGACCACCGCGTGCTCGACGCCTCGACGAAGGAAATCGTGTCGACGGCCAAGCGCACTGGTGCAAACGTCCGCGGCCCCATTCCGCTGCCGACGCGGATCGAAAAGTTCACGGTCAACCGGTCGCCTCACGTCGACAAGAAGAGCCGCGAGCAGTTCGAGATGCGCACGCACAAGCGTCTGCTCGACATCGTCGATCCGACCCCGCAGACCGTCGATGCTTTGATGAAGCTCGATCTGGCCGCCGGCGTCGACGTCGAGATCAAGCTCTAAGGGAATGAGAGCGCGGTAGGGGGCGGTGTCCCTGGCCCGGAACTCTAAAGGAATTGAACCGATGCGTTCAGGTGTGATTGCAAAGAAGGTGGGAATGACCCGCATCTATAATGATGCCGGGGAACATGTTCCCGTCACCGTTCTCCAGATGGAGAACTGCCAGGTCGTGGCACAGCGCACGCAGGAGAAGAATGGCTACACCGCCGTTCAGCTCGGCGTTGGCCTCGCCAAGGTGAAGAACACGTCGAAGGCGATGCGCGGCCATTTCGCGACCGCTTCCGTCGAGCCGAAGGCGAAGGTTGCCGAGTTCCGCGTCTCCGCCGACAACATGATCGATGTCGGCGCCGAGATCACCGTCGAGCACTTTGTCGCCGGCCAGAAGGTCGATGTGACGGGCACGACGATCGGCAAGGGTTTCCAGGGCGTCATCAAGCGCCACCACATGGGTGGTGGCCGTGCGACGCACGGTAACTCGGTCTCGCACCGTACTCACGGTTCGACTGGCCAGCGCCAGGACCCGGGCAAGGTGTTCAAGGGCAAGCATATGGCTGGCCACATGGGCGACACCCGCGTCACCACGCAGAATGTCGAGATCGTCTCGACCGACGCCGACCGCGGCCTGATCCTGATCCGCGGTGCGGTTCCTGGATCGAAGGGCGCCTGGATCCTGGTCCGCGACGCGGCCAAGGTGGCGCTGCCGGCCAATGCGCCGAAGCCCGCCGCGATCCGCGCTGTCGCGGCAGCTGCGAAGAACGAGGCTCCGGCCACAGAGGGAGCGGAATAATGGATCTCAAGATCACAACGCTCGGCGGTAAAGACGCCGGCAAGGTGGAACTTTCCGATGGAATTTTCGGCCTTGATCCGCGCGAAGACATCCTGCAGCGCGTCGTGCGCTGGCAGCTTGCCAAGAAGCAGCAGGGCACGCACAAGGCAAAGGGCCGCGCCGAAATCGCGCGCACCGGCGCCAAGATGTACAAGCAGAAGGGTACGGGCCGCGCCCGTCACCACTCGGCACGCGCTCCGCAGTTCCGCGGCGGCGGCAAGGCCCACGGCCCGGTCGTTCGCAGCCATGAGCATGAACTGCCCAAGAAGGTTCGTGCGCTTGGCCTCAAGCATGCTCTCTCGGCCAAGGCCAAGAGCGCGTCGATCATCATCATCGACGAGCTGAAGCTGACCGAGGCCAAGACGAAGGCGCTGATCGCGAATTTCGCGACGCTGGGCCTGACCAACGCCCTGGTGATTGGCGGTGCCGAGCTTGACAAGAACTTCAAGCTGGCAGCCACCAACATCCCCAACATCGATGTGCTGCCCATCCAGGGCATCAACGTCTACGACATTCTGCGCCGCGGCACGCTGGTCCTTTCGAAGGCCGCCGTCGAGGCTCTCGAGGAGCGCTTTAAATGACCGACCTTCGTCACTACGACGTGATCGTCTCGCCGGCGATCACCGAAAAGTCGACCATGGCCTCCGAGCAGAACCAGGTCGTCTTCAACGTCGCCAAGAAGGCGTCGAAGCCGGAAATCAAGGCCGCCGTCGAAGCGCTGTTCGGCGTCAAGGTGATGGCCGTGAACACGCTTGTCCGCAAGGGCAAGATCAAGCGCTTCCGCGGCACGATCGGCCGCCAGAGCGACGTCAAGAAGGCGATCGTGACGCTGGCCGACGGCCAGTCGATCGACGTCGCGACGGGTCTCTGAGCAAGGCCGCGAGGACAGGACAATGGCACTTAAGAAATTCAACCCGATAACGCCGAGCACCCGTCAGCTGGTCATCGTCGACCGCTCGGGCCTCTACAAGGGCAAGCCCGTCAAGGGCCTGACCGAAGGCCTGACCAAATCGGGCGGCCGCAACAATCACGGCCGCATCACGGCCCGCTTCATCGGCGGCGGTCATAAGCGTTCGTACCGCATCATCGACTTCAAGCGTCGCAAGTTCGACGTTGTCGGCACGGTCGAGCGCATCGAATATGATCCGAACCGCACCGCCTTCATCGCGCTGATCAAGTATGATGATGGTGAGCTGTCCTACATCATCGCTCCGCAGCGTCTGGCTCCCGGCGACAAGATCGTGGCAGGCGAAGCGGTCGACGTGAAGCCGGGCAATGCGATGCCGCTGGCCTCGATGCCGGTCGGCACCATCGTCCACAACATCGAGCTGAAGCCGGGCAAGGGCGCCCAGGTCGCCCGTTCGGCAGGTGGTTACGGCCAGCTGGTCGGCCGCGACCAGGGTATGGCGATCCTGCGCCTCAACTCGGGCGAACAGCGTGTCGTTCACGGCTCCTGCATGGCCACCGTCGGTGCCGTGTCCAATCCGGACCACGGCAACATCAACGATGGCAAGGCCGGCCGCACGGTTTGGCGTGGCAAGCGTCCGCACAATCGCGGCGTGACCATGAACCCGGTCGACCATCCGCACGGCGGCGGCGAAGGCCGCACCTCCGGTGGCCGCCATCCGGTCAGCCCGTGGGGCAAGCCGACCAAAGGCAAGAAGACGCGGTCCAACAAGGCGACCGACAAGTTCATCCTGCGCTCGCGCCATCAGCGCAAGAGCTAAGAAGAGGTAACGCCAAGTGACTCGTTCTATTTGGAAAGGCCCCTTCATCGACGGCTACCTTCTCAAGAAGGTGGACAAGGTTCGTGAAGGTGGTCGCAATGAGGTGATCAAGATGTGGAGCCGTCGCTCCACCATCCTGCCGCAGTTCGTCGGCTTCACCTTCGGTGTCTACAACGGCCAGAAGCACGTTCCCGTCTCGGTGAACGAGGACATGGTCGGTCACAAGTTCGGTGAATTCGCTCCGACGCGGACCTATTACGGTCACGGCGCGGATAAGAAGGCGAAGAGGAAATAATCATGGGCAAGGCCAAAGCTCCGCGCAGGCTTGCTGACAACGAAGCGCGCGCCGTGTTGCGCACGATCCGTATCAGCCCGCAGAAGCTGAACCTGGTTGCCGCGCTGATCCGCGGCAAGAAGGTCGCGACAGCGCTTTCCGATCTCGAATTCTCGGCCAAGCGGATTTCCGGCACGGTCAAGAAGACGCTGGAATCGGCAATCGCCAACGCGGAAAACAACCACGACCTCGACGTCGATGCGCTGATCGTGGCGGAAGCCTATGTCGGCAAGTCGATCGTCATGAAGCGGTTCCACGCTCGTGGACGTGGTCGCGCCAGCCGTATCGAGAAGCCGTTCTCGCACCTCACGATCGTCGTTCGTGAAGTCGAAGAAAAAGGGGAGGCCGCATAATGGGCCAGAAAGTCAATCCGATCGGTCTTCGCCTCGGCATCAACCGCACCTGGGATTCGCGCTGGTTCGCGAACACCGGCGAGTACGGCAAGCTGCTGCATGAGGACATCAAGATCCGCAAGTATCTTGAGAAGGAGCTCAAGCAGGCCGCGATCTCGAAGGTCGTGATCGAGCGTCCGCACAAGAAGTGCCGTGTCACCATCCATGCCGCGCGCCCGGGCCTGATCATTGGCAAGAAGGGCGCCGACATCGAGAAGCTTCGCAAGAAGCTGATGGAGATGACGAAGTCCGAGACGCACCTCAACATCGTCGAAGTGCGCAAGCCGGAAATCGACGCGACCCTGGTCGCCCAGTCGATCGCCCAGCAGCTCGAGCGCCGCATCGCGTTCCGCCGCGCCATGAAGCGTGCCGTGCAGTCGGCCATGCGCCTCGGTGCCGAAGGCATCCGCATCAACTGCGCCGGCCGCCTTGGCGGCGCCGAGATCGCGCGCATGGAATGGTACCGTGAAGGCCGCGTGCCGCTGCATACGCTGCGCGCCGATGTCGACTACGGCACGGCCGAGGCGAATACGGCCTACGGCATTTGCGGCGTCAAGGTCTGGGTATTCAAGGGCGAGATCCTCGAGCACGATCCGATGGCTTCGGAGCGTCGTGCGACCGAGGGTGATGCTGCGCATGGCGGTGGTGGTGATCGCGAACGCGGTCGTCGTCGCGAAAACGCCTGAGACATTTAGGAATTTGGAGTTAGAACGATGCTGCAGCCAAAGCGCACAAAGTTCCGCAAGCAGTTCAAGGGCCGTATCCATGGTACCGCAAAGGGCGGCACCAACCTGGATTTCGGCGGTTTCGGGCTGAAGGCGCTTGAGCCGAACCGTGTCACCGCGCGTGAGATCGAGGCGGCCCGCCGCGCGATCACTCGCGAAATGAAGCGCGCCGGCCGCGTCTGGATCCGTATTTTCCCGGATGTGCCGGTCACGTCGAAGCCGACCGAAGTCCGCATGGGCAAGGGCAAGGGCGCGGTCGACTACTGGGCGGCGCGCGTCAAGCCGGGCCGCATCATGTTCGAGATCGACGGCGTCAATGAAGAAACCGCCCGTGAGGCGCTGCGTCTCGGCGCGGCCAAGCTCTCGGTCAGGACGCGCTTCGTACAGCGCATCGCAGAATAAGGACGGGCTGATCATGAAAGCCGAAGACATCCGGACCAAGACCCAGGACCAGCTGACCGACGACCTGGCCAGCCTGAAGAAGGAGCAGTTCAACCTGCGCTTCCAGAAGGCCACCGGCCAGCTCGAGAAGACCGCGCGCGTGAGGCAGGTTCGCAAGGACATTGCGCGTATCAAGACCATCGCTGCGGAAAAGTCCGCGGCCAAGAAGGCTTAAGGACGAAAACCATGCCAAAGCGCATTCTGCAGGGCACCGTCGTCAGCGACAAGAACGAGAAGACGGTTGTCGTCAAGGTCGAACGGCGCTTCACGCATCCCGTGATGAAGAAGACCGTGCGCATGACCAAGAAGTACAAGGCGCACGACGAGAACAACGCCCACAAGGTCGGCGATCAGGTGTTCATCCAGGAATCGAAGCCGATTTCCAAGGACAAGCGCTGGATCGTCGTGTCCTCGGACCAAGCCTGACCTCCGGGCGTAAACAACGAATTTTGGACAGACCGGGGAGGGGCTTCGAGCCCGTCCCGTTAGAAAAGAAGAAGGCGGCCAGTCATGATTCAGATGCAAACAAACCTCGACGTGGCGGATAATTCCGGCGCGCGTCGTGTCATGTGCATCAAGGTGCTGGGCGGCTCGAAGCGGAAATACGCTTCCGTGGGCGACATCATCGTGGTGTCGATCAAGGAAGCCATTCCGCGCGGCCGCGTTAAGAAGGGCGATGTGATGAAGGCGGTCGTGGTTCGCACGGCCAAGGACATCCGCCGCCCGGACGGCAGCGTGATCCGTTTCGACAAGAACGCGGCCGTTCTCGTCGACAACAAGAAAGAGCCGATCGGCACGCGTATCTTCGGACCGGTTCCGCGCGAACTCCGCGCCAAGAACCACATGAAGATCATCTCGCTCGCGCCTGAAGTGCTGTAAGGAGCCGGACCAATGCAAAAGATTAGAAAAGGCGACAAGGTCGTCGTGCTGGCCGGCAAGGACAAGGGCCGTTCGGGCGAAGTCCTCTCGGTTCAGCCGAAGGATGACACCGCACTGGTGCGCGGCGTCAACATGATCCGTCGTCACCAGAAGCAGTCCCAGTCCCAAGAGGGCGGGATCATCACCAAGGAAGCGCCGATCCAGCTGTCGAACATCGCGCTGGCCGATCCGAAGGATGGCAAGCCGACCCGCGTCGGTTTCATCTTCCAGAAGGACGGCAAGAAGGTGCGCGTCGCCAAGCGCTCGGGAGAAGTCATCAATGGCTAAGGCTCAAACCAAGCAGGCGACTGCCAACAACACGCCGCGCCTCAAGCAGGTCTACAACGAGACCATCCGCAAGGCGCTGCAGGAGCAATTCGGCTACGACAACGAGATGCAGGTTCCGCGCATCGACAAGATCGTGCTGAACATGGGTGTGGGCGAAGCGACCGCCGATTCGAAGAAGCCTTCGGTCGCGGCCGAGGACCTGGCGATGATCGCCGGCCAGAAGGCCGTCGTGACCCGCGCCCGCAATTCGATCGCGGGCTTCAAGGTTCGCGAGAAGATGCCGATCGGCGCCAAGGTCACGCTGCGCAAGGAACGCATGTACGAGTTCCTCGATCGCCTCGTGAACATTGCGCTGCCGCGCGTCCGCGACTTCCGCGGATTGAATCCGAAGAGCTTCGATGGCCGTGGCAACTACGCCATGGGCATCAAGGAACACATCGTGTTCCCGGAGATCAACTACGACAAGGTTGATCAGATCTGGGGCATGGACGTCATCGTTTGTACGACTGCGAAGACGGACGACGAAGCCAGGGCTTTGCTCAAGGCTTTCAACTTCCCCTTCCGCCAGTAACGGCAGCGAGAAAAGGAAAAATCTGAAATGGCAAAGACCAGCTCAGTCGAGAAGAACAACAGGCGCCGCAAGCTTGCAGACCAGTACGGTCCCAAGCGCGCCGCGCTGAAGGCGATCATCATGGATCAGTCCAAGCCGATGGAAGAGCGCTTCCGCGCTCAGCTGAAGCTTGCTGCCCTGCCGCGCAACTCGGCCAAGATCCGCATCCGCAACCGCTGCGAAGTCACCGGCCGTCCGCGTGCCTACTATCGCAAGCTCAAAGTATCGCGCATCGCGCTTCGGGATCTCGGCAATAACGGCCAGATCCCGGGCCTGGTCAAGTCGAGCTGGTAAGGAGGACATAACATGTCATTGAGCGATCCTCTCGGCGATATGCTGACCCGCATCCGCAACGCCTATGGCCGCAAGAAGTCGAGTGTCTCGACGCCGGCCTCGCGTCTGCGCACCCGCGTCCTCGACGTGCTGAAGGCTGAAGGCTACATCCGCGATTATAGCCAGACCGACTTCGACAACGGCAAGTCCGAGATCGAAATCGAACTGAAGTATTTCGACGGTGCTCCGGTCGTGCGCGAAATCGCCCGCGTTTCGAAGCCTGGCCGCCGCGTTTACGTTTCGGCCAAGTCGATCCCGCACGTCGCCAACGGCCTCGGCATCGCCATCCTTTCGACACCGAAAGGCGTGATGGCCGACCACGAAGCACGCGAGCAGAACGTCGGCGGCGAGATCCTCTGCCAGATCTTCTGATCTGGCAGCTCACCGCAAATTGGAATCCGGTCTTCGGATCGTTCCGAAGACAGAGACCTGAAACAAGAGAAGTGACGAGGACAACAAAATGTCTCGTATTGGAAAGAAACCCGTTTCGTTGCCGCAGGGCGTGACCGCGACCGTCAACGGCCAGACCGTGACGGCGAAGGGCCCCAAGGGCGAGCTGAAGTTCGTGGTGAACGACGAAGTGCTGGTCAAGATGGAAGGCAGCGAGATCGCTGTCCAGCCGCGCGACCAGACCAAGACAGCTCGCTCCAAGTGGGGCATGTCGCGCACGCAGATCGTCAACATCCTGCAGGGTGTCAAGGACGGCTTCGAGAAGAAGCTCGAGATCACCGGCGTCGGCTATCGCGCTGCCTTGCAGGGTAAGAACCTGCAGCTGGCTCTTGGCTTCAGCCATGATGTCGTCTACGAGACGCCGGCCGGCATCACGATCACCGTGCCGAAGCCGACCGAAATCACCGTGGCCGGCATCGACAAGCAGCAGGTCGGCCAGGTTGCCGCGGAAATCCGCGAATACCGCGGTCCTGAGCCTTACAAGGGCAAGGGTGTCCGTTACGCCGGCGAGAAGATCGTCCGCAAGGAAGGCAAGAAGAAGTAATCTGCTTGGCCCTGAAAAGTTGCAGACTTTTCGGACAGGGCCAAGCCACGCAAGTGTAACGCCGCGGGGAGCGGTCGCGGGAGGCGCTTCGCCTACCGCATATGGCGGCCCCCGTTTTTTGAAGGCAAGGAAGACATCATGGGTACCAAGGAAGCCATCCAGCGCCGTGCGCAACGCGTCCGCCGCCAGATCAAGAAAGTCGCCGGCGAGCGTCCGCGCCTTTCTGTGCACCGCACATCGAAGAACATCTACGTTCAGGTGATCGACGACGCGAAGGGGCACACCATCGCTGCCGCCTCGACGCTCGAGAAGGACCTCAAGGGTTCGCTCAAGACCGGCGCCGACACGGCCGCCGCCGCCGCGATCGGCAAGCTGATCGCCGAGCGCGCCACCAAGGCCGGCGTCAAGGAAGTCGTCTTCGACCGTGGCCCGTACATCTATCACGGCCGCGTCAAGGCGCTGGCCGAGGCTGCCCGCGAAGGGGGTCTCAGCTTCTAATGCATGATCCCGAAAAGTTGCAGACTTTTCGGACAAGATCATGCAAAGGAGAAGTTCACCGCTGATGACCCAAAAGCGGCATCAGCAATCAGCAACCCGTGCTTCCGGAAAAGAACAAGGAACAGGATATGGCACAGGAACGTAGGGAAGGCGGCCGCGGCCGCGAGCGTGAAGAACGCGATGACGGCATGGTGGACAAGCTCGTCCACATCAATCGCGTCGCCAAGGTCGTCAAGGGTGGCCGCCGCTTCGGCTTCGCCGCACTCGTCGTCGTCGGCGACCAGAAGGGCCGCGTCGGCTTCGGTCACGGCAAGGCGCGCGAAGTGCCGGAAGCCATCCGCAAGGCAACCGAATCGGCCAAGCGCGACATGATCTTCGTGCCGCTGCGCTCGGGCCGCACGCTGCATCACGACGTCGAAGGACGCTGGGGTGCGGGGCGCGTGCTGCTGCGCGCCGCCAAGCAGGGTACCGGCATCATCGCCGGCGGCCCGATGCGCGCCGTCTTCGAGACGCTCGGCATGCATGACGTGGTTGCCAAGTCGATGGGTTCGTCGAACCCCTACAACATGGTTCGCGCCACCTTCGACGCGCTGAAGAGCCAGATGCATCCCAAGGATGTGGCTGCGGCGCGCGGCATCAAGTATTCGACCCTTCAGGCCCGCCGCGGCACCGCCGTTGCGGCTGAAGAATAGTCGATCTGACCAGGGATTTTGACCATGGCCAAGAAAGCAACCAAGACCATCACCGTTGAGCAGATCGGCTCGCCGATCCGCCGTCCGAAGGAACAGCGCGCGACGCTGGTCGGCCTCGGCCTCAACAAGATGCACAAGCAGCGCACGCTGGAGGATACGCCCTCCGTGCGCGGCATGATCGCTGCCGTCCAGCATCTCGTCCGCGTCGTGGACGAGGGCTGAGCCAAAGCGCAGGAGAAGCAAGATGAAACTCAACGATCTGCGTGACAAGGACGGCGCGACGCACTCCAAGAAGCGTCTCGGCCGTGGCATCGGCTCCGGTTCCGGCAAGACCGCCGGTCGCGGCGTCAAGGGCCAGAAGGCGCGCTCCGGCGTTGCCGTCAACGGCTTCGAGGGTGGCCAGATGCCGCTCTACCGGCGCCTGCCGAAGCGTGGCTTCAACAACATCTTCGCCAAGAGCTTCGTTGTCGTCTCGCTGGCCCGCATCCAGGAAGCCGTCGATGCCAAGAAGCTTGACGTCAAGGCAACCGTGACGGCCGAAACGCTCGTCGCCGCCGGCGTCATCCGTCGCGTCAAGGATGGCGTCCGCGTGCTGTCCGACGGCGAGCTCAAGGCCAAGCTTGCCTTCGACGTCGCCGGCGCCTCCAAGGCCGCGATCGAGAAGATCGAAAAGGCCGGTGGTTCGGTCAAGCTGCCGGAAAAGGCAGCTGCCGAGTAACGGCAATTTGAAGCGCGGTCGGCAAGAGTGGCATTCGTTTTTGCTTTCGATCGCGCTTTGACCTGCTCAATTTAGCGGCCGCGTCAACGCGGCCGCTTGCATGTTTACAGCCCGGAGCTTATCTCGTGAGCTTCGGTGAAACGCACCGCCTGACCCCACGGGCCATCAAGCGTTACCAAGCGGAGAATCAGGCATGGCTTCGGCTGCTGAACAACTAGCCTCGAATCTGAATTTCTCGGCCTTCGCCAAGGCGGAGGACCTGAAGAAGCGCATCTGGTTCACCATCGGCGCGTTGCTCGTCTATCGCCTCGGCACCTACATCCCGCTTCCCGGCATCAATCCCGACGCCTTCGCCCAGGCCTTCTCCTCGCAGAGCAAGGGCGTGCTCGGCATGTTCAACATGTTCGCCGGCGGTGCCGTGCAGCGCATGGCGATCTTCGCGCTCGGTATCATGCCCTATATCTCCGCCTCCATCATCATGCAGCTGATGACCTCTGTCATTCCCTCGCTGGAAGGGCTGAAGAAGGAAGGCGAGCAGGGCCGCAAGGTCATCAACCAGTACACGCGCTACGGCACCGTGCTCCTGGCGCTGGTGCAGGCCTACGGCATTTCGGTCGGGCTTGAGAACGGCAACGGCATCGTCAGCGATCCCGGCATGTTCTTCCGCATCTCCACCGTCGTCACGCTGGTCGGCGGTACCATGTTCCTGATGTGGCTCGGCGAACAGATCACCGCACGCGGCATCGGCAACGGCATTTCGCTGATCATCTTCTCCGGCATCGTCGCCGGCCTGCCGCACGCCATTTCCGGCACGCTGGAACTTGGCCGCACCGGCGCGCTGTCGACCGGCCTGATCCTGGCGATCATCGTGCTGGCCATCGTCGTCATCGCGCTCATCGTCTTCTTCGAGCGCGCCCAGCGCCGCCTGCTGATCCAGTATCCGAAGCGCCAGGTCGGCAACCGCATGTTCCAGGGCGATACCTCGCACCTGCCGCTCAAGCTCAACACGTCGGGCGTCATCCCGCCGATCTTCGCGTCGTCGCTGCTCCTGCTGCCGGCCACCGTCGCCGGCTTCTCGCAGACGACCAACATGCCGGCCTGGGCGAGCACCATCCTGGCCTCGCTCGGCCACGGCCAGCCGCTCTACATGGCATTCTACGCGGCGATGATCGTGTTCTTCGCCTTCTTCTACACTGCGATTGTCTTCAATCCGAAGGACACCGCCGACCAGCTCAAGAAGCATTCGGGCTTCATCCCGGGCTACCGCCCGGGCGAGCGCACCGCCGACTACATCGATTACGTTCTCACCCGCATCACCGTCGTCGGCGCCATCTACCTGGTGCTGGTGTGCCTGCTGCCGGAGTTCCTGATCTCGGCGACTGGCGTACCATTCTACCTTGGTGGCACATCGCTTCTGATCGTGGTCAGTGTCACGCTCGATACGGTTGCGCAGATTCAGGGTCACCTGATCGCGCACCAGTATGAAGGGCTGATCAAGAAGTCGAAGCTGCGCGGGGGGAAGAAAGCCAGATGAGGTTGATTTTGCTTGGGCCGCCGGGGGCGGGCAAGGGGACACAAGCACAAAGATTGGTAGAAAAACACGGCATACCCCAGCTCTCGACGGGTGACATGCTGCGTGCCGCCGTCCAGGCGGGTACCGAGGTCGGCAAGCGCGCCAAGGCGGTGATGGATGCCGGCGAGCTGGTCTCGGACACCATCGTCAACGCCATCGTCGCTGAGCGTATCGATCAGGCCGACTGCGCCAGGGGTTTCATCCTCGATGGTTATCCGCGTACGCTGGTGCAGGCCGATGCGGTTGAATCGATGCTCCTGGAGCGCGGCATTGGTCTCGATACGGTCATCGAACTTGTCGTCGACGACAGGGCCTTGGTCGGTCGGATCGTCAAGCGCGCCGATGATGCCAAGGCGGCTGGCCAGCCAGTGCGCAAGGACGACAATCCCGCTGTGTTCGAAGAGCGCCTGCGGGAGTACTACAAGAAAACCGCTCCGCTGACCGGCTACTATTACGCCAAGGGCAAGCTCAAGACCGTGGACGGCATGGCCAGTATCGACGCGGTGACCGCGGAGATCGAAGCCGTGGTCGTGGCGGCCGCGAAGGCGCGGTAAGGGAATTTAAAGATTAAGCTTGACGGAGGAGGCTCGCTGCGGTATGGCGGCCCGTCTTCCTATCAGGTGCGCACTTTGCTTGTCCGCAAGGGCAAGGCAGTCGCTTTGAACTGGAAACTCCCGCAAGGGCCGGCCTCCACCGGACGCGGGGCAATGTGGATAGCGCCGGATCTGCCTTTTTGAGGGTTGGCTGGCCGATATGGAGAAGAGAAGAACATGGCTCGTATAGCCGGCGTCAACATTCCGACCAATAAGCGCGTCGTCATCGCGCTTCAGTACATTCACGGCATTGGCAAGAAGTTCGCCCAGGAGATCGTCGACAAGGTCGGCATCCCGGCCGAGCGCCGCGTCAACCAGCTGACCGACGCGGAAGTGCTGCAGATCCGCGAGACCATCGACCGCGATTACCAGGTCGAAGGCGACCTGCGCCGCGAAGTGTCGATGAACATCAAGCGTCTGATGGATCTCGGCTGCTACCGCGGCCTGCGTCACCGCCGCTCGCTGCCGGTTCGCGGTCAGCGCACGCACACCAATGCACGTACCCGCAAGGGCCCGGCCAAGTCGATCGCCGGCAAGAAGAAGTAATTGGGAGTGAGTAGCTGTTAGTGAGTAGTGAGAACCGGCGTTAACGCCTGCACCTCGTCATTACTCACCAATTCACTATTCACTTTTCCAGGTGGAGCCGCTGGCATTACGGCGGTGTAGAGATCAACTGAAAGGACTACCATGGCCAAGGAAGCCGCACGTGTTCGCCGCCGCGAACGCAAGAACATCTCGTCGGGCGTTGCCCACGTCAATTCGACCTTCAACAACACGATGATCACCATCACCGACGCGCAGGGCAATTCGATCGCCTGGTCGTCGGCCGGTGCCCAGGGCTTCAAGGGTTCGCGCAAGTCGACCCCGTTCGCCGCCCAGATGGCTGCCGAGGACGTTGCCAAGAAGGCCCAGGAACACGGCATGCGCATGCTCGAAGTCGAGGTCTGCGGACCGGGCTCCGGTCGTGAATCGGCGTTGCGGGCCCTGCAGGCGGCCGGCTTCACCATCACCTCGATCCGTGATGTGACGCCGATCCCGCACAATGGCTGCCGCCCGCGCAAGAAGCGCCGCGTCTAAGCAATTTATCGAACGCCGCGTGAGCGCCCAGGGCGCTCCTCCGCGGTATTCCAGGTCGCCCGCCACGATTGGATGGTGGCGGGTCAACGGAAGGAAAGCATCATGATCCAGAAAAATTGGCAGGAACTGATCAAGCCGAACAAGATCGAGTTCTCGTCGAAGAAGAAGACGCTGACCACGCTGGTCGCCGAGCCGCTCGAACGCGGCTTTGGCCTGACGCTCGGCAACGCGCTGCGCCGCGTGCTCCTGTCTTCGCTGCGCGGTGCGGCTGTCACCGCCGTGCAGATCGACGGTGTTCTGCATGAATTCTCGTCCATCGCCGGCGTGCGCGAGGACGTGACCGACATCGTCTTGAATATCAAGGAAATCGCCATCCGCATGGAAGGCGATGGCCCCAAGCGCATGGTCGTGCGCAAGCAGGGCCCGGGCGCGGTTCTGGCCGGCGACATCCAGACGGTTGGCGACGTCGAGATCCTCAACCCCGACCACGTCATCTGCACGCTGGACGAAGGCGCTGAAATCCGCATGGAATTCACCGTCGACACGGGCAAGGGCTATGTGCCTGCGGAGCGCAACCGCGCCGAAGACGCGCCGATCGGCCTGATCCCGGTCGATAGCTTGTATTCGCCGGTCAAGAAGGTCTCCTACAAGGTCGAGAACACCCGCGAGGGCCAGGTTCTCGACTATGACAAGCTGACCATGACCATCGAGACCGACGGTTCGATCTCGGGCGAGGATGCGGTGGCTTTCGCCGCCCGCATCCTGCAGGACCAGCTTGGCCTGTTCGTCAACTTCGACGAGCCGCAGAAGGAAGTCGCCGCGGAAGCCGTCACCGAGCTCGCCTTCAATCCGGCGCTGCTCAAGAAGGTCGACGAACTCGAGCTTTCGGTGCGTTCGGCCAACTGCCTGAAGAACGACAACATCGTCTACATCGGCGATCTCATCCAGAAGACCGAAGCCGAGATGCTGCGCACCCCGAACTTCGGCCGCAAGTCGCTGAACGAGATCAAGGAAGTTCTGGCGGCGATGGGCCTGCACCTCGGTATGGAAGTGCCGGACTGGCCGCCGGAAAACATCGAAGACCTCGCAAAGCGTTACGAAGACCAATATTGAGCATGAACTCCAAGGATCGGCGGCGTGAGCCGCTCGATCCGACGGTCGTGCGGAAAACCATCAGAGGCCGTGGCCTCTTGAACAACTGAAGAAGGAAAAGAGCCATGCGCCACGGTTTCAAAGGCCGCCGCTTCGCCCGCAGCATAAGCCACCGCAAGTCGATGTTCGCCAACCTGGCGGTGTCGCTGCTCGAGCACGAGCAGATCGTCACCACCTTGCCGAAGGCGAAGGACCTGCGTCCCATCGTCGAGAAGCTGGTGACGCTCGGCAAGCGCGGCGACCTGCACGCCCGCCGCCAGGTGATCGCGCAGATCGGCAATGAAGGCGTCGTCAAGCGCCTGTTCGATACCATCGCCCCGCGCTACGCCACCCGCAACGGCGGCTATTTGCGCATCATGAAGGCCGGCTTCCGTCATGGCGACAATGCCGCGATGGCGGTCATCGAGTTCGTCGACCGCGACACCGACGCCAAGGGCGCCGGCGACCGCGCCCGCCTCGAGGCGGAAGGCACGGACGAAGCCGCAGCCGCATAAGGTTTCGTCCTTCCAGATTGATTTAAAGGGGCCTGCGGGCCCCTTTTTCATATTCCGCGCGCAAAGGCGCAGCCAAAAATATTGATTGCCGCGAAAATAATCGGATTTCAGCGGCTTAGCCTTTCATTTTGCACATTCGTCGGGACAATGCGCCCGAACTCGCTTGGAGGATTCGCAATGCGCGCCAAAAAACTGTCCCTTGTTCTGCTCTGCGCCTTCATGGTGTTCGCAGCCGCACCGGCAGTCCGGCAGGCGCTGGCCGAGGACGCCGCCAAGCCAGCCGATCCGGGGCTCTCCGATGTGCTGACCGACTTGTTGCATGGCGTCGAAGGCGAGAATGCCACTTCCGGCCCGGACAAGCGCGTGCCGTTCGGCCGCGAGGAGGTCCAGCTTTCCTTCGCGCCGCTGGTCAAGCAGACGGCACCGGCGGTGGTCAATGTCTATGCCTCGCAGACGGCCAAGGTGACCTCGCCTTTCGAAGGCGATCCCTTCTTCGAGGAGTTTTTCGGCCGCGCCCAGCCGCGTGCGCAGTCTTCGCTGGGCTCGGGTGTTCTGGTCGATCCGAGCGGTGTGATCGTCACCAATTTCCATGTCATCAAGGACGCCGACGAGGTCAAGGTGGCGACCGCCGACGGCCGTGAATTCACCAGCAAGGTGATGCTCAAGGACGAGACGCTCGATCTGGCCGTGCTCAAGATCGAGTCCGACAAACCGTTCCCGGTCATTGCCATCGGTGATTCCGACGCGCTCGAAGTCGGCGACCTGGTGCTGGCCATCGGCAATCCCTTCGGTGTCGGCCAGACCACCACCAGCGGTATCGTTTCCGCCCTTGCTCGCAGCCATATCGGCGTTTCTGATTCTGGCTATTTCATCCAGACCGATGCCGCCATCAATCCGGGCAATTCCGGCGGTGCGCTGATCAATATGGGCGGCCAGCTTGTCGGCATCAATACCGCCATCTACAGCCGCAGCGGCGGCTCGATCGGCATCGGTTTTGCCATTCCCGCCAACATGGTGCGGGCTTTCGCCGATGCCGCCAAGGCCGGCCTCGATTTCTTCGAACGGCCCTATATCGGCGCCGAATTCGAAGCGGTGACGCCGCAGATCGCCGAATCGCTCGGCATGGAAAAGCCAATTGGGGCGCTGGTCTCGTCGGCCGATGCGATGGGCCCCGCCGGCAAGGCAGGGCTGAAACCGGGCGATGTCGTGCTGCAGATCGACGGCAAGCCGGTCGAGAGCATCGAAGCGCTGGACTATCGCATGGCGACGCTGTCGATCGGCACCAAGGCGAATTTCGCGATCCTGACCAAGGGCCAGCAAGCAGTCTTGGATATCGCGCTGGAGCGCGCGCCGGAGGGGGCAAAAGCCTCGGAGGTGACGCTGCATGGCCGTAGCCCGTTCTCGGGCGCCAAGGTCTCGGAACTGTCGCCGCGGCTGGCCCAGAAGCTCGGCCTGCGCACCGATCTCAAGGGCGTGACCGTGATCGACATCAACCGTGATTCGCCGGCCGCCGATTTCGGCTTCCAGCCTGGCGACATCGTGCGCGAGGTCAACGGCACCAGCATCGACACCGCCGCAACGCTGGCGCAGGTAGCCCAGCAGGATACGCGCTGGTGGCGCTTTACCGTCGAGCGCGGTGGGCAGATACTGCGCCAGGTGTTGCGTTACTGAGTTCGACCCCTGATGGGATCGCGCTCCAAACTTAAAGCAGATCGGCGTTTTGCCGAAACGCCGATCTGCTCTATCTCCTTGTTTTGACGCAATTCCGGACGGACAAGGCTTCACGCTTTTCCTGGAATTGCTCTGAGGAAGTGCATGGCCGATCTGTTCAGTGTCGACGAACCGGAAAAAGTTCCGCCCGGGCGGCCGCTGGCCGACAGGTTGCGTCCGAAGAACCTTGGCGAGGTGGTCGGCCAGGAGCATTTGACGGGCCCCGATGGCGCGCTGACCCGGCTGATCGGCTCCGGTTCGCTGGGCTCGATGATCTTCTGGGGGCCGCCCGGCACCGGCAAGACCACGGTGGCGAGGCTGCTCGCCGGCGAGACCAGTCTTGCCTTCGAGCAGATATCGGCCGTCTTTTCCGGCGTCGCCGATCTGAAGAAAGTGTTCGAGGCGGCCAAGCTGCGCCGCGCCAACGGCCGCCAAACCCTGCTTTTCGTTGACGAGATCCACCGCTTCAACCGTGCCCAGCAGGATTCTTTTCTCCCCGTCATGGAGGATGGAACGGTCGTCCTGGTCGGCGCCACAACTGAAAATCCGTCCTTCGAACTCAACGCGGCCTTGTTGTCGCGCGCACGGGTCATGGTCTTCCATTCGCTCGGCGAAGACAGCATCGCCAAGCTGATGACGCGGGCGGAGGAGACCGAGGGCAGGGCGCTGCCGCTCGATGACGAGGCGCGGGCGATGCTGATCCGCATGAGCGATGGCGACGGGCGCGCATCGCTGACGCTGGCCGAGGAAGTCTGGCGTGCCGCCAAGCCTGGCGAGATATTCGATCCCGAAGGGCTGCAGCGCATCGTCCAGCGCCGTGCGCCGATCTACGACAAGGGCCAGGATGGCCATTACAACCTGATCTCGGCGCTGCACAAGTCGGTGCGCGGCTCGGATCCGGATGCCGCACTCTACTATCTCGCGCGCATGTTCGATGCCGGCGAGGATCCGCTCTATCTCGGCCGCCGGCTGGTGCGCATGGCGATGGAGGACATCGGGCTGGCCGATCCGCAGGCACTGGTTGTCGCCAACGCCGCCAAGGATGCCTACGACTATCTCGGCTCTCCGGAGGGCGAACTCGCTTTCGCCGAGGCCACCGTCTATCTCGCCACCGCGCCGAAATCCAACGCCGTCTATACGGCCTTCAAGGCAGCCACGCGGGCCGCGAAGGAACATGGCTCGCTGCTGCCGCCCAAGCACATCCTCAACGCGCCGACCAAGCTGATGAAAGAGGAGGACTACGGCGCCGGCTACCGTTACGACCATGATGAGCCGGACGCCTTTTCAGGCCAGGACTATTTTCCCGAAAAGATGGGTCGACAGACCTTCTACGATCCGCCCGAGCGTGGTTTCGAGCGCGATATCAGAAAGCGGCTCGACTACTGGGCAAAGCTGCGCAAAGAGCGGGAATAGCCGGTTTGCGTCGCCCGGTGGTCGTCACGCTTCGGGACGAGGCTTCGCCCTGGGGCATTTCAACTTCGGTCGTCCTTCATACACTGTTCGCCGCGACACTGGCATTTATGCCGTTGCCGAAGCGGCCGAACCGGCTGGAGGAAGAGCTGGTGTCGGTCGACATCCTGGCGCCTGAACAGTTCGAGGCATCGGCGAGACCGCCGCCGGCCTCCGCCGCTGCGGCGGTGCCGGAGGCGAGGGCGGCAGAGCCACCGCCTGCTTCGAACCCGCCCAAAACTCAACCGCCCGCCGCGCCTGCCATGATTCGCCCGACGCGGATGCTGTCGGCCAAGACCCTGGCCGATCCGCGCAGCAGGCAGGCGCGCGCCGATCTCAGGACCTTCGCATCCGACGAGCGTATGGTGCAGCTTTGCAATCTGGAGGCCATGGATCAGATCCGCCAATGGCATGCGGATTTCCAGCCGGAGCAGGTGGTGCCCTACGCAACCGCCGAGGAAAAGATAACCGGCACGACGATCGCCGCTGATGGTGCGGCTTTCCGCAGCCGCAAAAACTGGTACAGTCTGAAGTTCAAATGCCAGCTCGCACAGGACGGCGAAAGCGTCATTGGCTTTGAGTTTCTGGTCGGCGATCCCGTGGCCAGGGACAAATGGGACGAGCTTGGCTTGCCGGCGGTGCATTGACAGCCCGGCAGGCTCCACCAGGCAGCCAGCCCGGCCGGATACCATGGCCGTTGTGCGGTGACCCAAAAAACCTTATCAAGGCGCACGGTCGGGCGGTGGCCGTTGCCATGATTTGGGCACCTCATTCGCAACAGGATCGCGCATCGCGCGTGGAAAAATGACAAAAACCCTTCGCAAATCACTTCGCAAATTCGCTATTGCCATCCCGATTCTTGCCCTTGGCTTCTATTTCATACCGATCCTGACGACGATCTTCATCGTCTGTGGTCTGATCGATGTGCTGCGCAACGACAGGAAGGATCTGGCGCTGTTCAGCGGCTACTTCCTTGGCAACGGGCTCTTCACCTGGTTGCTCTCACCCTTCAACCTGCTGGTCGATCTTCTGTGCTACAGAAATCCGGGCGTGTGGAAGCTGGAGCAGTTTCCCGCCGACTATCAGCGTGAGGTCAACGAGGTCCTTGATGTCTTCAAGGCGCGCAAGGATGAGATCATCGCCGATATCGACGCCAATTTCGGCGCCGGCCGGCGCGGCATGTATGTCTACCAGTGGTACGGCAAGCACAGGATAGACAATGTCGAGGAATTCAACAAGGATTTCAAATACATCAAGACGATCGCCGTTTCCGTCTTCAGCAAGCGCGAATCGACCTCCTGGCATTTCGGGCCGCTGCGGCTCAGCCTGCGCATCCTCTACAATCTGATCCCGGTGAAAGCTGAGATTTTCGTCGAATGCGGCAACGTCAAGAACTACTGGTACGACAATCCGCAGTTCATTTTCGACGACACGCTGCTGCATCGCTCGGTCAACGAATATGATGGCCGCCGCTACTGCGTGTTCATGGATATTATCAGACCGTCCCCGTTCCCTCGCCTGATCGCTGGCATGCTTGCGGTCGTGTCGGTCAGCGTCGAGCGCATCAACTCGATGTTCTACAAGAACTGGAAGATGATCGGTTCGACCAAGACCAAGAAGGCTGGAACTGCCTGACAACTTCCTAGTGACCGGCAAGAGGGATCGCGATGTATCTATTGCTTGTTTGTCTCGGCGGCACGCTCGGCGGAATGGCCCGCTTTTTCCTGTCCGGCTTCGTCGCCCGCCGGGTCGGCGAGACTTTTCCCTGGGGGACGATGGTCGTCAACGTCTCGGGAGCCTTTGCGATCGGCGTCATCGCGCATGCGGTGGCGCGCGATGCGATGCCTGCTATTTGGGCCTTTGCCGTTACCGGCTGCCTCGGCTGCTATACCACGGTTTCGTCCTTCAGCCTGCAGACGCTGGCGCTGGCGCGCGAGGGCGAATGGCTACGCGCCGGTGGCAATATGGTGCTTTCGGTCTTTCTGAGCCTTGGCGGCGTGGCGCTGGGCTTTGCCGCGGCAAGTCTTTTGATCGGTGGCGGGACGCTGTGAGCGGTCGGCAGAAGCTCGGCTCCGGCGGGTCGGATCTCGCTGCGGCAGGGTTAGCCACGCGCCGTATTGGCTGGCGCAAAACGAGTGAAACGGTTCGTACCTATGCGACCGTGGCTGCCGGCAGCATGATCGGCGGCGTGTTGCGGGCGCTTGCCTCATTGGCGAGTACCGCGCTGTGGGGCAATGGATTTCCCTTCGGCACGCTCCTCGTGAATATTGTCGGCTCCTTCCTCATCGGTTTCTACGCGACGCTGACGGGGCCCGACGGCCGCGTCTTTGCCAGCCCGCTGCAGCGCCAATTCTTCATGGTCGGCTTCTGCGGAGGCCTGACGACCTTTTCGGCGTTCAGCCTTGAAACCCTCACCCTGGTGCAGAATGGAAGGTATGTGGCGGCGGGGCTCAACATCGCTATCTCCGTGATAGCGTGGCTTGCCGCCGTCTGGCTTGGCCACATCTTTGCAATGCGCCTCAACCGACTGAGAGGATCCGGGCAATGAAGATACCAAGGCAGGCGCAATTGCTGCGCATATTCATCGGCGAGAACGACCGGGCGGATGGCCACCCGCTGTATGAAGCAATCGTGCTCAAGGCCCGCGAAATGCAGATTGCCGGTGCGACCGTCCTGCGCGGCGCGATGGGGTTCGGCCATTCCAGCCGACTCCACACCACGAAAATCCTCCGTCTGTCGGAGGATCTCCCGCTAGTGATCGAGATCGTCGACTGCGAGGAAAAGATAGCTGCTTTCCTACCCGCGCTTGAAACAATCATGATAAGCGGCCTGATCACACTGGAGAAAGTTCAGGTTCTGCAATATGGAACCGAGAACGAGTGACCTGCAATGGATCCGGGCGACGGGTCCAGTGTCTCTCGCGTGTAAGGTTGCGGACGCGGCGAATACGGTTGCATCCGGCGAAACGGCGATTGGAACTATGGCAGGCGTTGAACAGATCACGGTGGAAGCCGGCGAGGCGGGCATGCGGCTCGATCGCTGGTTCAAGACGCATTTCCCGGGACTTGGCTTCGGCCACCTGCAGAAGCTGCTGCGCTCCGGCCAGATCCGCGTCGATGGCGGCCGGGTCAAGGCCGACACCCGCGTCGAGCCGGGCCAGATGGTGCGTGTGCCGCCGCTCGAGGTGGACAAGAAGGGCGAGAGCGCGCTCACGGGCCACTCGATCCGCAACCAGGGCGACGCCGATGTGCTCGCCAAGATGCTGCTCCATGAGGACCCGAAGGTCTTCGTCTTCAACAAGCCGGCGGGCCTCGCCGTTCAGGGCGGCTCCGGCGTCACGCGCAATGTCGACGACATGCTGGAAGCCTGGCGCAGCCAGAAGGGCGAGAAGCCGCGGCTGGTGCATCGGCTCGACCGCGATACGTCGGGCGTGCTGGTTGTCGCCCGTACCAGGCTTGCCGCCATGAAGCTCTCGGAGGCGTTCCGGGCGCGAGAAACCAAGAAGACCTACTGGGCGTTGGTCAAAGGCGTGCCGCCCAAGCGCGAGGACAAGATCTCGACCTGGCTGATCAAGGAGCCGACAGAGGATGGCGACCGCGTGCGCGTGGCCGCGCATGGTGAAAAGGGCGCCGACCATGCCGTGTCCTACTACCGCATCATCGAGCAGGCGGCGCAGACCATGACCTGGCTGGAGATGGAGCCCTATACGGGCCGCACCCACCAGCTCCGCGTCCATGCCGCCTATATCGGCTGCCCGATCATCGGCGACCCGAAATACTTCGAAGCCGACACCAACTGGGATTTTCCCGGCGGCATTCAAAACCGCCTGCACCTGCACGCGCGCCGCATCATTATCCCGCACCCAGACAAGGGCGTTATCGACGTCACCGCGCCGATGCCGCCGCACATGCGCCAGAGCTGGAACCTGATCGGCTTCGACGACGCCAGCGCGGAGGATTGACCGTGAGTGGCGCCACCGACGCGCTCGATCGGCGCGACACGGTCGATATGGCCGCCGCCGCCATCATGGTCGGGCTGACCTTCTCCTGGGGCCTGAACTACGTCGCCGCCAAGATCTCCTACGCCGGCTACGACCCAGTCTTCCTGTCAATCGCACGCTCGGTCATCGGCGGCTTCTGCGTCTTCCTCTGGTGCCGCTGGCGCGGCATTGCGCTGTTCACCAGGGATGGGACATTGCTGGCCGGCATCGCGGTCGGCGTGCTTTTCGGCATCGAGTTCCTTTGCCTCTATGTCGGGCTGGAGCACACCACCGTTGCCCGCAACACGCTGCTGGTCAACTCAATGCCGTTCTGGATGCTGATCGGCGGCCACTTTCTGCTCGGCGAACAGATCACCACGCGCAAGTTCCTTGGCCTGCTGTTGGCTTTCGCGGGTCTCGCCACCGTTTTTTCCGACAAGCTCGGCGGTAGCGGAGACATGCTGTTCGGCGATCTCCTGAGCCTTGGTTCCGGGTTTTTCTGGGCCCTGACCAATATCCTCATCAAGCGATCGAAACTGGTCGAGGCAAGCGCGGAGAAGCTGCTGCTCTATCAACTCGCCGGCGCGGCGATCGTTGGCGTGTTGGTAATGCCTCTCGCGGGCCCACCCGTTCGCGATCCAGCCTTGCTGCCGACATTGGCGCTGCTTTTCCAGGCAATCTATATCGTCGCCTTTACATACGTGCTGTGGTTCTGGCTGCTGCGCCGCTATCCGGCCTCAGGGCTGTCGAGCTTCACCTTCCTGTCGCCGGTCTTCGGTGTTTTATGCGGTGCGATCATCTTGAACGAGCCGCTGACCATTCGCATTTTTCTGGCACTTGGCTTGATTGCGGCGGGGCTGATCATCGTCAACCGGCCGGCACGCAAGCTGACACCGGTGTGAGAAAGAGACTTCATGCGTGATATCCTTAACGACCTTGAAGCGGGCAAGTATCTTTCCGATCCGGATCCGGTACGTCGCGCCCAGATCCAGATGAAGACGCCGCTGCCCAAGCGCTTCTACAAGGAGGTCTCGGTCGTGCCGGTGGAAGCTGGCTTCGCGGTGCAACTCGACGGCAGGCCGGTGCGCACGCCGGGCAAGGCGCTGCTGGCGCTGCCGACTGAAGCGGCCGCGGCACTGGTTGCCGGCGAGTTCGCGGAACAGGGCGAGACGATCAATCCGGTGACGATGCCGGTGATGCGGCTGGTCAACACCGCCATCGATGGCGTTGCCAGCGATCCGCAGGCGGTGCTGGAAGACATTCTGCGTTTTGCCTCGTCGGATCTGCTCTGTTACCGCGCCGATGCGCCGCAAGGGCTGGTCGAGCGGCAGAACGAACAGTGGGATCCCGTCATCGACTGGGCACGCGCCGCGCTTGGGGTTCGCTTCAACCTTGCCGAGGGTATCATCCATGTCGAGCAGCCGCGCGAAACCATTGCCGTGCTGGGCAGCCACCTGGCGCAGCGTGCCGAGCCGCTGCGCCTGGCCGCCATTCATGTCATGACATCGCTGACCGGCTCGGCGTTGCTGGCGTTGGCGGTCGATTTCGGCGAGCTCGCCGGCGAGGAGGCCTGGGCCGCCGGCCATGTCGACGAGGACTGGCAGATCGCGCATTGGGGACAGGACGCCGAAGCAGTCGCGCGTCGTGCCGCCCGCAAACGAGACATGATGGCCGCCGTCAGCTTGCTCGAAGCGCTGCGGGCCTGAGCGCTTCGCTCCGCCTTCGCACTGCACCTAATACGAAAGTCATAATCCCATCGTCGCGCTGCCTTTTCCCTGCGCTTTCTGCCATTTTTCATGTGCTGGCTGCGCTTTTTGAGTCCGCGTTCGGAGGAGAACGCGGACGTTGGCGCACAGCATCTAGGACTGGGTCTCACGGGAGGATAACTCAATGGCAATGGCATCGACCGCCGGCGGAAGGAGCCGGGGCATGACGCGGGAGGAGAAGAAAGTCATCTTCGCTTCCTCGCTCGGCACCGTTTTCGAATGGTATGATTTCTATCTCTACGGCTCGCTGGCGGCTTTCATCGGCTCGACCTTTTTCAGTCCGACGATTCCCGAGGCAACGCGCAACATCTTCGCGCTGCTGGCCTTTGCCGCAGGTTTCCTGGTGCGCCCGTTCGGCGCGCTGCTGTTCGGTCGCATCGGCGACCTCGTCGGCCGCAAATACACATTCCTGGTCACCATGACGATCATGGGCCTGTCGACCTTCCTGGTCGGCCTGTTGCCCGGCTATGCAACCCTGGGCATCGCTGCTCCGGTGATCCTGATTGTCTTGCGCATGCTGCAGGGTTTGGCGCTGGGCGGCGAATATGGTGGTGCGGCGACCTATGTCGCCGAGCACGCGCCCGATGACCGCCGCGGCTTTTACACCTCTTGGATCCAGACGACAGCGACGCTCGGCCTGTTCCTGTCGCTGATCGTCATCCTGATTGTGCAGGGATCGCTGAGCAAGGAGAGCTACGCCGCCTGGGGTTGGCGCATTCCTTTCATCGTCTCTTTCCTGCTGCTCGCCATTTCGATCTGGATCCGGTTGTCTCTCTCGGAGTCCCCGACCTTCCAGAAGATGAAGGACGAGGGCAAGGGCTCCAAGGCGCCGCTCTCGGAAGCCTTTGGTCAGTGGAAAAACGCGAAGATCGCGCTCCTGGCGCTGCTCGGCCTCACCGCCGGTCAGGCCGTCGTCTGGTACAATGGCCAGTTCTACGCGCTGTTCTTCCTGCAAAATGTGCTGAAGGTCGACGCGCAGTCGGTCAACATCATGATCGCCATCGCGCTGGCGCTCGGCTCGATCTTCTTCGTCGTGTTCGGCTGGCTCTCCGACAAGATCGGCCGCAAGCCGATCATCATGGCTGGCCTGGCGCTCGCCATCGTCTGCACCTTCCCGCTGTTCAAGGCATTGACCTGGGCCGCCAATCCAGCGCTCGCCAAGGCACAGCAGAGCACTCGGGCAACTGTGACGGCAGCACCCGGCGACTGCAGGTTCCAGTTCAATCCGGTCGGAACCGCGAAATTCACGACGTCCTGCGACATCGCGACTTCGTTCCTGACCAAGAACTCGGTACCGTACGATGTAGTGTCGACGGCCGCGCCCGGAACGGCCGCGTCAGTCAAGATTGGTACAGAGACGGTGGCGTCCTACGACGCGGTCGCCGCCGGCGATCAGGCCAAGGCCAAGGACGCGGCTTTCGTCAAGGCTGTCAACATGTCCCTGCGGGACGGCGGTTATCCGCTGAAGCGTGCGGCGATCAAGGTTGCGGACCAGAAACTCGATGCGTTTGTTGCCGCCAACCCGGAACTGAAGCTGGACGCTGCCGCGATCCGTGCCGGTGAGAAGGCGACTGTGCCGATTGATCAGGCGGTCAAGGACAAGCTCTTGACCACCGAAGAGGCCGCGGGCGCGCCCGAGGTCACCGTCTACAACATACCGGGCGGCGGCGCCTTCGCCATGTTCGCCGATCCGGCGGCGGTGAACTGGCCGATGACAATCGGTATCCTGTTCATCCTGGTGCTGTTCGTGACCATGGTCTACGGGCCGATCGCGGCGATCCTTGTCGAGATGTTCCCGACTCGCATTCGCTACACTGGCATGTCATTGCCCTACCACATCGGCAATGGCTGGTTCGGCGGCCTGTTGCCGGCGACGGTGTTCGCGCTCAGCGCCTACAAGGGCGATATCTATTATGGCCTCTGGTATCCGGTGGTAATCGCGGCAATGACGCTGATCATCGGCATGATCTTCGTCAAGGATACGCTCGGTACCGACCTGCACACCAAGGAGTAGCCGATCGGCCGATACGAACGAAAAGCCCGGCGCGAGCGATCGCGCCGGGCTTTTTCATGTGAGATCGACGTGGAGGGCTTCAGCTCTTCCGTTGCGGGTTCTCTTCCTCGACGGCGGCCTCGTGATACCACCCATCGGAATCGGCGTGCTCGCCGCGAAGCGCGGCAAGCTCTGCCGCGAATTTGGCCTTGGCGCCTAAATTTAAGGCAGACTTGCGCGCTGCCAGCGGGAACATCAGGATTTTCGCCGACGGACGCGATTGCGTGACTTGCATTGCCGGTCTCCCTGCTTTTTCAGAAGCTTGCCGATTCAGTTCTCATCAAAATAGGTTCTGCGATTCATTTAGGCAATATGCTTAGGAAAAGATCATGATTTGCCTATGATTTAAGCAGTATTGCCGTTTGGCCGATCCTGACGCATTGCTGAGACGGCTCAGCAAAATCAAAGCCTTGGCATGACCATTTTGCCGCACCCATCGGAGGCCGAGTGGCATACGAATTGCTTTTTAATCATCGGCAGGCCGGCCTGTTTCGGCCATGCATCGACATCGCCTGCTTGCGGTGTCCAAGCAACGAGAGGCTCTAGAATGACCAAATACAAGCTCGAGTATATCTGGCTCGATGGATACACCCCGGTCCCCAATCTTCGCGGCAAGACGCAGATCAAGGAATTCGCCGAGTTCCCGACGCTCGAGCAGCTGCCGCTGTGGGGTTTCGACGGGTCCTCGACGCAGCAGGCCGAGGGGCATAGCTCCGATTGCGTGCTGAAGCCGGTCGCCGTCTATCCCGATCCGGCCCGCACCAACGGCGTGCTCGTCATGTGCGAAGTCATGATGCCCGACGGCGTTACGCCGCATGCATCCAACAAGCGCGCCACCATCCTCGACGACGAAGGCGCCTGGTTCGGCTTCGAGCAGGAGTATTTCTTCTACAAGGATGGCCGTCCGCTCGGCTTCCCCGAAAGCGGCTATCCCGCGCCGCAGGGCCCGTACTATACCGGCGTCGGCTATTCGAATGTCGGCTCCGTTGCGCGCCAGATCGTCGAGGAACATCTTGATCTCTGCCTCGCGGCCGGCATCAACCACGAAGGCATCAATGCCGAAGTGGCCAAGGGCCAGTGGGAATTCCAGATTTTCGGCAAGGGTTCCAAGAAGGCCGCCGACCAGATGTGGATGGCCCGCTATCTAATGCAGCGCCTGACCGAGAAGTACGGCATCGACATCGAATACCACTGCAAGCCGCTCGGCGACACCGACTGGAACGGCTCGGGCATGCATGCCAATTTCTCGACGTCCTATATGCGTGAAGTCGGCGGCAAGGCCTATTTCGAAGCGCTGATGGCGGCCTTCGACAAGAACCTGATGGACCACATCGCCGTCTACGGCCCGGACAACGACAAACGTTTGACCGGCAAGCACGAGACAGCGCCGTGGAACAGGTTCAGCTATGGCATCGCCGATCGCGGCGCCTCGATCCGCGTCCCGCATTCGTTCGTCAAGAACGACTACAAGGGCTATCTGGAAGACCGCCGTCCGAATTCTCAGGGCGACCCCTACCAGATCGCCTCGCAGATCCTGAAGACGATCGCTTCGGTGCCGGCGAGCGCAGAGGTTTCGGCCGCTGCCTGATTCTCTTTGCGGCGTGGTCAGCTCCGCGCCGCACGCGGATGTTCATTGTGGAAAAGGCCCGGGCGGAAACGCCCGGGCCTTTTTTGCCGGAACGGCGAATTCCCCCAAAAAAAGTCAGGTTGAAAAGGGACGGGCAATTTTAGCCGAACGAGATGCTTTGGTTGACGCCCCTTGCCGCCACTCGTCTCATGCATTTCCGAGTTTCATTGAAAAAGCCCGGAAAACAGCCTGTTTCAGCTCGTCCGTACACCACCGATCCTTTATATAAGCCACTGTTCATACATCGAAATCGACGATTTGTGCCTCCGGAAGGCGGCGTTGACAGGCCACGCCGCGGCATGCGTATTCGTCGCCTTGGGGGTTACGCCAAAGCGATGCCGTTCGAACGGGGCGGGGGTTTCGTGAACGACGGCATTGGCGGGGGCGCCGGACGAGCGGGCATTGCAGCCTGAGGCAGTGCGCCGCTCGCTCCTGGCGTTCGATTGCGTCCCGAAAGGCTATCCGCCAACTTGCTCGAACGGGTTTTTTGCCACCCAACCCGAGGTCTTCTGCGGCGGCCAAGAGGGCAGGCTGCCCGAACTGAGATGCGTCCTCCTAGGATCAGCAAAAAAGCCCTTGAAGGGGGAAATCCTTCAAGGGCTTCGAAACACTATCCGAACGGAATCTTAGACGGAATAGTACATGTCGTATTCGACTGGATGCGGGGTCATTTCGAAGCGCATCACTTCGGCCATCTTGAGCTCGATATAGCTGTCGATCTGGTCGTCGTCGAAGACGCCGCCGGCCTTAAGGAAGCCGCGATCCTTGTCGAGGCTCTGGAGCGCTTCGCGCAGCGAACCGCAGACGGTCGGGATCTTCTTCAGCTCCTTCGGCGGCAGGTCGTAGAGATCCTTGTCCATCGGCTGTCCTGGGTGGATCTTGTTCTTGATGCCGTCGAGGCCGGCCATCAGCATGGCGGCGAAAGCGAGATAGGGGTTCGCACCCGGATCGGGGAAGCGGACCTCGACGCGCTTTGCTTTCGGTGAACTGCCGAACGGGATGCGGCAGGACGCCGAACGGTTGCGCGCCGAATAGGCGAGCAGCACCGGCGCCTCGTAGCCCGGCACCAGTCGCTTGTAGGAGTTGGTCAGCGGGTTGGTGAAGGCATTGATCGCCTTGGCATGCTTGATGATGCCGCCGATGTAGAACAGGCAGCTCTCTGAAAGACCAGCATACTCATTGCCGGCGAAAGTTGGCTTGCCGCCTTTCCAGATCGACTGGTGAACGTGCATGCCCGAGCCGTTGTCGCCGAAGATCGGCTTCGGCATGAAGGTCGCCGTCTTGCCATAGGCGTTGGCGACCTGGTGCACGACGTACTTGTAGATCAGCATCTTGTCGGCGTTGCGGACCAGCGTGTCGAACTTGATGCCGAGTTCGTGCTGGGCGGCGGCCACCTCATGGTGATGCTTTTCGACGCGCACGCCCATCTCGGCGAGCACCGTCAGCATTTCGGAGCGCATGTCCTGCGCCGAATCGATCGGCGGCACCGGGAAATAGCCGCCCTTGATGCGCGGGCGGTGACCGAGATTGCCGGTCTCGTAATCGGTGTCGTCGTTCGACGGCAGTTCGGTCGAATCCAGCTTGAAGCCGGTGTTATAGGGATCGGCCTTGTACTTGACGTCGTCGAACACGAAGAACTCGGCTTCGGGGCCGACATAGATGGTGTCGCCGATGCCTTCCGACTTCATGTAGGCCTCGGCCTTCTTGGCCGTGCCGCGCGGATCGCGGTTGTAGGATTCGCCCGAGACCGGATCGAGGATGTCGCACAGGATGACCATGGTCGACTGCGCGAAGAACGGATCCATGTGGACCGTGTCCGTATCGGGCATCAGCACCATATCGGACTCATTGATGGCCTTCCAGCCGGCGATTGAGGAGCCGTCGAACATGACGCCGTCGGCAAACATGTCTTCCTCGACCTCGACAACATCCATCGTCACGTGCTGCAGCTTGCCCTTCGGGTCGGTGAAGCGCAGGTCGACGAATTTCACGTCGTTGTCCTTGATCTGCTTCATGATGTCTTTGGCTGTCGTCATGTCATGTATCCCTGTGTGCTGACGTTTTTTGATGGATGACGTTTCTTGGAGGATGGCCGGTCTTAGAGGATGGCCGGCTTGATCAAACCGCGTCCATTCCGGTTTCGCCGGTGCGGATGCGCACGACCTCCTCGATGTTGGAGACGAAGATCTTGCCGTCGCCGATGCGGCCGGTCTGGGCCGCCTTACGGATGGCCTCGATCGCGCCTTCCACGGCATCGTCGCCGAGCACGACCTCGATCTTCACCTTGGGCAGGAAGTCGACGACATATTCGGCGCCGCGGTAGAGTTCGGTGTGACCCTTCTGGCGCCCGAACCCCTTGGCCTCGGTCACGGTGATGCCTTGCAGTCCGGCCTCCTGAAGCGCTTCCTTCACTTCGTCCAGCTTGAATGGCTTGATGATCGCTTCGATCTTTTTCATGTAAAAAGTGGCCTCCACTGCCAAAAAAACGGGTTGTGAGCCCCCGCTTGCGCCTCAATCAAGCACGAACTGTGCCAGTCGGAGGGAACAGAAGCGGTGTCATACGATTTCAAAGCCATGTCACCCCCAGATGCAAATTCGCGTCATTCGCTGCATTGGAAGCGGCATGAACGGCTGTAGCCTATCCGGCACTCCTGTGCATGTCTGCCCAAGATCTGGGCAAATTGCTCATCAGGCGCGCAGCTTGGTGCCCGCGATCCTTGCACCGATCGACATGGTCATGACAGCGCCAGCTCCTCCCCGTTTGCGTCGAGCCGAAAACTGGACAATGCTTGATCGAATGCGGATCGGCAATCCATGAGCCACGAACTTCTTACTTCCGCCGAGATGGGCGAGGCGGATCGGCTGACAATTGCGGCAGGTCCAACCGGCGGCATTGGATTGATGCGACGTGCCGGGCAAGCCGTCGCGGCCGAAGTGCTCAGGCGCTATCCCGCGGCGGCGCACGCCCATGTGTTGTGCGGCCCGGGCAACAATGGTGGCGACGGTTATGTCGCTGCCCGGATCCTCGCCGGCAGCGGCGTCGCCACCACGGTCTGGGCGTCTGCCCCGCCGAAGCCGCATAGCGATGCGGCACTCGCCGCCGCCGAATGCCCAATCAAGCCCCGGCCGCTATCGGACTTTGATGTCGGTTCCGGCTCGATCGTGGTCGATGCGCTTTACGGGGCAGGGCTGTCCAAGCCGCTGTCCGGCGAGGCCGCCAGGACGGTCGATCTGGTCACCGACCTGCATTTGCCGGTTGTCGCGGTCGACCTGCCTTCCGGCATTTCCGGCGACAGCGGCAAGGTGCTCGGCAGGTCGTTTTCGGCCGAGCTCACAGTGACCTTTGCGCGCAAGAAGCCCGGCCATCTGCTCCTGCCCGGCCGGGAGCGATGCGGCGAGATCGTGCTTGCCGATATCGGCATTGGGCTGGAGATCATTGCAAGGCTCCAGCCCCGGACGTTCGAGAACGGACCAGCGCTTTGGTTGCGCTATTTGCCGGTGCCGGCCGTCGACGCGCACAAATACAAGCGCGGCCATGTCGGTGTCTTTTCCGGCGGCCCCCATGCCACCGGCGCGGCGCGGCTCTCAGCACTTGGCGCTGCCCGAAGCGGGGCAGGGGCGGTGACGGTCCTGTCGCCGGGCAACGCCATGCAGGTCAATGCCGCGCACCTGACCTCGATCATGCTGCACAGGGCCGACGACGCTGCCGACATTGAGGCATTTGTCGAGGAGCGCCGGCCATCGGCCTTTGTTCTCGGGCCTGGCTTTGGCGTCGGTGAAAAAAACCAGGCGTTCGCGCTTGCGCTGCTCGCGTCGGGCAAGCCAGTGGCCGCGTCCACTGGAATTGCCGGCCTGGTCTTCGACGCCGACGCGATCACTTCGTTTCGTGAGGCGCCAGATGTCTTGTTCGAAGCCGCCCGCAGGCCGGACGCGCCCGCGCTGGTGATGACACCGCATGAAGGGGAGTTCGCCAGGTTGTTTCCTGGCATCGCCGATGACTATGCCTCATCGAAGCTTGACAAGGCACGCGCGGCGGCAGCGCGCGCCAATGCCGTCATCGTCTACAAGGGCGCCGATACGGTGATCGCCGCTCCGGACGGCAGGGCGGCGATCAATTCCAATGGCGCGGCCTGGCTTGCCACTGCAGGGTCGGGCGATGTGTTGTCCGGCATCACTGCCGGACTGCTTGCCCAAGGCATGCCGGCCTTCGAAGCGGCCTGCGCGGCGGTCTGGATCCATGCCGAGGCCGGCAGTCGGTTCGGGCCGGGGCTGGTCGCCGAGGATTTGCCGCAGGCGATGGTGCCGGTGCTGCGCGAACTGGTGGCTGCCGGAGGCGGGCGCTGATCAACCGCGATGCCCGCGACACCAGTTCACAGCGGAATGTTGTCGTGCTTCTTCCAGGGGTTCTGCATATCCTTGTTGCGCAGCATGCGAAGCGCTCGGGCGATACGGCGGCGGGTCGAGTGCGGCATGATCACCTCGTCGACATAGCCGCGCTCGGCGGCTACGAATGGCGACAGGAAGCGGTCCTCGTAAGCCTTTGTATGGGCAGCGATTTTCTCGGCATCGCCGATGTCCTTGCGGTAGATGATCTCGACCGCGCCTCTCGCCCCCATAACGGCGATCTGCGCCGTCGGCCAGGCATAGTTCATGTCGCCGCGCAGATGCTTTGACGCCATGACGTCGTAGGCGCCGCCATAGGCCTTGCGGGTGATGACGGTAATCTTCGGCACGGTCGCCTCGGCATAGGCGAAAAGCAGCTTGGCGCCATGCTTGATCAGGCCGCCATACTCCTGCGCCGTGCCGGGCAGAAAACCGGGAACATCGACGAAGGTGACGATGGGAATAGAAAAACAGTCGCAGAAGCGCACGAAGCGCGCCGCCTTGCGGCTGGCGTCGGAATCGAGCACGCCCGCCAGCACCATTGGCTGGTTGGCGACAAAGCCGACCGTGCGGCCCTCGACCCGGCCGAAACCGGTGACGATGTTCTTCGCAAAACTCTGCTGGATCTCGAAGAAATCACCCTCATCGGCGACCTTCAGGATCAGCTCCTTGATGTCGTAGGGCTTGTTGGCATTGTCGGGGATCAGCCGGTCGAGCGACATGTCATGATCGGTGACCGACTGGTAGCATTCGATCTCGGGGAGCTCCGACGTATTGGAAGCTGGCAACAGGTCGACCAGCCGGCGCATCTGCAAGAGTGCTTCGACGTCATTGTCATAGGCGCCGTCGGCGATCGAGGATTTCGTCGTGTGGACGGAAGCGCCGCCGAGGCTCTCGGCGGTCACCGTCTCGTTGGTCACGGTCTTCACCACATCCGGCCCGGTGACGAACATGTAGGAGGTGTCGCGCACCATGAAGATGAAATCGGTCATGGCGGGCGAATAGACGTCACCGCCGGCACAAGGGCCCATGATGACGGAGATCTGCGGAATGACACCCGAAGCGAGCACATTGCGCTGGAATATCTCGGCGTAGCCGCCGAGTGCGGCGACGCCTTCCTGGATGCGCGCGCCCCCGGCATCGTAGAGGCCGATGATCGGCGCGCGATTGCGCAGCGCCATCTCCTGCACCTTGATGACCTTTTCGGCATGGGCTTCCGACAGCGAGCCCCCGAACACCGTGAAATCCTTGGCGAAGAGATAGACCGGCCGGCCGTTGACCGTGCCCCAGCCGGTGACGACGCCATCGCCTGCGATCTTGGTCTTCTCCATGCCGAAGTCGGTCGAGCGGTGCTCGACATACATGTCGAACTCCTCGAATGAACCCTCGTCGAGGAACACCTCGATGCGCTCGCGCGCTGTGAGCTTGCCCTTCTTGTGCTGGGCGTCGATGCGGGCCTGGCCGCCACCCATGCGGGCGATGTCACGCCGCCGCTCGAGTTCCTTCAGCACGTCTTTCATCGCTCGGTCCCCAGAAAACGGAAGCTGCGTTTGTGGTAATGATGCCCGTCGGGGAGCGCAAGCGTCGGCTTCTCGCTGGTTTTTGCTGCACCGCAACATCGCGCCTCTTGCATTCCGGGGCGAACTCAGCCATATGCAACCCATAGGCGCTTGGGCCGGGAGATTCCGGCCTTCTCGACAAATGAGACTGGTTGCGTCTGTTTTCCCTCTTTCCGGTATATCGGCCCCTCTTTCCGGTACATCACAAAGTGGCGAAAAAGCCCCGTGGCATGATGCCTGCGGGCACGACAGCGCAGCCGAGTGGACGCACGTGTCCGCCCGCCTTGTCGTTTCATATCAAATTTTCGACGGCAGGTTGCGCCCTGCCGCGATTGACGTTTGCGGCCAGAGGCCGCGTGAAAGAAGATTATTTTGACCAACGAAAACACTTTGCCCGGCAACGATACCGCGGAACTCTCCGGTTTCGCGGCGCTGGGAATTACGGGTGCGCTGCTCAAGGCCACCCACAATGCCGGCTTTGCCGAACCGAAGCCGATCCAGATGCAGGCCATCCCGCCGCAGCTGGAAGGCCGTGACATTTTCGGCATCGCGCAGACCGGCTCCGGCAAAACCGCGGCCTTTGCGCTGCCGATCCTGTCCAAGATCATCGCGCTCGGCACCAAGCGGCGCGCCAAGACGACCCGCGCGCTGATCCTGGCGCCGACCCGCGAACTCGCGGTGCAGATCGAGGACACCATCAAGATCCTCGCCAAGGGCGCGCATGTCTCGACGGCACTCGTGCTGGGCGGTGTCTCGCGCTTCAGCCAGGTGAAGAAGGTTGCTCCCGGCGTCGATATCCTCATCGCCACGCCCGGCCGGTTGACCGACCTCGTGCGCGAGGGCGACCTCATCCTCTCCGACACCAAATGGCTGGTGCTGGACGAGGGCGACCGCATGCTCGACATGGGCTTCATCAACGACGTCAAGCGCATTGCCAAGGCGACCGCGCCCGATCGCCAGACGGCGCTCTTCTCGGCCACCATGCCGGACGAGATCGCTGAACTCGCCAAGGGCCTCCTGAAGAACCCTGTCCGTGTCGAAGTCTCGCCGCAAAGCACCGCGGCCGCCGAAATCGTCCAGGGCGTCGTCTTCGCCCGCACCAAGCAGAAGCGCCAGGTGTTGTCGACGATGCTCGCCGATGAGGCGATGAAGTCCGTCATCATCTTTTCGCGTACCAAGCACGGTGCGGACCGGGTGACCAAGGACCTCGAGCGCGACGGCTTCAAGGCCGCCGTCATCCACGGCAACAAGTCGCAGAATGCGCGTCAGAAGGCGCTGAATGATTTCCGCGACGGTTCGGTGCGCATTCTGGTCGCGACCGACATCGCCGCGCGCGGCATCGACGTGCCCGGCATCAGCCATGTCGTGAATTTCGACCTGCCGGACGAGGCTGAAAGCTACGTCCACCGCATCGGCCGCACCGGCCGCAACGGCATGGATGGCATCGCGATCACGCTTTGCGATCCTTCGGAGAACAGCAAGCTGCGCCAGGTCGAGCGGATCATCCGCACCAAGCTGCCTGTTGTTGCCGACCATCTCGGCAGCCCCGATCCGGCACGCAATCCGGCGGAAAAGAACGAGCGCTTCGAACCCGCCAATGATCGCAGCGACCGCAATGGGCGTCGCGACGGCCGGCGACCGGGCGGCGAGAAGAAGCAGAACAACGGCTTCGGCAAGAAGCGTTTCGGCGACAAGCCAGCCTTTGCCGGCGAACGCAAGCCCGAAGGCGCCAAGCCCTTCAAGGGCAACAACAAGCGCCGCTTCGGCGGCAAGCGTCCGGCGGCGCGAGCTGCTTAATACGCCTTATGCAGTTGGCCACCCTTGGTGATTGGCTGGTGACTGACCAACAAAGAAAGGGCTGATGAAGCAATGCTTCATCAGCCCTTTTCGTCTCCGAACCTTACTTCGCCACCGCCTCGACCCAGACAGCAATCCGTTGCGCCAGGAAAGCCGTAGTGGATGGCGACAGCGCGTCGCCGGCGATGACATGATTGTCGGGATCGCCACTGCTTTCGATGGGGACCAGTTCATGCGGGCCGCCCCAGCGCGCGGCGATTTCGCGGGTACGGTCGGCCCGCACCACTCTGTCCAAATCCGAGAAGATGAACAAAGCCGGGATGGTCGCCTTCTCCACGGGCGCGCCATAGGCTAGCTCCGTCAGGGCCTGCATCGGCATTGTCGCTGCGATCGGATATCTGGTGGTCCAGAATTTCTCATGCAGCGCGTTGCGCGGCGCGAAGCTGCGTTCTCTGCCGGCGACGAGTTCAGCGATCTGCTTGCCCCATGGCATGGTCAGGACCTCGGCGCCGGATGCCTTCACGCCGAAATTGGGCGAGATGAATGCAATGGCCGCCACGCCCTCGGATGCACCGGCCTGCGTCGCCGCCCAGGCCGCCAGCGAGCCGCCGGTCGACGTTGAGATGACTATCACCTTGTCGCCGATCGCCCGGCCGATGGCGAGCGCCTCCTCATAGTCGTTGATCCAGGCATTGACGCTGCCTTGCGTCATTGCCGCGCCGTCCTGCCCGTGACCGGTGAGGCGGGTGTAGAACAGGTTGGCGTCGAGCTGGTCGGCAACGTCGTCGGGCAAGGGCCGGACCTCGCCCTTCGATGCGGAAAAGCCATGGATGTAGACGATCGACAGCGGCGTCTTGGCGTGCACCATCGGGTTCGCCCAGACGATCTCCTTCTCCAGCCCGTCGCGAATACCGGGCACGGCGGCTTCAACCTTTGCCACATAGGCCTGTGGGTCGTCACCGATGACGGAAGGATCGAAACGGATCGTGGTGTCGACCGGTACGCGTGGACCCAATACAAAGGCCAGTGCGAGGACGGCGATCAGGCCCAGCACAGCAAACACGATCCGTCGCCCCATCGCAGACTCCACGCAACAACATTCAAGCTATGGTGGTGGCCATGCACAGGCAACGGCCGTTCAGGCAGCCAAGCCACCAATCCTGTGGGCATCTATTTGTTGGGCGGTTTGCGCTCATACTGCAGCGGCCGTGCCTTCCAGCTGGTCGTCAGGTTGATCACCCATCTGCATAAAGGCCTTGGCAGCATGCCAAGAATTTTCAGCGGCCAGCTCGTTCTATACGGGAAGGTGACTTCGAAGCCACCGGACTTGATTCCCTTCACCATGCGGCGCGTCGCACGGCCAACCGGCATCAGGCCCGGCATCGGCAGCATGTTCTTTTCGGTCAGTGGCGTGTCGACGAAACCGGGGTTTACGACCTGGACGCGGATGTTCATCTTGTCGAAATCATATTTCAGCGACTCGGCCAGGATGTTGATCGCCGCCTTGGTGCCGCCATAGGCCGCCGTGGTCGGCCAGCCGAAATAGGCGGTCACCGAGCCGACCAGAACGACATGGCCACGCGCGCGCACCCGCATATACTCGACCACAGGCACGAGCCCATTGATGATGCCGAAATAGTTGACCTCGAAGGTGCGGCGGAAGTCCTTGACGACGAGGGACTCTCCAGGTGTCGCGATGTAATTTCCGGCATTGAAGATGGCGAGCACGATCGGCCCGAGGTCCTTCTCGATCGCCGCCACCGTCCTTGCCATGCGCGGCTCGTCGGTGACGTCGCAGGGAAAGGACACGACCTTGCCCGGCATCTGTGCGGTCTCGACGATGAGCGTGTCGATCGGATCGTCGTCCAGCGCCGTCACCGCCACCGCATACCCTTGTGACGCCAGATCCCTGGCCAGCGAGCGGCCGATGCCGCTGCTGCCGCCCGTGACCCAGGCGACGCCGTGTTTCGGATCGGCCCGATAGAGTGTCATGCTTGCGCCCCCGCCGAGTTATTGGTGTCTTGCTCTAGCGGTGGAGAAATCGAATGAAAAGAGTGCTTCTCGACGCCGGGTGCAAATGAACTGTCCTGTGTCCGCCCGGTCCCCAGCGACATCCATGCACCGCAGCGCCGGAAATGCGACTGGACCAGACGAATTCTTGCCTTGAAACCGAAGCGTTGGGTTTCTAGGGTTTCGGCGCACGTACACAAGGAATCCTGAATGCCCCGTTCTGTGATCGACGCGATCGGCAACACGCCTCTGATCCGCCTCAATAAAGCTTCCGAAGAGACCGGCTGCGAGATCCTGGGCAAGGCCGAGTTCATGAATCCGGGCCAGTCGGTCAAGGATCGCGCCGGGCTGTTCATCATCCGCGATGCCGAACAACGTGGCCTGTTGAAGCCGGGCGGTGTCATCGTCGAGGGGACGGCCGGCAACACCGGCATCGGGTTGACGCTCGTCGCCAAGGCGCTCGGCTATCGCACGGTCATCGTCATCCCGGATACGCAGAGCCAGGAAAAGAAGGACACGATCAGGCTGCTCGGCGCCGAACTGATCGAAGTGCCCGCCGTGCCTTACAAGAACCCCAACAATTATGTGAAGCTGTCGGGGCGGCTGGCCGAGCAGATGGCGAGAACCGAGCCGAACGGCGCCATCTGGGCCAATCAGTTCGACAATGTCGCCAACCGCGATGGTCATATCCGTACCACGGCCGAGGAAATCTGGGCCCAGACCGGCGGCAAGGTCGACGGTTTCGTCTCGGCGGCGGGTTCGGGCGGAACGCTGGCCGGTGTCGGGCTCGGTTTGAGGGCCAGGAGCAAGAGCGTCAAGATTGCGCTCGCCGACCCTCTCGGCGCCGCGCTCTACAGTTTCTACACCAGTGGTGAGCTGAAGTCCGAAGGCAGTTCGATCACCGAAGGCATCGGGCAAGGGCGCATCACCGCCAATCTCGAAGGCTTCACGCCTGACTTCTCCTACCAGATCAAGGATGAGGACGCGCTGCCGATCGTCTTCGACCTGATCCAGGAAGAAGGCCTGTGCGTCGGCGGCTCGACCGGCATCAACATAGCCGGCGCGATGCGGCTGGCCAGGGATTTGGGCCCGGGCCACACCATCGTGACGATCCTCTGCGACTACGGCACGCGCTATCAGTCGAAGCTGTTCAACCCGGAATTCCTGCGCGACAAGAAGCTGCCTGTGCCGGGCTGGATGGAACTGCAGAGCAAGATCTCGGTGCCGTTCGAAAAGGTCGCGTGATGGCGCACAAGACAGAAGCGCTGTTTCGCCACGATGCCTATCTCAGGACGGCTGACGCCACGGTCGTCGCCATCAATGAGCGCGGCGGCATCATCCTCGACCGGACGATCTTTTATGCCACTTCTGGCGGCCAGCCGGGCGATAGCGGGACGTTGGAGTGTGCCGACGGCAGCCGCATCGAGATCGCCGCCACGATTACAGGCGAAACCAAGGACGAGATCATCCATGTGCCGGCGCCGGAGCAGGCGGCACCGGCCGTTGGCGAGCGGGTGAAGCTGGCAATCTTCTGGGAGCGTCGGCATCTGTTGATGCGCATGCACGCTGCCTGCCACCTGCTCACCGTCGTCTGTCCATTCCCGATCACCGGTGCGGCGGTTTCCGAGGACGACAGCCGTGTCGATTTCGACATTCCGGACGCCAGCTTCACCAAGGAAGATGTGACCGCCGGCATGATGGACCTGGTGAGGGCTGATCATCCCATCTTCACCAGGCTGATCAGCGATGAGGAATTGGCCGCCAATCCCGGCCTGGTGAAATCCAAGAATGTCCGACCGCCCGTTGGCACGGGCAATATCCGCCTCGTCTGCATCGGCGAAAGCGCCTCGGTGGACAGCCAGCCCTGCGGCGGCACCCATGTGAAGAGCACCGGCGAAATCGGCGAGATCCACATCGGCAAGATCGAGAAGAAGGGCCGGGAGAACAGGCGCTTCCGCATCCGCTTCGGCCCCATGCCGGCGAACTGAACAGACAGACACCGTCGAAAGGCGGTAGGAGAAAAAAGATGGCCGAAGACAGTCCTTTCACCGTCGACGCGGACTGGCTGCAGGAGCGCTTGGGCCAGCCGGGCCTGACGATCATAGATGCCTCCTGGTATCTGCCGGCGCAAAAACGCGACGCGCGCGCCGAGTATGATGCAGCCCATATTCCAGGCGCCCGTTTCCTGGACCAGGATGCCGTTTCGGATCCCGACGCCGCCTTGCCGCATACGCTGGCATCGCCGCAGCATTTCGCCCAGTATGTCGGCTCGATGGGCGTTTCGGCCGATGACACCATCGTCGTTTATGATGGCCCGGGTTTCTTCTCGGCGCCCCGGGCATGGTGGATGTTCCGCATCATGGGCGTCTTCCAGACCTATATTCTGGACGGCGGCTTCGACGGATGGAAGGTATCCGGCCGGCCGGTAACGGCCGAGCCGACCAAGATCGCGCCAAGCGTCTTTCATGCTGATTTCGATGCCGGTCGCGTCGTCGGTCTGGCCGACATGCGCCGGATCGTCGATACGAAAGCAAGCCAGATTGCCGACGCCCGGGGACCGGGCCGCTTTACCGGTGTCGAGCCCGAGCCCCGCGCTGGCATCCGCTCCGGCCATATGCCGGGCGCACGCAACATCCCTTATTCGGCGCTTTCCGAAAACGGCAGGCTGCTGCCGAAAGACCGTTTGCGCAAGGTGATAGAGGACGCCGGTATCGACCTGTCCAAACCAGTGGTCACATCCTGCGGCTCCGGCGTCACCGCCGCGGTGATCACGCTGGCGCTGGAGACGCTTGGCCACACCGACAACAGGCTTTATGACGGCTCATGGACCGAGTGGGGCGGGCTGTCCGATACGCCGGTCGTGACCGGCCCAGCGAAGACCGGCAAGGAATGAATTGATGGAAAACGGCGTGCTGCAGGATATTGAAGTCACGGTGACTTTTCTGGAGATGCATGCCCCACAGGCCGCCTCGCCACCGGTGCCCTACAACCGTCAGGTCGCACTGCTGAAGACCAGGGATATTCCCTTGCATTTCTACCGCTACCTGATGGACCGGGTGGGGCGCAAATGGCACTGGGTCAATGTTCTAAGGCTGAATGACGACGAGCTGTCGGCCGGAATCCACCGCGAGGATCGCGACATCAGGGTGCTCTATCTCGACGGTTCGCCGGCAGGCTTCTTCGACCTCAAGCCGCATCTGCCCGAGGAAGTCGAACTCGCCTATTTCGGCATGATGGAACACGCCACCGGGCAAGGCATCGGCCGCTGGTTCCTTGGCTCGGCGATTACGGCGGCATGGTCGTATGGGCCGAAACGGGTGACGGTGCAGACCTGCACGCTCGACCACCCCGCAGCCCTGCCGCTCTACCAGAAGCTCGGTTTCAAGCCGGTCGCTCAGAAGAAAGAGGTCGTGCATCCCCTGCCTTTCGCCGAGCGCTCGGCCAGCGTCATGCGGCCGTAACTCCAGCCGGAATCTGAACCGCCTCTTCGACTATTTCATCAAGTGATTTGTCGCACTGATTAGCCGGCTTATATCTGAGGATGCCGGTGATCCCATCGAAGGTCTACGGGGGCCGATCCTCACATCGGATCGGTTCCCGGATGCTTGGCGGGAATCGGGTGGGAAGCCCTGTCGTGAGCGGGTAATTTCCGGTCGATAGCAACGGAGATCTTGCCATGGCCATCCAGTTCACAGCTCTGCCGACCGAAGATGTAAGGGCCCTGCAGCGCGGCGGCCCCGATGCCTATGGCCAGACGCCCGAGCGGAAAATCTCTGACGGTGATGGCATGCCTTGCCGGCATTGCCTTGGGAATATCGCCGCCGGAGATGTCTACCTAGTCCTCGCCTACCGGCCATTTCCGAACCCTCAGCCCTACGCTGAAACAGGGCCGATCTTCCTGCATGCCCAGGAGTGCGAGCGTGCCGCCGGGGCAGGGCTGCCGCCGGAGATTCTCGATAGCCCGGACTATATCGTGCGCGGCTATGGCAGCGATGATCGTATCGTCTACGGTAGCGGTGGCGTCATCCCGACCCAAGCAATTGCCGCACGAGCCGAGACCTTGTTCGAGCGTGAAGACATTGCCTATGTGCATGTCCGCTCGGCGCGCAACAATTGCTACCAATGCCGTATCGAGCGCGCATGAGATGCAACGATTGCCGGAAGAAAGCTTCTGTCGCACCGCTGTCGCATGGACGCGCTAGAAAGCCATTGTCGATCGATTGGCCGACCGCGGATGAACCGGCGGCAATCTCGATATCGAGGAAGCGGGGCTTTGGCTCCGCTTTTTTGTTGCCTGCACCGATCGCTCAAGAAAAAACCCGCCGGTTTGAGCCGGCGGGGGACTGAAGGAAGCTTTCGGGCGAATTAAGCCGCCAGCACTGCCTTCGGCTCGACCAGTTCATAGCCGAGCGCTTCGGCGACCGCGCGGTTGGTGATCTTGCCCTTGTGGACGTTGAGGCCGTTGCGCAGGTGATGGTCGTCGACCAGGGCCTTCAGGCCCTTGTCGGCGAGCTGCAGGCCATAGTGCAGCGTTGCGTTATTCAGCGCATGAGCCGAAGTGACCGGCACCGCACCAGGCATGTTGGCGACGCAGTAGTGGATGACACCGTCGACCTCGTAGGTGGGTTCGGCATGGGTGGTCGCGTGCGAGGTCTCGAAGCAGCCGCCTTGGTCGATGGCGACATCGACCAGTACCGAGCCCTTTTTCATGCCGGACAGCATTTCGCGGGTGACGAGCTTCGGCGCGGCAGCGCCCGGGATGAGCACGGCGCCGACGACGATGTCGGCCGAGAAGCATTCTTCCTCGAGCGCCTCGACGGTCGAGTAACGGGTGTGGACCCGGCCGGCGAAGAGGTCGTCCAGCTGGCGCAGACGCGGGATCGAGCGGTCGATGATGGTGACATCTGCGCCAAGGCCCGCGGCCATGCGGGCCGCGTGGAGGCCAACGACGCCGCCGCCGAGCACGGTGACCTTGCCGGGCAGCACGCCGGGCACGCCGCCGAGCAGCACGCCGCGGCCGCCATTGGCCTTCTGCAGCGCCGTGGCGCCGGCCTGGATCGACAGGCGGCCAGCGACTTCCGACATCGGCGCCAGAAGCGGCAGCCCGCCACGATCGTCGGTCACGGTTTCATAGGCAATCGCAGTGACGCCCGATGCGAGCAAGCCCTTGGTCTGTTCCGGATCTGGGGCCAGGTGGAGATAGGTGTAGAGGATCTGGCCTTCGCGCAGCTGTACCCACTCATTGGGCTGCGGCTCCTTGACCTTGACGATCATGTCCGACTTGGCGAACACGTCGGCGGCCGTCTTGGCGATGGTGGCGCCGGCGGCGCGATAGGCATTGTCATCGGCGCCGATGCCGGCGCCCGCGCCGGCCTCGACCAGAACTTCATGGCCATGGGCGACATATTCGCGGACCGAGCCCGGCGTGAGGCCGACACGGTATTCGTGGTTCTTGATTTCCTTGGGGCAGCCGACGCGCATTTTCTTCTCCTGATCCGGGCCCTTTTGGGCTCACTCCCTGTGAGGACGCAGTGAACCATGAATCGGCGCGCAGGTGTTTGCGAATGCGCTTGCAGGAGAGCGCGTCCTTCGATAATCGTTGCGAAAAATGTACTGATATTCGCAGGAATCACGAAGAATGCCGCTCGACAGGATTGATATCGCCATTCTGGAGACGTTGCAGAAGGATGGCCGGATGCCGAACGCGGCCCTTGCCGAAAAGGTCGGCCTGTCGCAGTCGGCCTGTTCGCGCCGGCTCGACAATCTGGAAAAATCCGGAACCATTCGCGGTTATCACGCCCGGCTTTCCAATGCAGCCCTTGGCCACCAGATGACGGCGATCGTCCACATATCCCTCTCCGGCCAGTTCGAGAAGACGCTGTCGGACTTCGAAGCGGCGATCAAACGCTGTCCGAACGTGCTGTCGTGCCACCTGATGTCGGGCGAGTACGACTATATCCTGAGGATCGCGGCAAAGGATCTCGTCGACTACGAGCGCATCCACAAGGAATGGTTGTCGGCGATGCCGCATGTAACGAAAATCAATTCGTCCTTCGCCTTGCGTGAAATCGTCGACCGGACGGCCATGGGCCTGAAGCCGGAAATGGCTTAGAGCCCGACCGAAATCTCGTTCGTGTGGTCATCTGAAGGCGTTTTTCTGCCTTCGAAACGGCCTCTAACTTATGCCGTGGCAGCCTCCGTCACGATCCGGTCCATGGGAATGTCGTGCCACTGCGGATAGATGGTGGCGATGCGCTGCAATTCGTAGCCGACGCCGATGACCAGTGGCTTGAACGACATGGCGGCCAGCGTGCGGTCGAAGAAGCCGCCGCCATAGCCCAGCCGATAGCTTGCCGGATCAATGCCGACAATGGGCGAGATGACGATGTCCGGCAGCACCGGATCGCCTTCGGCCGGGATCGGGATGTTCCACACCCCTTTCTCCAGCCGGTCGCCCGGTTTGTAGGCGCGAAAGATCAACGGCTGACCCTTTTCGACGACGATGGGCAACGCGGTGCGGCCGCCGTGCGCGTTGATCGACGCCATCCATGGCCGCAGATCCGGCTCGCCGCGAAACGGCCAGTAGAGGCTGACCATCCGGCCTGCTACGCCACCGATCACGGCGTCGAGGCCTTCCGCGATGCGTTGCGACATTGCCGTTCGCGCTTCGGCGGAAACGGCAAGGCGCGCCGCGATCAGGCGTTCACGCTCGGCCCTGCGCCAGCGCCTGACGTCGGTCCAGTCGCTGAGCGGTGGCTGGAACGCGGGATCGAGCTCATGCATGAAGCAGGGCGGCGAGGCATACTGTGCCGGCCCCTGTTCGTCATGATCTTTAGCCATGCCTCACCTCATCTCGCATTCGATGACGCTATACCTCGCGATACGATACAACATGCGCATTCACGACATGGCACGACGAGTCTTGCGCACTGTCCTGCCATTGTTGCATTGCACAAAAATACCTACATCTAGGCAGGCAATCTTGCCCATCAAGGGTGAATGAAATGAGCGATGCCAGACATCATGTCGTCGTCGGCGGCGCCGGGTTCGGTGGCCTTGAATTCACCCGCGCGCTGGCCGGTGTAGCAGTGCGCATCACCATGATCGACAAGCGCAACCATCATCTGTTCCAGCCGCTGCTCTATCAGGTGGCAACCACGGCGCTGGCGACCTCGGAGGTTGCCTGGCCGATCCGCCATCTCCTGCGCAAGCGCAAGGATGTGGCCACGCTGCTGGCCAATGTCACGGGAGTCGACCGGGCCGGCAAACGTGTTTTGCTCGACGATGGCAGCACCGTCGCCTACGACACGCTGGTGCTCGCCACCGGCGCGCGCCACGCCTATTTCGGCCATGACGAATGGGAGCCTTTCGCACCGGGCCTGAAGACATTGGAGGACGCCACCACCATTCGGCGCCGCATTCTTCTGGCCTTCGAGCAGGCGGAGCGGGAACCCGACCCCGCCAGGCGCCAGGCGCTGCTGACGATTGCCATCGTCGGCGGCGGGCCGACCGGCGTCGAACTTGCCGGAACCATTGCCGAACTGGCGCATGACACGCTGCGCGGCGAATTCCGCAACATCGATACGCGCCAGACGCGCGTGGTGCTGATCGAGGCCGGCGACCGCATTCTGGCCAATTTCGCGCCGACGCTCTCCGACTATGCCGGGAAGGCGCTGGAACGGCTTGGTGTTGTGGTCGAGCTTGGCCGGGCCGTTACGCGCTGCGATGCCGAAGGCGTGGTTTTTGGCGACACGGTTCTGCCGGCCCGCACGATCCTGTGGGCAGCCGGCGTTGCCGCTTCGCCCGCCGCCGAATGGCTGGGAGCGAAGGCGGACCGGGCCGGCAGGGTCTTGGTCGAGCCTGATCTCAGTGTGCCCGGCAGCCCGGAAATTTTTGTCATCGGCGACGCAGCGCTTGTGCTGCGGCGCGACGGACGGCCGGTGCCCGGCGTGGCACCTTCCGCCAAGCAGGAGGGACGGCATGTTGCCGCGACCGTCAAGGCCAGGCTTGCCGGCGACACGAGCCCGCGGCCTTTCCATTACAAGCATGCCGGTGATCTGGCGACGATCGGCAAGCGCGCGGCCGCGATCGATTTCGGCTGGATCAAGCTGACCGGCTGGCTCGCCTGGTGGCTCTGGGGCATCGCCCATATCTATTTCCTGATCGGTTTCCGCAACCGGCTTGCGGTTTCGCTGAGCTGGCTATGGATCTACGTCACAGGCCAGCGCAGCGCCCGGCTGATCACCCAGGGCGACGACGACAAGAGCTGACTTTCTTCACCGCGCTTTTCATCGGGCCGTCATCTGTAGCTGATGGATTGGCGTGCCGATGCGCGCGACTTCTTGAGTGGACTTGAGCCGGTTTCAGCGCGAAGTTCGCTTCGGGGCAGGGCCTGTCAGGTCGTCGAAGTAAGGAGAAAATATGTCGCAACTGCTCCATCCCGTCTCTCGCCGTGGTCTCCTTGCGGGGGCCGCTGCCACAGGGGCGCTGATCATGCTTCATCCCTTCTCCGCCCGTGCGCAGGCTAACCAGGCGCATCTGAGAATCATGGAAACCACCGATATCCATGTGAACGTGCTGCCCTATGATTACTACGCCGACAAAGCCAATGACACGATGGGGCTGTCGCGCACGGCGTCCCTGATCGACGCCGTGCGCAAGGAAGCAGCCAATTCGATGCTGATCGACAATGGCGACCTTTTGCAGGGCAATCCGATGGGCGACTACATCGCCTATGAGAAGGGCCTAAAGGAAGGCGATCTCCATCCGATCATGAAAGGCATGAACCTGCTCGGCTATGAGTGTTCGACACTTGGCAACCACGAATTCAACTACGGCCTGTCCTTTCTGGACAAGGTACTGGCCGGCGCCAATTTCCCGTTCGTCTGCGCCAATCTGATCCGGGGCACCGAGCTTGCCGCCAACCCGCGCGACGACAAGCTCTACCTCAAGCCCTACATAATCCTGGACAAGAAGATCAAGGACGGGTCAGGCGCGGAACAGCCGATCAGGATCGGCATCATCGGTTTCGTACCGCCCCAGATCATGATCTGGGACCTCAAGAATCTCGAAGGCAACGTCAAGACGCGCGACATCGTCGAGGCGGCGAAGGCCTGGGTGCCGCAGATGAAGGAGGAGGGCGCCGATATCGTCATCGCGCTCTCGCATTCCGGCATCGACGTCAAACAGGGTGATATGATGGAGAACGCCTCGTTCTTCGTCGCCGGCGTCAAAGGCATCGACGCGGTCTTCACCGGCCACCAGCACCTGGTCTTCCCCGGCAAGAAGGATTTCCAGGCGCTCGAGGGCGTTGACGCACAGAAGGGGACGCTGCAAGGCAAGCCCGCCGTCATGGGCGGTTTCTGGGGCTCGCATATGGGCCTGATCGACCTGATGCTGGAACGCGACGGGTCGAAGTGGAAAGTGGTCTCGGCGACATCGGAGGCGCGGCCGATCTTCGAGCGCGTCGACAACAAGAACAAGCCGACCGTCCCGGACGACAAGCGCATCATTGCCGCTGTCGAGCAGGACCACGAGGCGACGCTCGCCTATGTGCGCCGCCCTGTCGGCAAGACCTCGGCTCCGCTCTATTCCTATTTCGCGCTGGTGGCCGATGATCCGTCGGTGCAAATCGTCAACCAGGCGCAGAGCTGGTATCTCAAGGATATCCTGAAGAGCACCCAGTGGAAGGACGTGCCGATGTTGTCGGCGGCGGCGCCCTTCAAGGCCGGCGGACGCAGCGGCGCCGACTACTATACCGACGTGCCGGTGGGCGACATCGCAATCAAGAACGTCGCCGACCTCTATCTCTATCCGAATACGGTTCGCGCGGTTGAGATCACGGGTGCGCAGGTGAAGGAATGGCTGGAGATGTCGGCCGGCATCTTCAAAAAGATCGAGGCAGGGAAGGCTGAGCAGCCGCTGATCGACCCTGAATTCCCCTCCTACAATTTCGATGTCATCGATGGCGTCAGCTACAGGATAGACCTCTCGCAGCCGCCGAAATACGATTCCAAGGGCGGCGTCGCCAATGCCGGTTCCAATCGCATTGTCGACCTGAAATTCGACGGCAAGCCGATGGATCCAGCAGCGAAATTCATCGTTGCGACCAACAACTATCGTGCCGGCGGCGGTGGCAACTTTCCCGACATCAATGCCTCGAAGATCATCTACGAGGCGCCTGACACCAACCGCGACGTCATCGTCCGCTACGTCATCAGCCAAGGCACCATCAACCCGACGGCGGATGGCAACTGGTCGTTCGCGCCGTTGCCGGGGGCCAGCGTCGTCTTCGAGACAGGCGTCAAGGCAAAGGACTTCATTGCCGATGTGAAGTCGCTGAGGATCGAGCCTGCCGGCGAGGGCGAAGCTGGTTTTGCCAGATATCGCATTCTTCTCTGATAAGGCCGCCAAAGCCGGATGCGGTCAGTCCTGGCCGCATCCCCAAGGCCTCCAGTCAGCTCTTTGGAGGGGTGGGCGGCGCGGATCGCTCCTGATCACCGGCATGACAGAATCCAGCGCATCCGTGGAAAAGCCGCTGTCAGCCTGGCCAGCCTTACGCCTTGTAGACCACCTGGCGCACGTCGATATAGCTGGTGCGGAAACCGGCCTCGCAATAATGCAGGTAGAATTCCCAGAGCTTCTTGAAACGATCGTCGAAGCCGAGCGGCACGATCTTTTCCCACGATCCCCGGAAACGCTGGCGCCATTCGGCAAGCGTGCGGGCATAGTCCTCGGGGAAAACGCGTTCGCGTAGATGGGCAAGGCCGTGCGTCGCGCCAAGCGACTTCAAGATGGACGGCGTCGGCAGCATGCCGCCTGGGAAGACGTAGCGCTGGATGAAATCCGGCCTGGCGCGGTAGGTGTCGTAGGCGGCTTCGTTGATGGTGATGATCTGCAGCCCCGCGGTGCCGTCGGGCTTCAGGCAAGCCTTCATCTTGGAGAAGAATACCGGCCAGTATTTCTCGCCGACAGCCTCGAACATCTCAATCGAGGCGATGCGATCGTAAGTGCCGGTTTCATCGCGGTAATCTTGCAGCTTGATGTCGACCTTGTCGGCAAGCCCCGCCTTGGCGATGCGCGCCTTGGCGAAATCGTGCTGCTCGCGGCTGATGGTCAATCCGGTAACCCGGCAGCCGATTTCGCGCGCCGCGAATTCGGCAAAGCCGCCCCAGCCGCAGCCGATCTCCAGCACATGATCCTTGCCACTTATACCCGTATCCCTGGCCAGCTCCCGGTATTTGGCGGCTTGGGCGCTCTCGAGATCGTTGGCGCCATTGGCATAAAGCGCCGAGGAATAGGTCATGCTCGGGTCGAGCCATTCCTTGTAGAAGGCGTTGCCGAGATCGTAATGCGCCGAGATATTGCGCTTCGACCCCGTGCGGGTGTTCTCGTTGAACCAGTGGCGGATGCGCTGGACCGTGTTGATGAGCCAGCTGGCGCCGCCCGCGACGCGTTCGCCGATCGCCGAGTTGACCACAAACAGTTCGAGGAAGCTGGTGACGTCAGGGCTTTCCCAATCGCCGTCCATATAGGATTCGGCAACGCCGATCGTGCCGCCGGAAAAGGCGCGGCCCGGCAGACGCCAGTTCTTGAGCACGAGTTCGGCGTCGGGACCCGGCGCCTTGCCGCCGACGAGAACGGCGCGGCCGTCCGGCATCCTGACCTTCAGCGAACCGCGCGGCAGGCTCATGGCCGCCGACAGCACCATGCGCGCCTTGGCCGGCAGGCCCTTGACGATCTCGGCGAAATTGAATTCATCGAGCCTGACCGCTTCGCTCGGCACTATGCCGTGATGTTCCCCGTGTCCCATTCCATGCCCCTGGATCTCCGTGGCGTCGGCGCAATTGCCGAGCTACGGTTCCCTTGGATCATCCGCCGGGTTCGAACGCCCTTGCCTCGACCGGTAGCTTGCGGATCCGGCGACAGGCGGGCTCGAACGAAAACGCGCCCCTTAGCCAGAGCCTCAGCGCTTCCCGTGAATGCCTGCCACAATCTTCCACGTCATGAGGGGGAACTTCAAGAGGCACGCCCGAAAGCTGGACCGTGCCACGCGGCGCCCGGCATCTGACGTCTTGCGTAAGGTCGCTGCAGCCCAATCAAAAACGCCTATGGCAGCAGCAGCGCTAGTGCGATAGCTTTAGCCATGCGTTATGTAATCGTCATTGCCGCCATCGCGTTCTTCCTGATCTGGGACGGCCTCTACAATCAGGGCCGGTATCTCGACGTCACGGTCAGGGAGGTTTCCCATGCGGTGCGCTACGTCACCGGCAAGACCTAGACATCCCCTTCAAATTGGCAGCTGAGGTCCAGCACCGATCGAGGCGCGTCGCAAGGACGTGTGGCGCCATGACCGGTTGACGCGAAGAGACCGCCGTCACAAAAGACCCCGACATTCAGATCGAGGAGGCGGGATTGATCCGGCATATCGTTTTCTTCAGCGCACGGCGCAAGGAAGATGTGGAAGCAGTTCGTACCGGCCTGCTGGCGCTCGGCGATATTCCTCATTCCAGCCTTTTCGAGGTCACGTTGAACACCAAGGTCGACCCGCTGTCGGATGAAGTTGATGTCGTCGTCTACGCGGAATTCGCCGATGACGCGGCGCTGGCCGCCTACAAGGCGCACCCGCTCTATGCGCAGACCACCAGCAACGTCAAACCAATGCGCGAACTGCGCTATTCCGCTGATGTCGTGGCCGGAACCTGATCCAGCGCTTGCTCCAGAAGGTGCCGTTCGCGGCGCCCCCTGAAATAACCGGGCAGCACGTGAAGGCCGCCGGGGAAGGTTGATGGCCTTCCGCCAGGCCCGCAATTCGTCCAGCGCGACGCGCCGCCGCCGGCGATCAAGGTCTTGAACCGATCTTCCGAATGATGCACATCGCGCTTCCATGACCTCATCAGGCATTCATCCGCTCGATCATCTGGTTTTGCCGACACAGAGCCTCGATGCCGCGCGCGCCCGGCTCGACGCGCTTGGCTTCGTCGTCGCTCCGACCGGCATCCATCCCTTTGGCACGGAAAACTGCTGCGTTTTCCTTGCCGACGGCACCTATCTGGAGCCGCTTGCGATTGGCAGTGAACAGGCTGCGACAGAGGCGGCTGCCGAGGGCAATGTCTTCGTTGCGCGCGACCGCCTTTATCGCGAAAGCCATGGCAACGAGGGATTTTCCGCGGTGGTTCTTGGCACGGACAATGCCGATGGTGACCATGAACGCTATGTCAAAGCCGGCCTGTCGGCGGGAGACACGCTGAGCTTCTCGCGAACCTTCACCGACGCGGCGGGCAAAAGCGATACGGCCTCGTTCAAGCTCGCCTTTGCTGCGGCTCACGGCCAAACGGACGCATTTCTTTTTACCTGCCAGCGCATCAATGCGCCGAAAGTGGACCGCGCGGCATTGCAGGCTCACCCCAACGGCGTCGACGGAATTGTCGAGGTGATTGCAATCAGCGGCGGCGCCCCAGCCGAGCAGCATCGGCTGATTTCAGTGGCGGTCAACGACCCGTCCGCCGATACGCAAGGCGGCACTTTTCATCTGCCGAACGCGATCTTGACCGTCCTGGACGCCGCCTCTTTCACGGCGCGCTTTGGAATGCCGGCCGGGGCGCCATCAGAATTGCGCTTCGCCGCCGTGGTTTTTTCGATCCGCGACATTGACGCCGCCGCAAGCCTGCTTGCGGCCAATGCCATCGAACACGATATGTCGGGCAATGACATCATCGTGCGGCCGGCACCCGGGCAGGGCGCGGCTTTCATCTTTCGGGAGATCCAATGAGCAACCCCCTGGCACCCAATTCGTCGGTAACCGTCGGCAATGTCGTCTTCGACAATGCAGGACCCCTGGCGCTGATCGCCGGCCCGTGCCAGTTCGAATCGCGCCAGCACGCCTTCGATATGGCCGGTGCGCTGAAGGACCTGACCGGCAGGCTCGGCATCGGCCTCGTCTACAAGACGAGCTATGACAAGGCCAACCGCACCTCGCTGTCGGCAACGCGTGGTGCCGGCATGGACGCCGCGCTTCCAGTTTTCGACGAATTGCGCAAGGAATTCTCGCTGCCCGTGTTGACCGATGTCCACACCGAGGAGCAGTGCGCGATTGTTGCTCCGCATGTCGATGTGCTGCAGATACCAGCTTTCCTGTCGCGCCAGACCGATATGCTGGTCGCCGCCGCAAGGACGGGCAAGGTCATCAATGTCAAGAAGGGGCAATTCCTCGCGCCTTGGGACATGAAGAACGTGGTCGCCAAGATCACCGGTTCCGGCAATGCCAATGTGCTGACCACCGAGCGTGGCGCTTCTTTCGGCTACAACACACTTGTGTCGGATATGCGCGCTCTGCCTGTTATGGCCGAGATCGGCGCCCCGGTGATCTTCGACGCCACCCATTCGGTGCAGCAGCCGGGCGGGCAGGGCGGGTCGTCTGGCGGAGAGCGCCGCTTTGTCGAGACGCTGGCCCGCGCGGCCGTTGCCGTCGGCGTTGCCGGCGTCTTTATCGAGACCCATCAGGACCCCGACAATTCGACCTCTTCCGATGGTCCCAACATGGTGCCGCTGAAAGACATGCCGGCACTGCTGGAAAGGCTGATGGCCTTCGACAGGATCGCAAAGGGCTGAAAAGCCACCATCTTGTAGCGAACAAGCCCCAGTTGTACGCTTTGTCCTGCAAATGAGCGTTTTGGCAGGAGGAAGCCAATGTCTGTCGCCCGCGTCACCGAAATCACCTCGTCGTCCAGCAAGAGCTTTCAGGACGCCATCGAGCAGGGAATTGCGCGCGCCTCGAAGACCCTGAAGAACGTCGAAGGCGCCTGGATCCAGGACCAGAAGATCGTTGTCGAGGATGGCAAGATCGCGGCCTATCGCGTCAACATGAAGGTGACTTTCATCCTCGCGGAGTGATCAGGCAGCCGCCAAAAAGTCGGGAACTTTCGCCCGCGCCTCTCATTGTCAAGCAGTGATCAACGACAACGAGGAGTACGATAATGACAACCCAGACAGGCCACACCGAAGCCATTGCCGCTTCGCGAGTCATCGGCACTACCGTCTACAACACCCAGGGCGACAGCATCGGCAGCATCGAGGACGTCATGCTCGACAAGACGTCGAATGGCATCATGTTCGCGGTGATCGGATTTGGCGGCTTTCTCGGCATTGGCGAGAAGTACCACGCCGTTCCTTGGGCAACCCTCGACTATGATGAGGCAAGAGGCGGCTATGTCGTACCCTTCACCAAGGAACAGCTGAAGGCAGCGCCTGCCCATTCGATCAACGAACTGGCCGGCGCGGATGGCGAGAGCGCGCGCGACGAGTCCTATCAGTATTACAAAGTCACGCCCTATTGGCATTGACGCCACAATCGAAAAAGGGGGTCGTTTCGACGGCCCCCTTTTCGATTCAAGGCAACGCTACTCGCTGATGTGCGAAGCCGCCAAAGGCGCAAAGGCTTTTGGCGGTGACTGCTGATTGTCGCATGACGTCAGGAACGCCGCGGCGATCAGGAACAGACTGACGATACCGCTCAACTCAGACATGGCGAAACTCCTCCTGTTTCGCCCCGCGCGACAACATCCATAACCCGGAATGCGCGTGTGGTGGCATGACTTATGATGACAGAAACTTGCGCTTCGTGAATCGAGCGAACGGCAATATTCGGCCAGGGCCCGATTGCCTTTTGCGTCGCTTTGGCTAAGACGGGCGCGACCCCTTTCTCCAGATCAATCGAGGACATCGCAATGACCGCCATCATCGATATTGTCGGGCGTGAAATCCTGGACAGCCGTGGAAATCCGACCGTCGAGGTCGATGTCGTTCTCGAAGACGGCTCGATGGGCCGCGCCGCTGTGCCGTCGGGCGCCTCGACCGGCGCCCACGAAGCCGTCGAACTTCGCGACGGCGGCGCCCGCTATCTCGGCAAGGGCGTGCTGAAGGCCGTCGAGGCGGTCAATGGCGAACTGTTCGAGGCGATCGGCGGCATGGAAGCCGAAAACCAGATCCATATCGACCAGACGATGATCGAGCTTGACGGCACGCCCAACAAGAGCCGGCTCGGCGCCAACGCCATTCTGGGCGTTTCGCTGGCGGTCGCGAAAGCCGCGGCCGATGCCGCCGGCCTGCCGCTCTATCGCTATGTCGGCGGCACCAAGGCGCATGTCCTGCCGGTGCCGATGATGAACATCATCAATGGCGGCGCGCATGCCGACAATCCGATCGACTTCCAGGAATTCATGATCCTGCCGGTCGGCGCGCCGACGCTGCGCGAAGGCGTGCGCTGGGGTTCGGAAATCTTCCACACGCTGCGCAAGAAGCTGAAAGATGCCGGCCACAACACCAATGTCGGTGACGAGGGCGGCTTCGCGCCGAACCTGAAGAGCGCGCCGGTGGCGCTCGACTTCATCATGGAATCGATCGAGAAGGCCGGATTCAAGCCGGGCGAAGAGATCGCGCTCGGCCTCGATTGCGCCGCGACCGAGTTCTTCAAGGACGGCAGCTATGTCTATGAGGGCGAGAAGAAGACGCGCGACCCCAAGGCGCAGGCCAAGTACCTCGCCAAGCTCGCCGCCGATTATCCGATCATCTCGATCGAGGACGGCCTCGCCGAGGATGACTGGGAAGGCTGGAAATACCTGACCGACCTGATCGGCAAGAAGACGCAGCTCGTCGGCGACGATCTCTTCGTCACCAACACGGCGCGCCTGCGCGATGGCATCCGCATGGGTGTCGCCAATTCGATACTGGTCAAGGTCAACCAGATCGGCTCGCTGACCGAGACACTCGACGCGGTCGAGACCGCGCACAAGGCAGCCTACACGGCCGTCATGTCGCACCGTTCGGGCGAGACCGAGGATTCGACCATCGCCGATCTTGCCGTCGCCACCAATTGCGGACAGATCAAGACCGGCTCGCTGTCGCGCTCCGACCGCATGGCCAAATACAACCAGTTGATCCGCATCGAGGAAGAACTCGGCAAGCAGGCGCGTTACGCCGGCAAGTCGGTGATCAAGAGCTGAGCGGGAACACCATATCCGGAGGCGGCGAGGTCACATCTCGCCGTCCCGTCATCGGATAGGACAGTCGTTCGGTGATGGCTGACCTGCGAATCGTCCGGCCATCCAGCGCAATGTCTCTTCGGCGGAAGCGGTCGCCGTTGTGCGATGAATGCCGTTCAATATCGACACGAAGCGAATTTGTTCTCCGCGTCCACAAGCATTGACAACGAAGCGCTTCGTCACATCGGCAGAGACGACGGCATCGTCGGTGCCTTGCGCCACGAACAGCGGTGCACCAGCGGGACCGCCACCTGCCGAATTGGTGACAAGCAGCGAACGCCACGGCTCGATGGCGGTCAGGTGGACATCCGTAATCTGACGACGGAGGCGTGCCACTTGGATCTTGGTTCGAAGGGCCGGATCCTCGCTGCCACATGTAGAGGCGAGCCGATGCAGTAAGCGCCGGGCCGTCGGTTTGGCGATCGTTCCCGTATCCGCGTGATAGACCTTGGACCAGCTGTCGACCGCAAACGCCGTCAAAATCGTGCGAACCATCGGACTGGAGCTATCTCCAAGGTTCATGATTAAGTCTGTCGGTGGCGCTGCGGCGGCTACACCAAGCAGTTGCAGATCGGGCGCGTAGCCGTGCGCCTCCTGTCCAGTGAAGAGCGCGGCGTGCGCGCCTTGCGACAGCCCCCACACGATGAATTGCGTGCTGGCATTCGCATGCTCGACCTGTCGCGCGGCGCGGACCGAATCGAGCACCGCGTGTGCCGCGGCCTCCCCCACGAGGTAGGCATGAGGCCCCGGCGTTCCGAGCCCCGGGTAGTCCGTGGCCACAACGGTCCATCCCTGCCTGACCATTTGTTCGAGGGCCGGAATGGAAGCCAATGCGCGCGGTCCCAATGACGGGGCACAAGGCTCCGCGATGCCCGTGGTACCATGCGCCCAAGCTACCACCTTGCGGCCGCCACTCGGCGCAAGGCCGCTTGGCGCGACGAGCACGCCGGTCGATTGCACCGGGCGTCCCTCGTGGTCGGTCGTGTCGTAGCGAATGCGCCACGCCATCGCACCCGCAGGAGCGCCAGAGATCGCGGTCGCCGCAACCAGATGTCCCGACTCCGCCAAGGAGACAGGCAGGTGCGCGAAAACCAGAAAGAGGACAAACGCACATCGCGCCGTGATATCGAGTGCTCGCGTTTGCATTGGGGTACTCCTCCTCGGGGACGTCGGATCAGCGATCTCAGGCGGCTATGGCGTGCGCTGTATGTCCGTCCTTTTCGGTTCTTCGTTTCGGCAGCCTGCCAAATCCAGTCGTGCGTAACCGTCCATTAAGCACAATCGGGCGAGATAGATGCTAGGTCGTAGCGTTCGCGACCCGAAGGAATTTGAAACATGTGGACACGTCAGCACAAGCAGAGAAACACCGGCCGGCTGATCATTCCCTCGCTCTGCGTGGCGTTCCTGGCCTATTTCGGCTTTCATGCCTACCATGGTGAATTCGGCATCAATTCCAAATACAAGCTGGAGGCCGAGACGGTCGCGCTGCAGGGTCAGCTCGATGCGATCAAGGCGCGCAGGACGGAGCTCGAACGGCGCGTCAAGCTCATGCATGATGGCACGCTGGAGAAGGACATGCTCGACGAGCAGGCTCGTAAAGCGCTCAATTTATCCCAACCTGATGAGATCACCATCATGCTGCCGGTTTCGACGAAGTAACCTATTTTCGGTTAATCAGCAATATTTTCAATGATTTTAACCGCTTAGGCGCATGCCAGCTATGCAATTTCGACATGGCGGAACGCCTTTCTACGTGTTAGCCTCCCATAAATCGAAGGGGAGGGCGATCTCCCCGGAGCAGGTTGACCTTGCTCCAGTGTCCGCAAAGAGACGCCAACAGGGAGTGATGCATGGCCAACGCAGCCAGAAAAGCGCCTGCCAAATCGAAATCCGACGGCAAATCCGGTCTGTCGGCACCAAAGCCTGCTGACTTCACCAAGAACGAAGAGCTTGCCGCCTACCGGCACATGCTGCTCATCCGCCGCTTCGAGGAAAAGGCCGGCCAGCTCTACGGCATGGGCTTCATTGGCGGCTTCTGCCATCTCTATATCGGCCAGGAAGCCGTGGTCACCGGCATGAAGATGGCGCTGATCGACGGCGACCAGATGATCACGGCCTATCGCGACCACGGCCACATGCTGGCGATGGAGCTGTCGCCGCGCGGTGTGATGGCCGAGCTGACCGGACGCCGCGGCGGCCTGTCCAGGGGCAAGGGCGGCTCCATGCACATGTTCTCCAAGGAAAAGCATTTCTATGGCGGTCACGGCATTGTCGGCGCGCAGGTGTCGCTCGGCACCGGCCTGGCCTTCGCCAACCGCTACCGCGACAACAACAATGTCTCGCTGACCTATTTCGGCGACGGCGCCGCCAACCAAGGTCAGGTCTATGAGAGCTTCAACATGGCCTCGCTGTGGAAGTTGCCGGTGATCTACATCATCGAGAACAACCGCTACGCCATGGGCACCTCGGTTTCGCGCTCGTCGGCGGAAACCAATTTTTCGCATCGCGGCGCCTCGTTCAAGATTCCGGGCATCCAGGTCGACGGGATGGACGTGCGTGCGGTGAAGGCGGCCGGCGATTTGGCTACCGAGTGGTGCCGTGCCGGCAACGGACCCATCATTCTCGAAATGCAGACCTACCGCTATCGCGGTCACTCGATGTCCGACCCGGCCAAATACCGCTCCAAGGAAGAAGTCCAGAAGATGCGCTCCGACCATGATCCGATCGAGCAGGTCAAGGCGCGCCTGATCGAGAAGAAGTGGGCAACCGAGGACGAACTCAAGGCCGTCGACAAGGAGGTTCGCGACATCGTCGCCGACGCCGCCGAATTTGCCCAGCACGACGCCGAGCCGGATCCGTCCGAGCTCTGGACCGATATCGTATTGTAAGGGAGGGCCAGGACATGCCGATCGAAATTCTCATGCCCGCGCTCTCGCCGACCATGGAAGAGGGCAATCTTTCCAAATGGTTGAAGAACGAGGGGGACAAGGTCGTCGCCGGTGACGTGCTCGCCGAAATCGAAACCGACAAGGCGACGATGGAAGTCGAGGCCGTCGATGAAGGCACGTTGGGCAAGATCCTGATCGCCGCCGGCACCGAAGGCGTCAAGGTCAACACGCCGATCGCCGTTCTGCTGCAGGACGGCGAGAGCGCCGCCGATGTCGGCAAGTCCGCGGCTCCCGCCAAGGCGGAAGCGGCAAAGGCGGAAGCGCCGGCCGAGGACAAGGCGGAAGTGGCAAAGCCAGCCGCCGCGCCTGTCGCGGCCGCACCGAAAACGGAAATCGCCGCAGATCCGGATATTCCGGCCGGCACCGAGATGGTCTCGACCACGGTGCGTGAAGCGCTGCGCGATGCCATGGCGGAGGAAATGCGCCGCGACGGCGATGTCTTCGTGATGGGCGAGGAAGTCGCCGAATACCAGGGCGCCTACAAGATCACGCAAGGCCTGCTGCAGGAATTCGGGCCGCGTCGCGTCGTCGACACGCCGATTACCGAACATGGTTTTGCCGGCGTTGGCGTCGGTGCGGCGATGGCTGGGCTGAAGCCCATCGTCGAGTTCATGACCTTCAACTTCGCCATGCAGGCGATCGACCAGATCATCAATTCGGCCGCCAAGACGCTTTATATGTCGGGCGGCCAGATGGGCGCGCCGATCGTGTTCCGTGGGCCGAACGGCGCCGCAGCCCGCGTCGCCGCACAGCACTCGCAGTGCTATGCCGCCTGGTACAGCCACATTCCAGGCTTGAAGGTCGTGATGCCGTATACGGCGGCCGACGCCAAGGGCTTGCTCAAGGCGGCGATCCGCGATCCGAACCCGATCATCTTCCTCGAGAACGAGATCCTCTACGGCCAGTCCTTCGACGTGCCGAAGCTGGACGACTTCGTGCTGCCGATCGGCAAGGCGCGTATTCACAAGGCAGGCAAGGATGTCACCATCGTCTCCTTCGGCATCGGCATGACCTATGCCGTCAAGGCCGAAGCCGAGCTGCGCGGCATGGGCATCGATGCCGAGATCATCGACCTCAGGACCATTCGTCCGCTCGATCTCGACACCATCATCGCCTCGGTCAAGAAGACCAACCGGCTGGTCGTGGTCGAAGAAGGCTACCCGCAGAATTCGGTCGGCGACCATATCGCCAACCAGGTCTCGCAGCGCGCCTTCGATTTTCTCGACGCGCCGGTCATCACCATTGCCGGCAAGGACGTGCCGATGCCCTATGCGGCCAACCTCGAAAAGCTGGCATTGCCGAATGTCGGCGAGGTCATCGAGGCGGTTAAGGCAGTCACATATCGCTAGGGAGCAATGCGGATGCTGTCTTTCTGGACGTTGGCAGCCATCATTGTTCCCACTGTCGTGGTCGCATTTTTCGTGCGATCGATGACCGGGAAGTTCGATGCGGTTTTGTTGATGCTCAGCGGTGCCGCGTCGCTGGTTCTTGCTATTGTGGCAACTGCTTCCGCAAAGGTCGACCAGACCGGCAGCATGATGGTCCTCGAGATGGGCAAGGGTAGCTACCATTTCGGTGTCTTGCCACCCGTGTTCATTGTCGCCACGCTGACCGTCATGCGCGGCCTTTTCAAATTCATCCAGGAGTGAGCGATGCCTATCAACATCACCATGCCGGCCCTGTCGCCCACGATGGAAGAAGGCAATCTGTCAAAATGGCTGGTCAAGGAAGGCGACAAGGTTTCGCCGGGCGATGTCATCGCCGAGATCGAGACTGACAAGGCGACGATGGAGGTCGAGGCTGTCGATGAGGGTACGGTTGCCAAGCTCGTCGTGCCGGCCGGAACCGAAGGCGTCAAGGTCAACGCGCTGATCGCCGTGCTTGCCGCCGAAGGCGAAGATGCGGGCGCTGCCGCCAAAAGCGGTGGCGATGCCGCACCGGCGAAAGCCGAAGCGCCGAAGGCTGAAGCCGCCAAGGCTGAAGCGCCCCAGCCCGAGGCATCAAAGCCCGAGGCATCAAAGGCCGAGACACCAAAGACCGAGGCGTCGAAGGCCGAGCCTGCCTCGGCAGCTCCAGCCACTGCCAATGGTCATGCGGCTGGCGACCGCACCTTTGCATCGCCGCTCGCACGCCGTGTCGCCAAGGAGGCGGGGGTCGATGTGTCGGCCGTGACCGGCACCGGCCCGCATGGCCGGGTGGTGAAAGCAGACGTGGATGCCGCGATCGCCGGCGGTGGTGCCAAGGCAGCGCCCGCCGCCAAGGCTCCGGCTGGCGCACCAGCCGCCGCGCCGGCGGTGAAGCCAATGTCGGACGACCAGGTGCTGAAGCTGTTCGAGGAAGGCTCCTACGAACTCATTCCGCATGACAACATGCGCAAGACCATCGCGCGGCGCCTGGTCGAAGCCAAAACCACCATCCCGCATTTCTACCTGACGCTCGACTGCGAACTCGATGCGCTGCTGGCCCTGCGCACGCAACTCAATGCCGCCGCGCCGGTGAAGAAGACCGAGAAGGGTGAGGCGCCCGCCTACAAGCTGTCGGTCAACGACATGGTGATCAAGGCGATGGCCATGGCGCTGAAGGCGGTGCCGGATGCCAATGCCTCGTGGACCGAGAGCGCCATGGTCAAGCACAAGCATGCCGATGTCGGCG